>JALYZV010000156.1 GCA_030948685.1 Vulcanimicrobiota bacterium | reverse complement strand
TCTGGGATAAAAATAGATCCAGCGCAGGTCTGCGGCAGCGTCGGCGTCGCTACTGCGGTTGCGTTTCCGCAAGTGCTCGGATCGTAGCCCGGCCAGACAAGCGGTGACCCATATTTCGCGCCCGATGAGTAGGTGAAGCTCGGCGATACATTCCAATTCTTGTGTTTGTAGTTGAGAATGACCGTCGAATCGAACGGCGTCGCAAAGCCAAGGGCATTGTTGAATGGTGCTGGGATAACGCTGTAGGTCGTGTAGCGAGCATTGCGATCGAACAACGGCTGAGCCGGCTGGTTATAGTACGGGTTTGGCGTCGTGCCCGCGATGCATGCGCTCGGGAGCCCGCCTGCGCTTTGGGGTGTGAAGCACGGCAGCCCGGTCAACGATGGATTTCCCGCCAGCGTAAACGCGTTGTACTGCGTGATGTAATTGTTCAGCAGATCGATAACGTTTTGACCGTTGGGCTGCGGACCGTACTTGATCGTGCTGTTCAGCCAGGTCAGGCCGGCTTGCATTGAAAACCCATCGCGGGCGAAATTGCCCTTGGTGAATGCCAGTTCCACACCGTACGAGTTTTGCTGGCCCGCGTTAATGCCGGCCAGAACGCCCTGCGCGTTGAGCGACACGAACTGTATCTGGCCCTGCGTGCTGCGATAATATGGCGTGAGCTTGTAGGACATGTCGGTGCCGTGGAAATGTTGCTCGATCGAGAAGTCAAAGTTGTTCGCCGTGTCTGAATGGAGGTAGTGGATCGGTGTGTTGAAGCCCATATTCAGGAACGTGCCGATGAAGAGCGGCGAATTCTGCTGGGTGGTGTTGTACTGTTGATATGAGGTAGCGGCGGGTCGAACGTAGCGCCCGTAGGTTGTACGAAGGACGACGTCCGGGCTGACATTATACGTGGCGCCGAATCGCGGCTGGTAGAGCGGCTCGCGAATCGTGCCGCCGGTGAAATTCTGCAAGTTCGTGTGTGTGCCACCACGATTGCAGGTAAAGACACCGGTGGCGGGATTCACCGCTCCAATGTAGGCAGCCGTCAGTCCCGGTCCAAAACAGAACTCGTTATTGTAAGCGCGATACCAGAATGCGCGAGCTGGATAGCCGCTTGCCAGATCTTCTAACCGGTAGGAGAAGACGTCAAGGCGGACACCGAGGTTCATCGTGAGCTTGCTATTCGGACGCCACTGGTCATTGACCGAGTACCCGCTAAAGTAAGGCTTCACTTGATCGATCTGCGCCTGTGGGCCCGGCTCGGTAATGAGCCAGCGCGCTCCGTTGGCCGCGGCCAATCCGGTCGGCGGACCGGGTACAAGACCGGTGCACTGAGGGAGCTGAGCGCTGACGACGCAGCCCTGCGACGTCGGATTGGGATAACCAGCTGGCTTCACTGCTGGGAAGCAATCGGCGAAATTGCCGCTCGTGTCGTAGCAGTTGCCGGCTGCGTCCACGAGGTTGGTCGTCGGCATGGCGTACTGCAAGAAGTTCGTCAGCTGCCCCGAGTAGGTTTGCAGGTGCGCAGTGAGATACGAGACCGTCGCCTCGAGCAAATGCTTGTCGCTCAGTTGATTAGAGTAGTCGATTTTTCCGCCATACTTGTGCTCGAAGACCTCATAGTCGGGAAGCTGACCACCGTAGACCAGGTTGGCGCTTACCGGTCCAGTGATAAACCAAACGGCGTAGTCCGTATATGCGTCAAACCGCAGGTATGACTTGTTGTTGATGTTGCGTTGATACTGGAACTTGGTCAGCGACACGCCGTTCTGTGACCCCTCGCGCTCGGAAATGGGCAGCGTTGAAAACGGCGCGCGCAGCTGCGGTGAATTGGGGAAAAGATCCGGGGCGACCAGGCTGGAGTTAGGCGCTGCGAAGATCGGCCCGTTGTACGCGAAGCCGTCAAAATAGGTCACCGGTCCGCCGAACGCGGTCTGTACGTTTTGCGTGATTTGATCTTGAACCGAACCGTAAAACTTCTGCAGGATGAGGCTGTTGTCGTGCAAGAGCTGGATGTCGTCTCTGCCCGAGTCGTGACGGTGGTTGATTGCGAAATGGAAGTTAGCAAGCGTTTCTTGATCCGTGATGTGTGCGATCGCATTGGTTGGCCCCGGGGCCCACAACCACTGTGCACTCCCGTCCCACACCGTTGTGTTCAGCGGCGTCGCGATGGTGCCCGATCCGGGCGCCGGGAACGGATTACCGGTCGATAGTGGATAGAAATACAGCGGATTGCTGGCTCCGTTGAACTGGTCGGCGAAGCGGTTGTTCTCGCTCACGTATTGTGTGCCGACGTAGTAGCTGAAGCTTCGGTCGGGAGTTGCACCGGCCGCCTCGAGCATCGATTTGTTGTAGAGCGACGGACCACCGATGCCGGCGACGAAATTGGCGTAGCCCGGATAGGTGCCGGTCTTGACGACCTGGTTGATGTAGCCGGCCAGCCCCGGCGCATCCGCTGAAGCGGGTGTGCCTCCCGCATAGACTTGCACCTCGGCTTGGCCGAGATTGCTCAGCGTCGTCACCGCGCCCTGATCCGATTCGCGGATGACGGGGACCCCGTCGAACTCGTAGGCCACTTGGTCGAGGTCGCCGCCGCGGATGTAGATGTTTTGGTACCAGCCCTGCTGGCCCTGATCGTAGTGCACGCCGGGCGCGGTCGCGATTGCGCCGTACGCCTGATTGAGCGACGCCGCACCGGCAAGCGGCGCAGCCGCCTTTTGCGCGACCGCGTTGATCGAATACACGTCGCTGACCACGCCTGAGCGCACGAGCCCGGCAGTGCCGTGAATTGCAACTTTGCCGATCGTTGCTACCGAGCGCTGCAAGCGGACGTCGACCGAACGGACTTGGTCCGAGATGATCGTAATGCCAGGAATCTGCTCGAGGTTGTAGCCGTCTTTTTTCGCAGTGAGCACATACGTGTCTGGGGCAAGCGAGATGAAGCTGTACGATCCGCTGGCGCTCGTGATCTGCGTTTCCGACTGGCTCGGTGCGGTGACGGTGACCGCCACGCCGGCCAGCGGCTGTGCAGTCTCGACGTCGCTGACGTGCCCGTGCAGTCCACCGGTCGTGCCCGCAAATCCGGGCGAGGGGCACATGCCGGCAAGCGCGATGGCAAATGCTGAAATCGCTATCTTTCGAAATGACACGGGCTCATCT
>JALYZV010000139.1 GCA_030948685.1 Vulcanimicrobiota bacterium | reverse complement strand
GTGATCGCATGCGCCGAAAAAAACGGGCGTCGCCAATGCGACGTCCGTTTTCCTTTGTCGTCGCTTCAGCTTGCCTTGGTTTGCGCCGCCAGGGCCGGTAGTATCTTGATAAAGTTTTGTGCCAGCGTGTCGTAGTCCGGTGACTGATATTCCTCGACGCGGCCGGCATCACAAAGCTGCGTGAGATTGGGATCGATCGGCAACTGCGCCAGCAGCGGTGCGCCACTTTCGACAACGAGTTGCACGCCCTTCGACTCGCCAAAGAGCTGATAGCGCTTGCCGGTCTGACTGTCTTCAAAGAAGGACATGTTCTCGACCAGACCCACGATCGGCACTTTCAGCTGCTGGGCGAGCTTGACCGCCTTACTCACGATCATGGTAGTCAATCCTTGCGGTGTCGTGACGAGGACGACGCCCGAAACAGGAAGCGCCTGAAGCACGGTCAGGGGCGCATCGGATGTGCCCGGCGGCAAGTCGATGAAGAGGTAGTCGATCTTGCCCCATTCGAGATCGGTATAGAATTGCTGAATCGCGCGCGAGACCATCGGCCCGCGCCAGATGACCGCATCAGTATCATTTTCCAGAATTAGATTCATGGATATGATGGGGATGCCACCGCGAGTGGCCGGCGGGTGCGGCTTTTTATCTGCACCTTCGTAGGGACGCTCGCTCACGCCGAACAAGCGCGCCATGCTGGGACCGGTAATGTCCGCGTCCAGAATGCCGACGCTATAGCCGCGCCTGCGCAATGCGACGGCGAGCAACGCCGTGACAAGGGATTTGCCTACGCCGCCCTTGCCCGACATGATGGCTACGACATGTTCGATTCCCGGTTTGCGCTCGCGTTGCGGCGGCGGAGTTTTCGCCGCGGCTGGCCGCTCGCGAGGTGGCGGCACGGTCCCGTCTGCGATAAAGCGGTTGAGATCGCCGATCAGCGCGTCCAGATCGAGACGATGGACTCCCGCACCTTGGCGGATAGTCTCATGTGTCGAGACGTGACATCCGGCGCAGGGCAACCCGTGCGCGCCGAAAACACGTTCGGAGCCGGGATGCTTCTCGACGACTTCTTTGATGGTGATGTCGGGGGAGATCGACGTGCTCATGCGTTCCTCGCCCATTCACTTCGCACAGAGGACCGCAAATACCGCTCACGAAGCCACGTCGGACGGAGAGTGACACATGCGTTGTGCTATCATTGCTCGATGCGTTGCGATTGCCGTTATGGTCGCATTCGCGTCTGGCATCCTGGCTGGCTGCTCGGGTAACGCGCCGAGCGGTCAAAATGCGGGCACGACCACGTCCGGCGGATCGGTCATCAAGATCGGCGCCGATCTTCCGCTATCCGGCGGCGATGCATCAGATGGGGTCCCGACCGCCAACGGCGTGAAGCTGGCGGTTATCGATGCGAACAAGCGCAAGCTCGTCGCCGGCTACACGATCGCCGCCTCGATTGTCGACGACGCTGTCAACGGCGTTCATAACCCAAGCCAAGGGGCAAAGAATATTCAGGCCTTTGCCAGCGATGCGGCGGTCCTCGGTGTCGTGGGCCCATTCAACAGCAACGTGGCAAAGGCAGAAATCCCGCTTTCCAACAGTCTCGGCATTGCGCTCGTCAGTCCGGCAAACACCAATCCCGACCTCACCAAAGGCCCGCTCGCGGCGCAGTTACGCACGACCAATCCCAACGAGATCACCTACTTCCGGGTGTGCACGACGGATGACATCCAGGGGCCGGCCGGAGCCGACTATGCCGCACAAGTCGTCCATCTCAAGCGTGCCTACGTGCTTGACGACAACGAGACGTACGGTAAGGGCGTCGCCGATCAGTGGGCCGCGCAATTTCAGAAGGATGGAGGCACTGTCCTCGGCCACGATCACATCACCAAGAGCCAGCAAGATTTCCACGCGCTTTTGACGCGCGCGGCGAGCTTAAACCCAGACGTCGTTTTCTATGGCGGCACAACATCAACCGGCGGTGGTCTTGTGCGCAAACAGATGGCCGATGCCGGACTGGCCAGCATCGCATATTTCGGCGCGGACGGAATTCGCAACGAGCAGTTCCTGACGGACGCCGGCGCAGCAGCCAACGGCTCCTATGCAACAGTGGCCACGGTCAATGCCAGCAAAATTCCGGCTGCCCAGGCCTTTCTCAAAGAATACCAGGCGCAATTTGGTCAATCGGTTGGGTCGTACTCGGCCAACGGGTACGTTGCTGCCATGACCGTCATCGAGGCGGCCGCGGCGGCCATGAAGGAAAATGGCGGTTCACTCCCATCGCGCTCGCAAGTGCTTGATCAGTTGCGATCAGGCAAACCGCATCACAGCATCATCGGAGATTTTTCGTTCGATTCCAACGGCGATACGACGAACAAGATCATCTCGATCTATGGCGTGCGCAACGGCGCCTGGGTCTTCCTCACACAGAAGAACTACGCCAAGTAACCTAAGGGCGTTAAGGCTTGCCTGAAGTCCATCAGTTCTTCCAGCAGCTTATCAATGGTATCGCGCTGGGCGGTGTTTATGCGCTCATCGCGCTCGGCTACACTATGGTCTATGGGATCATCGAGCTCATCAACTTCGCGCACGGCGACGTTTACACGCTGGGGTCTTATTTTTCGCTGAGCATCTTAGCCCTTATACCGCTCTCACGCTACACCCACGGCTGGGAGCTGTGGCTCATCGCTATCGCGGTCATCCTCTTGGCGGCGCTGTTGTGCGGCATCGTCGGCGTGCTGATCGAGCGCCTGGCCTACCGGCGGCTGCGCAACGCGCCGCGCCTGGCGCCGCTCATCACTGCCATCGGCGTCTCGCTTATCCTTGAGAATATCATGCAGATTTGGAAGGGCACCTCGGAAGTTTCGTTTCCGCAGTTTCTTCCCGACCACGTGCGCGTGGTCGGCGGCGTCGGCATTCACGATCGCGCGGTCCTCGTCGTCGTGGTCAGTCTGGCAGCCATGGCGGCGCTCAACCTGCTCGTCTTCCGTACCAAACTCGGTACGGCGATGCGCGCCACCGCGCAGGACCGCGACGCAGCCCAGCTGATGGGCATCAACATCAACTCCACCATCGCCTGGACGTTCTTTATCGGCGCAGCACTGGCAGGCGTCGCCGGATTTATCTCGGGCATCTATTACGGCACAACCTTTTTTCTCAACGGCTACCAAGCCGGCCTAAAAGCGTTCACCGCTGCTGTCCTCGGCGGCATCGGCAACATTACGGGCGCGATGCTGGGCGGCTTTCTCATCGGTATCGTCGAGGCAATGACGTCGCAGTATATCTCCGATCAGTGGACGTCGGTCGTCGTCTTTTCAATCCTGATCCTGATTCTCGTCTTTCGGCCCAGTGGGCTGCTTGGCGAGCAGGTGCCTGAGAAAGTATGACGCCATGAAGCGCGCCGTTGCCATCGGGACCGCGCTCGCGCTGTTTGCGCTGCCGCTGATCGACAGGAACAGCTCCCATATCTCGGCCTATGCAGACACGGCCGGTCTCGTGCTGCTCGCGTTTGGTTTGAACATCATCGTCGGCTATACGGGACTGCTGGCGCTGGGGTTTGCCGCGTTTTTCGCGATTGGCGCGTACACCTATGGTTTCTTGGCATCGCCACAGTTCGGCATACACATCAACTTCTGGCCGATGATCTTCGTGAGCGCCGCGGTTGCGGCGCTTTTCGGCTTGTTGCTTGGGGCACCCACGCTGCGCTTGCGCGGTGACTACCTGGCCATCGTGACGCTTGGATTCGGCGAAATCGTGCCTCAGGTGTTTCAGAATTTAGACAAGTGGACGGGGGGACCGGACGGCCTCGCCGGCATCGACCAGCCCCGGCTGTTCCACTTCGCATTCGGGTTCAATCCAGTCCCGTATTACTATCTGTATCTCGTGGTTATCCTCATTGCGTGGTGGTTACTCAACAATCTGCGCTACTCGCGAATCGGCCGCTCGTGGATGGCAATCCGCGAAGACGAGCTTGCCGCCGCGCACATGGGCATCAACACGACCGGCGCAAAGCTCGCGGCGTTCTCGCTGGGTGCTGCCCTCGCCGGGGTCGCCGGCGTTCTCTTCGCCGCCAAGTTGAGCACCGTCAGTCCAGGCGGCTTTGATTTCAACACCTCGGTCATGATCCTGGCTGCGCTGGTCCTCGGCGGCATGGGCAATCTCACCGGCGTGCTCACCGGCGCGGTCATCATCGGATTGCTTAACTTTCTCATCTTGCCGCAAGCCACAAACTGGGTGCAGGCGCTTGGCCAATACGCGCATCTGAGCGTGCTGGCAAACGTCGATCTCAATCAGTATCGCTTCCTGCTGTACGGCATGATCCTCGTGCTCGTTATGCTCTTCCGGCCCGAAGGGCTCATTCCAAGCGCAGCTCGGCGGGCTGAGCTGCATGCCGAAGAGGCATCAGGCTGATGGCGTTGCTTTCGCTTGAGTCGGTCAGCAAAAACTTCGGCGGACTCGCCGCGGTCAAGGACCTGAGCCTCTCGGTCGAGAGCGGCAAGATCGTGAGCCTGATCGGCCCCAACGGCGCAGGCAAGTCGACGGTTTTCAATCTGATCACCGGCGTGTACGCGCCAACCGCCGGCACGATAACGTTTGAAGGGCGACTCCTCAACGGGCTTCGCCCGGACCTGGTCGCGGCCAGGGGCGCCACGCGCACCTTCCAAAACATCCGTCTCTTCTCGTTCATGACTGTGCTCGAAAATGTCATGGTCGGGCGCAACGCACGCATGCGCGCAACGGTCGCTGACTGTGCGTTGCACACGCCCCGCGCCTCGGCCGAGGACCGGCAGGCGGAGCACGCGGCAAGAGAACTGCTCGACTTTTTCGGCCTGACACCATATGCGAATGAGTGGGCACGTAATCTCCCCTATGGGATGCAGCGCCGCTTGGAGATTGCACGGGCGCTGGCAAGCGATCCTCGCTTGCTGCTGCTGGATGAGCCTGCCGCCGGCACAAACCCCGCCGAAAAGCAGACCTTCATGCGGCTCGTGCAATCTATCCGCGATCGCGGGGTGACCATACTCCTCATCGAACATGACATGCGCCTCGTGATGGGCATCTCCGATGAGGTGCACGTGCTCGACTATGGCGAGAAAATATCGCAAGGGACGCCCGACCAGGTGCGTCACGATCCGCGCGTTATCGAAGCATATTTGGGCAAAGGCGCATGAGCGCTGCCGTTCTCTCGCTCAGCGGCGTTGAAACCTACTATGGACGCATCCAGGCCCTGCGCGGTCTCTCGCTCGAGGTCCGCCAGGGCGAAATCGTCGCACTCATCGGCGCAAACGGGGCGGGCAAAACAACAACCCTGCGCGCGATCTCCGGTTTGCTGAAGCCGGCACGCGGCTCAATACTGCTGCACGGCGAGAGCATCGTCGGTATGCTTCCGGATGCCATCGTGCGCAAAGGGGTCGTCCATTCGCCCGAGGGGCGCCGCATATTTGCGCGGCTGACCGTCCTCGAGAACCTCCGCTTAGGTGCCTACGCCCGTTCTGACGGCGACATCGGTGCCGATCTCGACGGCGTTCTCACGCTGTTTCCTCGTCTACGGGAGCGGCTGAAGCAAAAAGGCGGCACGCTGTCCGGCGGTGAGCAGCAGATGTTGGCTATCGCGCGCGCGCTCATGGCTCGGCCGAAGGTATTGCTGCTCGATGAACCGTCGCTCGGGCTGTCGCCAATTTTGGTTGATACGATTTTTGCGGTGATTGCCGACGTCCACCAACGCGGCGTTCCCATCCTGCTCATCGAACAGAACGCGCGAAAAGCGCTGCAAGTGGCCTCGCGCGGCTATGTGATGGAAACGGGAACGATCGTCAAGAGTGGAGCGGCTTCCGCGCTGCTGGCCGACGACGATGTTCGCAAAGCCTACTTGGGCGAAGAATAAGGATCAGCGCAACCATATCGGTCGAGGTTCTTACACTCGTTCGTCTGTCGCTCGATTGCGCTCCGCAAGTGCGAGGGAGACGGCAGTGCGCGACCGCTCGGCAAACTGCATGCGCCGCATGCCGGGCGGATATGAACCGGCGGCATGCTTACGATTATAATCCTGCGAGAGCACGGCCAAGTACTCAAAGTTTTCCCAGAGGGCGGGGTTGCGCGTTCGGCGTATCGCAACAACCGGCTCGAGTTGATCCCACGTGTCCAACACGACGCTGCTCCACATGTCGCACGCGATCTCCGGATCGATGATCCCGTATTTGACGAACGCACCCACATTTTCAAAGAAATTTGCCAACATTCGTATCGCCTCAAGATCTGCCGGCATCGGTGGCGGTGCGCCCAGTTTCGCCCGGCCAGCCGGATCGTCGACGAGCCTCTGCACCTCCTCCAAGATGTAGCGACGAGCCTGTGCGAATCGCTCGGACTCGAGCGTTTCGCGAACTTCCGTGAGCACACTGATCTGATTGCTCGATCGCATGTGGCGCAGCTGGATGAGCGCTGCAATGGCCGTTGTCGCGATGACGACGAACGTTCCTATTGAAGCGATCGTGCTCCACAGTTCTAAGGACATCGATCTAAGGCGGCGGGATCAGCTTCATGACATAGTCTTCGTCAGCTGCGCCATAGGTAATCCAGACGGCGTGGGTTGTCGGATCCACTGCCACCGAGTGCGTTCGTCGCGGCACGGTGATATCGGCGATATGCTCGGCCCCGGTGTCGGTTTCTTGCACGACCGACAGCACACCCAAGCCGCTCGCGCAGTACAACCTTTTCTTACCAGGATCAAAAGCAATCTGATCGACCGACGTTGAGATGTCGACGGTGGCGATCACCGCACCCGTCGTCGTGTCAATGACCGCCAGTTTGCCATTGTTGCCCGCGGTGAAGAGCCGATGGGAAGCACCGTCAACCGCCAGGCCGTGCAGCTCGATGGCCGGAGCAGCACTCCACGACGCGATGACGCGGTTGGCGTTCGGGTCGATGACGAGGACATTGCCTGTCGACAAGACGTTCTGATAGATACGGTCGGAGACCGGATCGTAGACGATAAACTCGAGGATACCGCCACCGACCGGCATGTTCCAATACACCTTATTGGTCTTGGCATTGATGATGACGATTTGGTTGTTGTCGTAGCGGTCGGCATACAGCATGCCAGTCTTTGTGTCGAGGGCAATGGCATCGATGGGCCCGATGGTTGGAATCTGATCGTCCTTGACCATATACTTGCGGCCCAAAACGACGACGAACGGCGGGCGCCCCGTTCCCACAAAATACTTGCCATCCTTGACGTCGACGGCGATGCCATGTCCCTCACCAACCGCTTCTTGCCGCAGGACTGCGTTGTTATTGAGATCGATGACGTCAAGCGTCCGGCTGCCGGTGTGCGCAACGAGCAGGCGCCGGTATTTGTCGTCAACTTCCATGTAGTCGAACGAGCCTGGAGCCCTTGGATCGAGAATGGGCGTTTGGGGCGTCAGGGCGGGAGGTGGCGATGATGTCTCAGCGCTGGTGAGGGAGGCAGCGGCCACCAGCGCCACCACGGCGAGCACGAGGAGTGGCGGGCGTTTCATGAAGTCACCTTTTGGCGGCAATCCCAAGGCCATCGCCGATGGGCACAATGGTCGCGTTGAGCGCCGGGTGGTGGAGCAGTTCTTCATTGAACCTGCGGATGGCCTTGGTCGTTTCAGGATGGTCAGCGCTTGGAACCTGGGAAGCCGCGTGGCCCCACAGCAGATTATCCGCCACCAGCACGCCGAATTGTCTCAGCAGCGGTACGGAGAGCTCGAGATAGCCTGGATACTCTTCTTTGAGCGCATCGATGAACACCATATCGAAGCTCTCTTTGGGCAAAGTCGGCAACACCTCCAGCGCTGGCCGGTTTACGATCTTGATGCGGTCGGCGACGGCCGCGCGCCCAAAAAATTCGGCCGCTATCGCTGTCCGTTCCCGATCGGGGTCAATGGTAAGGATCCTTCCGTTTGTCCCTTGCGCCCGAGCCATCCATAACGTCGAATAGCCGTAGGCCGTTCCGATCTCCAAAATGTTTTGTGGCTGCGTTGCAGTGACGAGTACGGACAAGAAACGCCCGGTCTCGCGATCCACGATGGGAATGCCTTCACCGCGGCCGCTACCCTCGAGCTCGGCGGCGATAGCCTCGATTGATGGGTGGATCCGTTCGAGATAATCAAGGTCACGCGCGTATGTCGAATCGGTGCCGCTCTCGCTGACGGTTGCGGCTCGCGTTAGACTTGCGACAAGATCACCCGCCTTGCGCGCAGATGTTGCGATCCGCTCAAAGGCGGAACGCGCCTGGTCTGCGTCGCTGGAGCGCTTGACCTGCAGGTCGGCGGTCGCGAGCATGACGCTAATGACTCCATTGAGATCGTGGGCGTAGGTGCGGACTTCAGGTCTCACGGTCGCTCCCGTCGGTTAGAGGAAGGAAAGCTGATCGCGGTCTTCGCCCGCGGCGATGCGGGCATCGGGTGGAACGAGGTCGCCGAAGCGCGCAACGAAGTCTGCTACGCGCTGCATGAGGTATTCCCGGTCTTCGTCGTCTGCGTAGTGATCGAGCAGTGCGAGCTCGCCCCCGGCGCGTTGATAGACGCGCACTTTGTCGCCCACCGTCAGTCCTCTTTCAGACAGGATCGCTGCCAGGCGGCGGTTGCCGGGTGAGTTGAATGTCTTTGACGTGATGGACTCCCGTCGCGCAATTTCATCGGCCGCGAAGCCGCGATCGGCAATCTTGTCCAGGGTCTCGCGCACCAGTTGCGCGATCTCTTTTTCACGGCCTTCGATCAGGAGTGCGGCAATGGCGTGGACCAGCGCACGTCCGAACGGTTCGTCGCGGTTGGAGCGCAACGCCGAACCGCGCATCAACAACTCGCCCGATGCTCGCTTCAGCACGTAGTTCTTGGCCTTGAGCGAGAGCATAGCCGGATAGCGCTCCTCCGCCCTGAGACGCAGATCGTCGCCCAGCGTCTGAGCAACCGCGTCGACTGCGGCATCGGGCGCTCCGTTGGGTGCGACGAAGTACGCGCCGTCCGTGTCCGCTTCGATCACCGTGCACCCGCGCTCACGCAAGCCGCTGACGATGCGCGCCATGACTTCCCTGCCCGCTTCGGTAACGCGGTTCGCGGCAACAGGGTCGTTGAAGTGCAGACCATTGGTGCCGAGAAAACCGAAGAACGAGTTGATAAGGATCTTAAACGCGGTTTGCAAGCCGTCGGCAGCTTGGAAGTCCTCTCGGCGGCCTTCGCTCGCCGCACGCTCGGCATCGCGTTTGGCTGCGATGCGCATATCGCGCAGGCCTGAAAGCATCGGGAGAAAGACGCCTAAATCATCATCCCAGGGTGCGATGCCGCGGGCCAACATGAGCGATGGGTAGAGGCTTTCGACGTCACATTTCATCACGTCGTGAAACACGCCCGTGAGAAACGCTTCGCTAAATGCGCCCTCGATTGGCGCCATTGGCCGCGGCCGTGGAATCGAAGCGCGTTCGCGGAGGTAGGCGCGCACCATCAGGCGCTCGATGCGGCTGCCGATGCCGACGCAGGCGATGCCCTGAATCGTCTCCGGCACCATCTGCGCCTGATAAAATTCGTTCGGGGTGACGAGCGCCGAAAGACGGGCGGTGTCGCGCGCATCGTCCAGACAGTAGGCTTTGATCTTCGCGCGCATCTGGGGATCCGACCACAAGGCGCGCATGTTCGCAGCATCGACCATGGCGCGGGCATCGTCGCCGATGCCCAGATGGCGCACGATGTGCTTGAGCTTGTAATTTGGCAGCTTGCGGCCGACGTCCCAGCGAACAGCGCCGATGAAGGTGTCGACGATTTGGCGTCCTTCAATGCGGTAGTACTTGACGGCCATTCCGCTCAGCGTGCTGCGCCGGATGTTCTCGTCGAGCCACATTGGGCTGCCGTCGCGTCCAAGCCCGAGTTTCACTCCATAACGTTTCGCACGCTCGGCAAGATACCAAAGATCAAAGTTAAAAACGTTGTGCCCTTCGATAATGTCCGGATCGCGCGCGCGAACGACGTTGACGAACTCCTCGATGAGGGCTCCTTCACTAGGGAACTCATCGAGTGCAAGCACGCGCTCGAAGCCAGAATCATCGCACAGGCCGATAACAATAATCTCGCCATCATCGCGTTCGGGATTCACGTCCAGCGTCTCGATATCGAACTGCAAGCGGCGCAACTGCGAAAAGTGTAACCCTTTGTAAAAGGTGTCGCCGGTTGCGATGAGATGTGACGTTATTGGATCGACGTATGCGAGGCGCTGATCGGGCGCAAGCGCGCGTGCCCGGCCGTTGACGGCTCCTGCATCAGCACTGAGCACGAGATGGCGAAGAACATGGCGGCCGGCCAGTTCGATGCTCGCCGGCTGGGGCTTGCGCGCCAAGAGCCAGTTCTGCAGCGGTACGATATCGCGCTGGGTCTCCGCCCCGATTCGGCGATACAACACCGCAGTTCCCGACGACATATCGGGCTCGACCGCAACAAGGCCGGTGGCGAGGCCGTGGCCGAAGATGAGCTCTGACGTGAGGGGCACGTGCAAGCCTACCGTTTTGCTTTACCGCGTCCCTGCGCCGCCCGGAAGATGTGTTGGCCGCGTTGAACGGCGGCCGAACCTTCGCCAGAGGACCCACGGCCTATGAAAAATATCTGCGCTATTGCACGCGAGCGTAAGGCATTATATGGAAAGGGCATCGGGAGCGCCACGATGAGCGGCGGTACGATTATGACGGCTGTCATCCTGGGCCTTTTGCTGTGGAGCTGCTCTCAGACAAAACTCGTGCCCGTCTGCTCAGAGCATGGCGGCGTCAAATCCATGACTCCATCGGACGGTGACTATTACACTCGCGACGCGGTGTGCAAAGATGGTACAACCCAGCGGCCCGAGCAAGTTGAGGACGCAAACGGCAAATATCGTTTGGTCGTGCCATCGGAGCATCAGTAGGACGCTAGTAGTGCGTCGGCTGGGGCGTCGGAGTTGGGCCCGCCGGTGGCGATGCCGCGGGCTGATCGCTCGCCATCGGCAATGGTATCGGCGGCAAGCTCATCGCAGGCAGAGCGCTTCGATACGGCGAGGCGGCTGGCGGCGGCAGCGGCAGGAACCCCGTATCGGTGGGAGCTGGGATCGTAATCGTCGTTGGTACCGCGGTGGAATAAATTCCCGTATCAGGCGCGGTCGTGCCTCCCAAGTAGCCTGATGCCGGCACAAAGCCGGGTGAGCCGACAAATGGCACGATACCGGGAACGTACTTGATCAGTTTGATCGTCGTCTTGATGCTCAGATCGTAGCTGCCGCGCCGATCTTTGGCCGACGCATTGCCGTGACTGGCTGCGCTCAGGCTCATCCCTAACAGCAGCCTATTCAGCGATTCGAGAAACGATGTGCCTGTTGCAGGCCCGCCACCGCGCAGCGTCGCCGTTCCAAATCCAGCCAGCTTGATTTCCCCGTGAAATGTCGTTGCGCCAGTGGAGCCGATGTGCATCACGCTCGGATCTTGATCGCCGGTGGCGGGCATCGCTGTATTCTCAAGACTAACGGTCATCGTGCCATAAGGGAGGCGAATGTCGCCGGAGCTCTTCCAAGCTTTGCCGATCTGTGGAAAGTCCGTCGTGATGCCCGAGAGCAAGATGGAAGCCGGAGAAAGATCGTCCAGCGCACCGCCGGTTTCAGTCGCTCCCTGTGCATCAATGGTCGGGCTCGGCGGCGCTGGCTGCGGTGACGGCTGCTTTGACGGAGCGGTCAGAATGGAAGATGAAGGTACACCCACCGGCAGCGCAGTGGCTGGGGGCGATGAAGCTGATGGTACCGGCGCGGCAGTCGCAACGCCCATGACGGGCATGCCACCGGATGCAAGGCCTTCGATCGTCCAGGCGACGCTGCTCTGCGCATGGGAATGGAAAACTTTGGAATGCAGCTGGCCGGCTGGATCGCGGAAGCGCACGGTGAGCTGCGACTCGCGATCGACCAAGTACACTTGTTGCTCGCCAATGCCGAAGGCGTGCCCGCTGACGTACAGCCGCATTTTCGCACTGCTGCTGCCAGCCGGAGGCGCTGCCGCCGCAAGCGCGACGACTGCGAAACTGACCGCGATGGCGACAGCGAGGGCGATGTTGCTAGTGGTTTTGCTCTTCACGGAGCCAGCCGTGGCGTCACGGTTGGATATGGCGTCGGTCCGAAGATCGACTGAATGGGAGCGGGCGAGGGAGGTGCCGCGGTTTGCGCGGTCGCAGGCGAGCCGGTCGGCTCCGGAGCTGCTACGCTGGGCGCAGGCGAACGGTGGGTCCACGAACTCAAAACAAGATTCATCGTCGCCGAGTAGCTGTCGTGCCCAGTCGCGGCTTGGGGCTGCTGAATAACGGTCAACGTGCGCAACGCCTCACCGATGAAGAGATGATGCTTGGCGTCGTAGTATGAGGTGCTGCTGATGGCGACCGTGCCAACCGCCGGCGTACCGTCGCTGGTCCTGAGCAATTGTCCGGAGCCGAGCGACTGCACTTCGTAGGCGCTAACACCCTGGTAGGCTTTGCGGCCGGCAACCCTGCGCAGCAGTGTCAAACGCACGAACTGGGTGTTCTCCTTCGTTGTCCATACGCTGCCGACGCGCAGTATGCGCTGCGCCAGCTCTGCGGCAGTGGTGTTGGCGAAGCTGACCGCGTCGGAGATGCCCAAGCCGAGCTGGTTTTTCACGCGCAAGCGGCCGTCCGGCATCACTTTTGCAGTCGTCGTCGTGTGGGATTCAAATGGCCTGCCAGCGGCTGTGCCCTGAAAACTTGCGTCGACCTTCGCGTATGCCGTCCCGTCTTGCCCGATGGCATAGATGCTAAAGGTCTCGCTGCCTTGCGCAGAGCTTTCCATGGCGTTGTCGTGAGGCTTGGGGCTTGCGATCGTATGGTGCTGCTGCAATTCCACCGTGATCTCGTAGACGAGCTGATCGCCGGCCGCCAAGCTCGTGCCGGCACCGGCTGCGACGCTCGAGTCGTTTGATACAACGACAAACAGCGTCGCAATAAAGAGCGCCACGACAATGGCCGCGAGAATTCTCACTGCCGACCTCCGCTGCAGCACATTGTTCTCGAGCAGAATGTGGGCAGGTTTGGCAGCGGCTGCAAATAAACCCTTTGCCTCAGTGCGCAGACTCTTTGCCGTGCTCACCGTTCTCGCGATTATCTTCCCTCCGTTACGCGCATTCGCGGATGCTGGCGACGGCTACGACTCAGCACTGGCGAAATCTGTGCGCAGCGCCACACAGCAGTACCGTTTGGTCGTCTGGGCGCAACAAGACGGCTACGTCCAGACAACAGACTACATCACGTCGTTCGGAACAATGTACACCAACCATCAGCGCTTCGATCCGAAGAGCCTGGGCGCTCCGACGATGCTTGTCTATGACGTGGCGGGCCGGCTCGCAGCGTGTGGCTACCAATTCATCGACCGGTCCGCCATCTTCGCGCCGCTCAGCGCAGCTGACGTGCATGGCTGGTACGAGATCGCCAAACACGTTCACTACAACGTCCTGGTCAATAGCACCACCTACTACGCGCAGCAGGCCTGGGATGGCGACGAGCAGCCCACCGCGGCCGCACTCATCCGCCGCAAGCTCATACCGCCAGATGCGCATTTGCAGTTTGCATTCGTGCATCCAGCCACGCATGCCATTATCATCTGGGCTTGGGCCCCGAATCCGGCCGGCCTATTCGGCAACGACAATCCCTCGTTGCCCTAGCGCTCGGAGACAGACGCGTTGAAGAATTTCGTCGTCGCACAGCGGCTCAACGAGATTGCCTCGCTGATGGAGTTCGACGGTGAGCCGTTTTTCAAAATCAAGGCGTACGAACGTGCGGCACGCAGCCTTGAGGACAGCCCAACACCCGTGGACGAGCTTATTCGCACGGGAGAACTCGAGCAGTTGCCGGGTATCGGAAAAGCGATATCGCAAAAAGTCGCCGACATCATGGCGACCGGAACGTGCAAATATCTGGATGAGCTGCGCGCAAAGTTTCCACCAACGATTTTAGAATTGTTGAGCGTCCCCGGCATCGGTGCCAAGACTGCGGTCGCACTCTATCGCGAATTGGGCGTCAGCGGGCTGGATGATCTGCGGGCATCAATCGAAGACGGCAGCATTGCGCGCGTGCCGCGGCTGGGGCGCAAAACCATCGAAAACCTCAAAGCTCGGCTGGAGCGCCTGGCAGCCCAGCCGCGGCGCATGCGATTGGGCGACGCTTGGCCGATTGCCCAAGCCGTTGTCGAGGCGCTGTCGGCGTTGCCGTTCGCCAAGAACGTTGTGGCAGCCGGTAGTCTGCGTCGGATGGAGCGCAGCGTCCGCGATTTGGACGTGATCTGTACCAGCGAGACGCCCGAAAAAGTACTCGCAGCCTTCGTTTCGCTTCCCATCGCCGAGCGCGTCAGTGCACGAGGAACGACCAAGGCCACAATCTGGGCGCTGCCTGGCATCTCAATCGATTGCCGCGTGGTAGCACATGAATGCTTCGGCAACCTGCTGCAGCATTTTACCGGCAACAAAGAACATAACGTGCTGCTGCGAGAGTTTGCACAGCGCAAGGGTCTGAAGGTGAGCGAGTACGGCATCGAAGACAAGGATGGCAAGGTCATCACCTGCCCGGACGAGCCGAGCGTGTATGCAACCCTGGGTCTTCAGTTCATCCCGCCCGAGATTCGTCTTGGCCTGGACGAGATCGATCTCGCGCGCCGTGCTGCGATTCCAACCTTGCTCGAGCTCGGCGATGTGCGTGGCGACCTTCACGATCACACCGAATGGAGTGACGGCGTGTGCACCATAGAACAGCTGGCGCGCGCGGCCGCGCAACGCAATCGTGAGTATCTGTCCATCTCCGATCATTCGCCGGGACGGGCTCTCGCCAACGGTCTGTCGATTGAGCGCTTGCGCGAGCAAATCAAAATCGTAGCATCGGTACGCGAACAGTACGGCGTCTATCTGCTGCGATCGTCGGAGGTCGACATCCGCGCTGATGGCAGCCTCGACTTGCCCGACGAGGTGCTCTCCGCATTGGACATCGTCGTTGCGTCAATCCATTCATCGTTTCGCTCCAGCAAAGATCAGCAGACAAAGCGGCTGTTGGGAGCGATCGAAAATCCGTACGTCACGATCGTCGGTCATCCGACCGGGGAGCTCATCGAAGAACGCGAGGGCTACGAGTTCGACGTCGACACCGTCTTCCGCGCCGCTGCGCGTACCGGAACCGCCCTCGAGATCAACGCCAATCCAGCGCGCCTGGATCTCTCCGCCGATCTCGCCCGGCGAGCTCGCGAACTCGGCTGCACCTTCTCAGTCGATACCGACGCACACCACATCCAAGATATGGACAACATGCTCTTCGGTGTGGCGACCGCGCGCAAGGCTGGCATCAGCAAGGAGCAGGTGCTCAACGCACGCCCACTGCGTGACGTGTTGGAGTTCGTGCGCAAAAAACGTGCCGCGCTGGTGCGCTAGAGACCGAGTTTGCGCAATAGCGGCGTGGGCGCTTCCCAGAGCGGCGGCCGATAGTGGGTCGTGAAATATCCGTGGTAATCGCTGCCGCACGAGTACAGTTTATCGCTGCGCAGGGCCACGCTGCGCAGCGCCTGGCGCTGCTCATCCATGTAGGGCAGATACATCGCCTCTAACCCATCGACGCTGTGCAGCAGCTCTTCAAGGATACCGGCTTCGAGCAGCGCGCTCGGATGCGCGAGGAGCGCGACGCCGCCGGCGTCACGAAGGATGGTGGCGGCAATGCCGGGTGTGGGCAAGCGATCGTATGCCTCGCGCGGCAAGCCGTCGAAAAAGGCGCGGAAGCGCGCGTGGACTTTGAAGGGATCGGCGTTCTCAACCCCTCGCTTGCAGAGGCGTTCGATAAGCACCGGAAGTCTCACCGGATGATCCGCGAAATCCCGATCGAAGCTCACGTCGATCGCGGCTGAGAGCGACTCCACCCAGCGGCGTTGGTTCAAATCCCAGACGTCGGTGGCTGTCCTGTTTGCCAGCACGAGTTTCTCGTCATCAGCATGCACACCCAGCCCAAGCACGTGAATCACGCGGCCGTACGCAAACGTGGTCATCTCGATGCCCGGCACAAAATGCACGCCGTGTTCTTGGGCCCGTTGCGCAGCTTGAGCATGGCCCGCCGTCGTATCGTGATCGGTCAGCGCTGCGACCCTGACACCTGCCTCAGCGACGGCATCCATCAGCGAGCTGGGATCCAAGCGGCCGTCACTGTGATGGCTATGAAGATGGAAATCGCCGATCACGGATGGTGGTATCGCGAGTGCGCTACGGCTAGGCGCCGCCGAAGCGGCGCTGACGGCGCTGGAATTCAATGATCGCCTCAGCAAAATGCGCGCGCGTAAATTCCGGCCAGTACACGTCCGTGATCCATAGCTCGGTGTAAGCGATCTGATAGAGTAAGAAGTTGGAGATGCGGTATTCCCCGCCCGGCCGTATCAGCAGATCGGGGTCCGGCAAACCAGCTGTGTAGAGATAGGAGCTCAGCGTCTTATCGTCGATCGCGTCGACGGCCAAGGCGCCCGAGCGCACATCCTCAGCCAGCGCTTTCACCGCGTCCTTCATCTCCGTCCGGCCGCTGTAGTTAACCGCCAAATTGAGGATCGTGCCGTCGTTGGCAGCGGTCTTGTGGACGAGATCTTCAAGCGCCTTGCGCGGTGCACGCGGTAGCCGCTCGATCCGGCCAATCACGCGTACGCGCACATTTTCCTTACGAAGCATGTCAAGCTCGTTGCGAGCAAAGGCGCAGCACAGCTCAAAGAGCAGCGAGATCTCAGACTCCTCTCGCTTCCAATTCTCTTCGGAAAAGCCGTAGACCGTAAGGATGCGAACATCAAGATCGCGACATGCGCGGGTCATTTCACGCAGCGTCGTCATGCCGCGCCGATAGCCTTCGATGATCGGTAGGTTGCGCTCGCGTGCCCAGCGCCGGTTGCCATCCATGATCACGGCGACGTGCTTGGGAATCGGTCCCGCCGGATCAGGCAGTGGATAGCGCGCGTCCTTCGAGGTAATCATGTGGTGACGAGCCTTGGCAGCGAACGCCGTTCCGCCTGACGTGCCAGCGTATCCGCGCGCTCGTGCACGTCGCGCACGACCGTTTCAAGCTCGTCGATATAGGAGAGGAAGCGGGTGCGACCGCTTTTTGTGATACGGCAGATCGTTGCTGGCCGGCCTCCGTTTGACTCCTTTGAAACTGCCACGATGTCCATCTCGGCGAGCGCCGAGAGGTGGCGGCTTAGATTACCATCGGTGAGTCCACACGCCTCCTGAAGCTCAGTGAAGCTCATGCCTTCCGGATGGGTCACCAGGCACGTACAGACTGCTAGCCGCCCGCGTTCGTGGAAAATCCGCTCCAGACCTGAATATGCAAAAGGGGCATCCGTGCGCGCGCGCTGCTGTCGCTTCGCCGGCTTTCGAACCGTCATAACGCGATCTCCGATTTTCTGTCTTGCGACAAGAGATATCCGATGAACATCTGGCCGAAGCCGAATCCGAGCGGCATGACCCAGAAACGCAGCGGCAGTGTCGTGTCCAGGGTCAACATGAGCGCCGCGCCTGCCAGCCCAAAACCGCTGGCCACGAAAATGACGCCGCGCGGGAGCATGGCGCGCGACGAAAAGAGTCCGATTCCGTACGATGCATACCAGACGCCGGGCAACAGCCAAGGCATCCCGTGGGCCAGCATTGCGAGGCTAAGGACTGCGCCCAACGCGATGGCGGGAATGATGGCCACGCCCACCGTGCGCGTTTGCCGCCGCTCGTGGCGTCCGGCGATGCGCACATACCAGATGAGCAAAGCGCCGTAGTTAATCGCAAGTGCGAGGCCGAGGCATACAGACCAAATTTCAAGGTAACGATGGATAGCGTCCGGCGATTGCGGCGCCGGTGAAATTGCCCACTGGATGGCGCCGGCTGTCACCGCAATGAGCCCGCTCAGCACCGCCGCGGACCCGGAATAGCCGCGGAACTCTTGCACGCTCGCGAGCCGATCGCGGACCTCCGCCAGATCGGCCAGCGCGCGCTCGACTTCCATATACTTACTTTGTACCACAAAGTCGCAGACTTTGCAATGCATTGCGTTCTAGGACCTACGCTATCCATTGCGGTACGCCGGTCCTGCCGTCTGGCCCCCTGAAGGGACGTTTCATTGGACCTGTGGCAGGTGCTCATCTGGACGGGCGATGATATAGTAACGGAGGCGCGCAATTCGCGGTCTAAGGAGCACGATACGATGGAACTAGCCGACCTTCAGATTTATCACAACGGGAAGTACGTGCGTTACGGAGACGCCAAGATCGGCTTGCTGGCGCACGGCCTCAATTACGGCACCGGGTGTTTTGAAGGAATCCGCGGCTATTGGAACGCCGACCAGCAACAGGTCAATATCTTCCGTCTGCAAGACCATTTCGAACGGCTGCGCCGCTCCGCAAAGCTGTTGCTGATTTCGCTCGAAGAGACGACCGCTCAACTCAGTGCGCATGCGGTCGAGTTAGTTCGGCGCAACGAACTGCGAAAAGACGTGTATATTCGGCCGATCGTGTTCAAATCAGCTGAGGAGATCGGTGTACGCCTGCACGGTGTCGGACACGATATCAGCATCGTCGCGCTGCCGCACAAGGCATATCTAGATGCTTCCAAGGGCTTGCGGACGTGTATCTCCTCATGGCGGCGCGTAGACGACAACAGCGCGCCCGCACGCGCGAAGCTGACCGGTATCTATGTAAGTTCTGCTCTCGCAAAAACCGACGCGGTCAAGAGCGGCTTCGATGAAGCGATTTTACTGACCGCGGACGGGCACGTTGCGGAGGGCAGCGCCGAGAATATCTTTATCGTGCGCGACCGCGTGCTCATCACGCCACCGGTTACCGACAACATTTTGGAGGGCATCACGCGCGCGGCGGTCATGGAGCTGGCGCAGACCGAGCTTGGCCTTTCCGTTGTTGAGCGCAGTATCGACCGCAGCGAGCTCTACCAGGCGGATGAGGTCTTCTTCACCGGAACAGCAGTCGGGGTCTCAGCGGTAGTCGAGGTCGATCACCGTCCAATCGGGGATGGGGCGATCGGCAAGGTCTCGGCGGCGCTCATCCAGCTCTATGACGACATCACTCTGGGAAGGCTTAGCCAGTACGCCCGTTGGCTTACCCCCTGTTTTCCCCTAGTGAAAACGCCTGGGATCAAGGCTCCGAAGGCAACGGCGCCCTAAGCTACTCCAAAAAAGGGACAAAAGTTAGGTCTTTCTTCCTCGGTTCTGCCGGGGTTGTTCCTTGATTATTCGTATGACCTCATCTATAATGGCTGTGACGGGAATCACATTTCCACCCGTCGGTAGTTCTGTTTAGGAGCTCAAAAAGCGTCCGGTCTACTCGGAAAAATATGCGCCGCCTGGTACAAGCGACGCACGACGGTAAGGGATCGGAGTTAGTCGAGCAGGTATCTCGAGACCGATGTCCTGGACGGTGGCAGCCGTTTCAAGACATAGGATCCGCGGTTACGGCGACCTCAAGACACCTGCCCGTGTGGACGAACGCTTCGCGAGTCAAGCAGTCGAAGAAGGAGCCTTCTCATGCTAGTTCTACTCGGTGGCGTTCTCGGTATTGTCCACGCTCTTGGGGGCGTGCTCGCAAGCATTGCCGCTCACTTTCATACTCTTGATTGTGTTGGCTGGCTTAAGTAACCAACTCACTTAGCAAGCTAACCAGCCTAGGATCATAAAGCGTTCCACTGCCTTGGCGAAGCAGTGTGAGCGCTTTTTCTTTTTCCATTGGCTCTGCGCCATCGTAGCCCGTCAGAGAACGAACATAGTCTCGTGCCACTGCTATGATCCGCGACGCCAACGGGATATCTTCCCCCTTCAAGCTTCGCGGATACCCAGTTCCATCAAAGTGCTCGCCGTGGAATTCTATCCAGTCAGCAATTTGGTGAGGTAGAAGTGCGTCGGCCGCGCGAATCATAAGACCTCCCCACCGCGCATAGGTCCGTTTTTGCGCCAGCTCCTTTGCATTGAGAACAGAACGATTACGAATTCTCGCGGGAATGTGAGACTTGCCGATTTCGTGCAACTCGGCAGCCAGACCGAGTAGGTCAATATCTCGTGACGACATTCCAAGGTGGCGGCCCATCATCTGAGAGATATTCTGTACCTCACTTGCAAATTCAACTGTTTCCGTGTCGGTAAAGCGCGCTAGGTCCCGGACTAACCCTCGTGCTTGATCCTGCGCCTTTTCGAGTTTATGCAGCTGGGTGGTTACGCCCAAAATGTCTTGTACAACTCTTATTTGAGCGACGATCACGTAGAAGATCGCCGTGGTCAATAGCCCGCCAAACTTATAGGTTGCGACCAATAAATATGCGTAGATAGACGCAATGACTCCAGTCCTTAGAAGCTGTGTGACTGCAAAAGGACGGCCGTTGATTAGGTAGTAAACATATGCGGTAACGTTATTGGCTGTCTGGAACACCAATCCAACCAAAACGATGCCAAACAACTCGACCACGTTGGTAAAGAAGGTGGGCGTCACGGCCACCAGCGAGCTAACAACGTGCCACGTCCCCAGGAGCGCATAAGAGCTAATAATCGCTGTCGCGGTTTGCCCGAGAGTAGCTGGCGCAATAATCGACTGCCAGCCACCCTCTCTCAACAGCATACGCAAGCGAACAGCGACCCAAGCAATGACTGCTAAGACGATAGTCCAAGCGCCGAAGACAACCCCTGACGCCGAAATAATCGCTGTCAACGGAGCGACCATCGTAACCGCTGGGGTACGCACCGGACGCTCCATGGCGACGAGAAACGCGGCGACGATGGCAACCTGAATTATTGTGCCGAATCGTAGATCAAAGTGTGGCGGGAAGACGTATAAGAGGAAAATCGAGAACGCGGTTAGGCCATAGGCGTATAACTGGGTCGCCAGTGCCCGCCAGCCCTCACGCTCTTCTTGTGCGTGGTCCCCTGCCAAAGCCACGTCTTATCCGTACGCCTTTCCCGTGGGCGTTGTGTCCGCCAACACTGGTTGTTGGTACAACGCTTCGCGCCGCCGTGATGAATATATCGTCTATCTGACGCGTGTGAGGCAGCTCATATTGCAGACGACGACTCACTCGTGCGCATCGTCACGCACAACTGTTCGAATGACGTCGTGGGAAGCCCTAGTTTTGGGCGGTTTGCACCCGCTGCGTAAACGCTCGGAAGGTCAGCAGCGATACTCGACGGATGAAACGCTCGCCGACGTCGAGATCGGCGAGATGCGTTGTGAAAACGCATATGACATAGGGTGATCCGTCCAGTTCGACGATACCGATGTCGTTCAGGGTGTCGTGCAGGGTACCGGTCTTGTGCGCGACAGTCACGCTTTTTGGCAACCAGGCCGGCAGCATCGTGTTATGTCGCTGTCTCGCGAGGATCTCGAGCATCGCGTCGTCTGCACGGCCATTGATGAGCCGGTGCTCCGCGATCATGCCCAGCAGTCGAACCATGTCGTTTGAGCTTGTGCGCAGCTGGCGGATGTCGCCGTCACTATGAATGCTATCGCCCAGCCGTGTCTGCGTAAGCCCCAATTCTTGCATCGTTTCGTTGATGTTCTCTCTTCCCACCAGGCGTATCAACATGTTTGCCGCGGTATTGTCGCTGACGGTGATCATCGACCAGAGCAGCTGCCAGACAGTATACTTGGATCCCCATCGTGCGTCGCACAACGACCCGTACCCATAGTCACGGTCGCTATCACGCAGTGACACCGATCTGGTGAAACCGAACTTTCGAAGTCCGATTTGACGCATGACTTCAACCATCACTGGTACCTTGATGGTGCTGGCGGCCGGAAGATTGACGTCGCCGTTGATCGATATGGCGCTGCCGTGAGTCAGGTCCACGACAGAAACCGCCACGATTCCCGGCGTTTCGTTGGCAAGCCGAGTAAGCTTCGGCGCGAGTCTTCGCAGAGCGTCGCTATCTGCCAGAGCGACGACCGCCGGCTTGGGCGCGGCTGGCGCGGCAGACGAATACCCGGGCAGTATGAAGATGCCGACAACCAAGACCAAAACAAAAAAACGCATGTTGTGCAAGACGCTCTTGGGTTTTTGTATCGGCCTGGTGGGAACTGCTTCTTAGCTAGTCGGGCCAAAAAAGTGATGTTCAGCGAATGGTCGGATGCGGGTCACATGCGCGCCATGTGCTGGCGACCGAGTGACAGGGCAGGCTAGGAACCTTCACGAAACGAGGCCCGCCGCCATTGATGGTGGCGCTTCTTCTTTTTCCTTGCGAGGCAACCACGAGCACTGCAACGCTCATCGGGGTCCCGCTCGAGCTTGGCGCTAGCCGGCGCGGCGCCCGGCTCGGCCCACAGGCCCTGCGCGCAGCGGGGCTCGCGCAGCAGTTGCAACGACTTGGCCACGAGGTTAAGGATCTCGGCGACGTCGCCGTTGTGGGGACCGAAGACAAGATTGTCGGTGGTCCCGGTCACCCAAAAAATGTACACGCTATACTCGCCGTGAGCCGTGCGATTGCCGACACGGTCGAGCAGGCAATTCGCGGCGACGGCTTCCCCGTCGTGCTTGGCGGCGATCATTCAATGGCGATTGGCGTCATCGCCGGCCTCGCTCGTGCGAAGGGTCCGCAGGGCGTTATTTGGATCGACGCACATCCCGATCTCAACACCCCCGCGACCAGCCAGTCAGGCAATCTGCATGGAATGTCAATGGCTGCAGCCATCGGAGAGATGAGCGAAACGTTCGCCCCTTCAGAATTTCCCACGCCCGCTGCCGACGATGCCCGCCTTGTGTATATCGCGCTCCGCGACGTGGATCCCGGCGAGCGTACAATGATTCAAGAGCGCAGCATCACCTGCTTCACCATGACCGACATTGACCGCCTGGGTATGGCCACGGCTATTGAGAAAGCAATCGAGATCTCGAGTCGAGGGCCGGGCAGCGTGCACGTGAGCTTCGATATCGATAGCCTCGACCCGTCGCAGGCACCAGGAACGGGAACGCCGGTGCGGGGTGGACTCACCTATCGAGAGGCCCACCTCGCCATGGAACTCATCGCGCAAAGCGGCGTTGCAAACTCGATCGAGCTGGCTGAGGTCAACCCGCTGCTTGACGATCACAACATGACCGCAAGACTTGCAAATGAGCTTATTTGCTCCGCGCTCGGCAAGCGCATCTTGTAACCGAAAGGCGGACAAGAACGCACGACGCCGGCACCATCACCGCAATTGCGCTTGCCATCGCTTTCAACGTCGTCGCCGGGTTCAATGACGGCGGTAATCTGCTCGCGTCGGCAGTGTCGAGCCGAACGATCCCACCTGGCTTGGCATTTCTCATCATTACGCTTGGAGCGCTGGCGGGACCGCTCATTGTGGGCACCGCAGTGGCGCACACTATCGGAAGCGGCATCGTCGATTACCGTCTGGTCGGCCACCTTCCCTTGAGCGCCGGCATTGCCGGAGGGATCGTTACGCTCTGCCTGGCGTATGCAGCTCGAGTGCCTGTCTCGGCCTCGGTCGCCCTCATCAGCGCGACGATCGGGTCGCTGCTTGTCACCCACCAGTTGTCAAAGCTCATCTGGTCGGGCGTTGCCAAGGTGGGCTTGAGTCTCATCGGCTCGATCATCGTGGGCTTTATCGCCGGAGCCCTCATCTACATCCTCGCGCTGCTCGCGCTTAGAAACGTGAACTACAGCACCGGCAAGCGTCTCATGCGGCTTCAATACGGCAGCGTCTTGCTCCAAGCAATCGGCTATGGCGCAAACGACGCAGAGAAGATGATGGGACTCATGGTGGCCGCGACGATGATCAGCTCCACCAGCTCGTCCTTTTTGGTTCCCTGGTGGGCGATCGCTGTTTCGGTGAGCGCATTTGCAGTTGGCATGGCGGTTGGCGGCCCCCGGGTGGCAAAGACGGTCGGCGGCAAGCTCTTCCGTATCGGCCCGCTGCACGCGCTCTCGTTCCAGATCGCCGCAGCTGCCACGGTGCTCGGCGCCTCGGCAATGGGTGGCCCACTGAGCACAACCGAAACCACCGCAAGCGCGATTATGGGTGTCGGGGCGGTGGAAAATCCTCGTGCCTTGCGCTGGCAGGTGGCGCGCGACCTCATCCTGGCCTGGCTGCTCACGGTGCCGGTCGGCCTGCTGGCCGGCATTGCGTTGACGATATTGCTCGGCCGACTGTTTCAGGGGGTACTATGATTCATGTGGTTAGCTGATCTCGTTCTGCCCGGTCGTGAGGACCGTTTTCATTCTCTGCTGTGCCGGCATGCCGGCATACTCACGCAGGTGGCCCGCGATTTTCGACGCTACCTCCAAGACGAAACGCCTGCTACATCCGATGAAATCGATGCGCTCGAGCAACAAGCCGACGAACTTCTGCACGAGTGCACACGCGCGCTGCGCGATACCTTTGTCACCCCCATGGATCGTCAGGACATCTACAGCCTGGCCGAGGCGATTGACGACATGATCGACTACATTGACAACGCTACGCACGAAATATCACTTTTCAACGTGTCGCCAACTGCTCACATGCGCGCCATGGCTGAAATGCTCGAAAACGCGGCCGTCGCGATCGAGGCCGGGGTACGGTCGCTCAAGAGCAACCCGCAGGCTGCCTGGGCGCAGGCACGCGAGGCACAGCAAGCCGAGAACCTCGTCGAAGACCGCTATCGCACGGCGCTAGCCGAGCTCTTCAACAGCAAAGACGTGAACCTGATCTTTAAGCTGCGCGAGGTATATCGGCACCTGAGCAACAGCGCCGATCGGGCGGATGCCATCGGCCGCCTTATCGGAAAGATCGTGGTAAAAGCACCCTAACTTAGACAGAGACGAGGCGTTTGAAGTCGCCAGTCAACGTCTCGCCGGGTTTGAGATCGATGATCTGCAGTCCCTCGATATCTTTGGTAAGTTCGCGCAGATGTTCAGGCGTGCCGGTCAATACCGGGAATGTGCCGTAGTGCATTGGAACGACACGCTTTGCGCCGAGCAGTCGAATGGCGTATGCGCACTGCAGCGGATCCATCGTGTAGTAGTCGCCGATCGGCAGGAGCACGAGGTCAGGCCTGTAGAGATCGGCGATGATCTTCATGTCGGTGAACGCAGCCGTGTCGCCGGCGTGATAAATGCGGGCCCCATTCTCGAGGGTGACGACGTAGCCGCAGGCCTCGCCGCCGTAAACAATCTCATCGCCGTCCGTTATGCCACTGCTATGCACCGCATGGGTCATGGTAACTTTGACACCCTCATGTTCGATCGTGCCCCCCTTGTTGAACCCCACGATTTTCTTGACCCCTTTTTTCTGCAGCCAGGCGACGAGTTCTAAAATGCCGATTGCGGTCGCATCATGTTTAGTAGCCAGCCGCACTGCGTCGCCGATGTGGTCGGAGTGTCCGTGGGTCATGAGGAGCGTATCCAGCTGAGCGGGATTCTTCAGGTGCGTCGGACATACCGGATTCTGCTCGAGCCATGGATCGATGATCCAATGCTTGCCGCCTTGCGTCTTGATCACAAAGCACGCCTGGCCACAGAAAGTAATTTCGGCTGAGCCCAGGTTCATGAATGCGTCCTCCCCGCTGCGCTTGGTGGAGCGTCAGGTTCTTTCTCGACGTACAGCAGGGCCTGCCGTGCTTCATCCCGGACCCAGCTATCGGGCTCTGAGACGAGCAGCTCCTCGAGCGCTTGGCGGCTCTGTTCTCCACCAAGCTCGCCGAGCGCCCAGGCTGCATGCCCGCGCACGAGCGCCTTGCGGTCCCGTAACGCGGCGATAAGGTATGGTACGGCCTGCGAATCCCGCGAATTCCCAAGGGCGACTGCGGCGTTACGCTGCAAGACCGCCTTGCCGCGCCATGCCATCGCCGTCGGCCCGAACCACGCGCGAAACTGCGCCTTCGTCATGTTCAACACCGCGGGCAAATCCATTGACGTTCCAATGTGGGGCAGCGGCTCGAATTCAGGATGGCGTGCGGCGGCTTTGCGCTCGTTGACGGGGCACACCGTCTGGCACGAATCGCATCCCCATAGCCGATTGCCGATCGACCTGCGCAGCGCTCGCGGGATTGGTCCTTTGGCTTGGGTCAGATCGGAGATGCAGCGGCGGGCGTCGACGGCTCCATCCGACAAGATCGCGCCGGTAGGACAATGCGCGACGCAGTCAACACACTGACCGCAGTTTGCCTGCAGCGGCTCGTCGGGTTGCAGCTTCAGCGTTGTGATCAACTCAGCCAGGAAAACGTAGGAGCCGAACGTCCGGGTGAGCAGGTTGGAACTTTTTCCGAACCAGCCGATACCAGCGCGCACCGCCGCCGCGCGATCAACGATTGGACCTGTATCGGCGCACGCCAGACAGCGAGCTTCGGGAAATTCGCTGCGGACGAAGGCGGCGAGCTCTTCCAGCATCCGTCCGACCACTTTGTGATAGTCAACACCCCAGGCATAGTTTGACACGGCGCCGCGCAGGCCGGGAGTCTCGGGGTCGTGAGGCTCGGCGTTGCTGAAATACGATGTGGCGGTGCAGATGATCGACTGGGCACCGGCGAGCGCGTTCGTGGGTCGGCAATTGGCTTCAATGGTGTCGTCGCTGTAGTTCCAGCGTTCGAGATAGCCTCGATCGCGTCGCTGCTTGAAGACCGCCTCGGCATGAACAAACGGGGCAGCATCAGCCACACCGACCAAATCGAAGCCGATAGCACGAGCACGCTCGATGATGCGCGCCTTTGCGTCGAGCGCCGTATCGACTGTCTGCTCGATCACGAGCTCCCAGTGGTTGCCGGATACTCGAGGACGATACTGCCGTGGACCGGCAAGCCGTTGAGCGTTGCCGGCGCAAACACCGTCTTGCGGGCGGCTTCCAACGCGAGTTCGTCGAGATTTGGATCGCCCGATGACTCAATAATGCGCGCGCTGATCACGTTGCCGTCGGGCCCCACTTCCACTCCAATGCGTACCGGTTTTGGCGGCGGCGTGGTGAGCGCTAGGGGCGCTGCACGCAGCACACGGGGAGGATTGTCGTCCCCCCAAACGCTTGCGTTCAAGTCGTCGTGAGAACCACCGGTATCTTGCTTTGCACCGGCGGATCCGGGCGAGGGCGTGGGCATGACGGCGTTGCTCGCTGCGGGCGCTTCATCTGTCCCTGGCTTTGGGCGCTTGGGACCAACAATGAACAGATTGGACTTGCGGCGCGCCGGCGCACGGATCGATCCAAGCTTTGTCGACTCGAATCTCATGATCTCGCGATACTTAAGCGGTGCCAAGTGTGTCGACGTGCGCGTCACGATCTTCGGCGGGGCCGTTGGCTTTGGCGTAGGCACCTCAACTTGTTCGCGCGGGTTGCGCGAGAGTGAAATGATGGAGATCGCCTGGTCGGGCATCGTGTCGTTGCGCCAGCTTGGGAAGTACGTTGCGACGGTCGACCCAATGGTAAAATGCAGCGCCGCCGATATGGCAACGAAGGCGATCATTCCAACCAGCGCCAGGCGACGGACCTTTGCGCGCATGCGCCCACCTCGGCTTCCTGCGTCTGGCAGAATTCGACGCGCTTAGAAGCCTGCCTTCGCCCGCTCCCCGCGCTGGATGGTCAAGTGGGTGCGAATCTCCGGCTTTTGGGCGCGGTCGAGGGCCTCGACGAGCACAGGGCGCACCCGCCCTGGCGCCGCAGTATCGTGCGATGGCAACATCCGCTGATGCGCTTTCCGCAAAGCCACGCATGAAACTCTACAACGCCGACTGGTGCTGGTACTGCCAGCGCGTCCGCAAGAAGCTCGATGAGCTGGGACTCGACTACGACGTCGTCGAGGTTCCGATTCGTCACAGTCAGCGCAAAGAAGTGATCGAAGTCTCAGGACAGTCCAGCGTTCCAGTACTCGTCGATGGCGACCGGGTGTTGGATGACGACGACATGATTATCCCCTATTTGGATCAGACCTACGGAAGGACGCGCTAGGCGTAAATGCCGCGGGTCAAGAGACTGTCAACCACGCGCCGGATGGCAAGCATGTAAGCTGCAGTGCGCAGCGTGACCTTGTGATTCTGCGCGATATCCCAAACTTGGTCGAAATTCTCGCGCAACACGTCTGTCAAGCGCTCGTTGACCTCCCGCTCCCGCCAGTACAAACCCATGCGATCCTGAGCCCACTCGAAGTACGACACGGTGACACCGCCCGCGTTGGCGAGAATATCTGGGATGACGGTGACGCCGGCTTGCGAGAAGAGGCCGTCGGCAGCCGGCGTCGTGGGCCCATTCGCGCCCTCCGCAATGATGTGCGCCTTAATCCTACTCGCGTTGTCCGCGGTCAATTGATTTTCGATGGCAGCCGGAACGAGAATGTCGCACGGAAGCTCCAACAGCTCGGCGTTGTTAACGTATGCAACGCCCGGAAAGTCTTCCAGCGTCTTGCGATTGTTTTTTGGTGCATTGACGTACTCCAGGGCAGCTTCGATGTCGATGCCTGATTTATCGTACAACCCGACGTATTGATCGCTGATGCCGACGACTCGCGCCCCGCGCTCGCGCAACAGCTTGGCCGTTATCGATCCAACATTGCCAAAGCCTTGCACGACGACACGCTGGCCCGCCAGGTCCTTGCCCATCTTCTCGAGTGCCGCTTCGATTGAAATGGTGACGCCGCGTCCGGTGGCTTCGACGCGGCCGCGCGACCCGCCGACATTGAGCGGTTTGCCGGTAACCACGCCAGGTGTGTAGCCGCGGTTGTGCATTGAAACCGTGTCCATGATCCACGCCATGGTCTGCGGCGTGGTGCCGACGTCGGGCGCTGGAACGTCCTTATCGGGTCCGATGACCTCGATAATTTCCGCAGCGTAGCGTCGCGTCAGCCGCTCGAGCTCGCCTTGGGAAAGGATGCGTGGGTCGCAGGTCACGCCGCCCTTACCGCCGCCGAACGGCAAATCGACGACAGCACACTTCCATGTCATCCAGAATGCAAGCGCGGTCACTTCGTCGAGGGTCACGTCAGGATGATAGCGCACGCCGCCCTTGGCCGGACCGCGGGCGAAGCTGTATTGCACGCGATAGCCCGTGTAGACATTGAACTCGCCATTGTCGCGTTGAAAGGGGATCGAGATGATGACCTGACGTGACGGGTGCGTCAAGATCAGCTTTATGTTGGGATTGAGGTCGAGGTTGGCCGCGGCTTCGTTAAAGTATTCGATCGCCTCGCCGAAAACCGAAATCTCGGATGCTTTGTGCGGGTTGGCAGAAGTGGTTCCAGTCGGGCTGTTGCCTGCGGCGCTTGACATTGTTTTCTCCAGCTCAGACATTGAAGCGGAAGTTGACGACGTCGCCTTCCCGCATCACGTAATCGCGGCCTTCGCTGCGCAGCAGCCCGGCTTCTCTGACCGCCGCCAGACTGCGCAACCGCTGCAAATCCTCAAATGAGGCGATCTCAGCGCGGATAAAACCGCGCTCGATGTCGCTATGTATTTTGCCGGCGGCTTCGGGGGCTTTTGTGCCCTGCGTAATAGTCCAGGCGCGCGTCTCCTTCTCCCCGGCCGTCAGAAATGTCATCAGCCGCAGCAGCCGGTAGCCGGCCAGGACGAGGCGATCGAGCCCGCGCGTTGCGATGCCCAATTCGCGCGCAAACGCTTCGGCGTCGGCGGGCGACAATGCAGAAAGTTCTGCCTCAAGTTTAGCGCTCAGTGCGACGACTTCCGAACCTTCAGTGCGAGCACGCTCTTGCAACTGTGCCACACCGTTCGATAACGCAGCCTTGTCGGACTCGTCGATATTGGCGACGTAGAGCAGCGGCTTGGCGGTGAGCAGCGACAGTTCCTTTGCAAGCGATGTTGCACGAGAATCAGCGGCAAAAATGCGCGCAGGTTTTCCCTCATTCAACGCGGCGGCGATGCGCTCGAGCGCCGCGACTTCTTCGAGCAGCTTCGGTTCCGCCTTCGCGCGGGGTCGCGATTTCTCGAGACGCCGCTCGACGGTCGCTAGGTCTGCAAGCGCAAGTTCGGTGGTCAAGATGTCAACGTCACGCAGCGGATCTGGCGCTCCTTCGACGTGAATGACATTGTGAGCCTCAAAGCAACGCACAACCATTGCAACGGCGTCGACCTCGCGAATATGCGACAGAAACGCGTTGCCCAGCCCCTCGCCCTCCGATGCGCCGCGAACCAGGCCGGCGATGTCGATAAAGGTCGTTGTTGCGGGTACGATCTGTTTGCTGCTGAAGATGTCGCCCAGGACCTCTAGCCGCGGGTCGGGCACAGGCACGATGCCCACGTTGGGATCGATGGTGGCAAACGGATAATTCTCGGCCACGACCGAGCTGCGGGTCATGGCGTTGAAGAGCGTTGATTTGCCAACGTTGGGCAGTCCGACGATGCCGCAGGCCAGCGACAACGCTATTGCTGATCCTGCGCAGCGCCCGAATGTATTCGGCCGTCGCTTGATTGATCGCCGGGCAGCAGCCCATCCCTCTGTAAGGCGCTTGCGATGATCTCACGCATGGACGATTCGGCAACGGGCGCCTGCTGTCGAGAAACGTGAAACGAAATGTTGAACGTTGCCGCGTCAGGCCTGATATCTTCAAGCTGGACGTCGATGTGGTCGAGGTGAACCTCACTCGACTGTGCAGCTTTGCCAGCGATCTCCTTTATACGCTCGCGCAAGGCGACAACGCTCGAGCGCAGCGGCACGCTAAAGCTCAAACGGATGCGCGAGGGCAGACGCGTCGTGTTGGCGACGAACACGATGTTGCCGTAGGGCACGGAAATGATGTATCCTTGACCGTCGACAACGCGTACTTCGCGTAACCCAACCGCCTCCACCAGCCCCTTGACGACGCCGTTCCCGGTCGTGAGCTCAACACCGTCCCCAACATCGAACGTATCCTCAAAAAGATAGAACGTGCCGGTCAGCATGTCGCGCACGATCGCCTGCGCGCCAATGCCGATGACGACGCTTAAGGCACCGGCGGACCACAGTGCTGGGGCAACGTTAACCCTCCAAATATTCAGCAGCTCGAGGATGAGAAAGAAAAAGATGAGCGCGCCGACGATCGATTTCGTGAGGCTGGTGTAGGTCGGCACGCGAGGGATGAATCGGCTGACAAACCGGCGCGCATAGAACTTTGTGATGCCAGCGACACTCAGCCGCCAAAGCACGACTGCGACGACGATCGTGATGATCGATTGCAGCCATTGCGTGGCCACAATAAGCTTGAACTGCTCCACTGTCGCCGCTTTCACCTCATATCGCATCGGTCCTCTTGCACGCGCACGTGCGCGATAGGAACCGCAATTTATGGAGCGAAGGCCTTGCCATAATTCCGAATGAGGCGGTAGCCCACATGCGGCAGATGAAAGTGGACAAGCTCGGCATCGACCTACTGACGCACGACCCGGTCGTGATCCTCAAGGATCTTGAGGGCAAGCGCTACCTGCCTATTCTCATTGGGCCGTTCGAAGCGACCGCCATCATGCTGGCGCTGGAAGCACAGAGCGTGCCGCGCCCACTGTCACACGACCTGATGAAGTCGATTCTCGACAACCTCAATGCCAAACTCACCAAAATCATCATCCACGACATTAAAGATAGCACGTTTTACGCCAAGCTGGTGGTCGAAGCAGGCGGGGAAGATCAGGAGATCGACGCGCGGCCGAGCGACTGCATCGCGCTTGCGTTGCGCGCCAATGCGCCGATCTTCGTCACAGACAAGATCGCGCTCGAAGAGTCGGTGTACGACAAGAAAACCGAAGAAGAAGAGATGCAGCGCTTTCGCAAATACATAGAGAACCTCAAGCCGGGCGATTTCAAAGAGAGCTAACGAATTCGAATGCAGCGGTCGGCTTTATGTCGACCGTTGATTTCGAATTCGAAATTGCGGCAACGGATCTTTGAAGCAACGAACTTCTGAAGCAACGGACCTTTAGGTCCGTTCACAATTGGAGCAACATTCGTGAAAGAACAATGTGAGATTGGCGTGTTTGGAGGCTCAGGTTTTTATTCATTGCTGGAGAGCCAGCGCGACGTCAACGTTGAAACGCCCTATGGCGCGCCCAGCGATACGTTCGCAGTCGGGGAGATTGCTGGACGGCGCGTCGCTTTCATACCGCGTCACGGCCGCACCCACAGTCTGCCGCCGCATGTTATCAACTATCGTGCGAATCTCTGGGCGATGAAGGAATTGGGGGTGACGCGCATTATCGGTCCGTGCGCGGCCGGATCCCTGAAAGCCGACGTGAAGCCCGGCGATTTCGTTGTCTGCGACCAGCTCGTTGACCGCACGAATGCCCGCAAGGACACGTTCTACGACGGGCCAGTGACCACGCACGTTTCATTTGCATACCCGTATTGCGCGCAGCTACGCCCGCTCGCAGTCACTGCAATCAAGGACGCCGGCGTCTTGTGCCATGAACGCGGCACGGTTGTCACGATCCAGGGGCCACGCTTTTCAACGATTGCAGAAAGCCGCTGGTACTCATCTCACGGCTGGGAAGTCATCAATATGACCCAGTACCCTGAGGCATATCTTGCGCGAGAGCTCGAGATCTGCTACGTCAACATCTCGCTGATCACCGACTACGACGTTGGGCTGGAAGGGCAGCCCGGCATCGAGCCGGTCACGCATGAAGGAGTCATTGCCGTCTTCCAAGCGAA
>JALYZV010000137.1 GCA_030948685.1 Vulcanimicrobiota bacterium | reverse complement strand
CTGTAAAGTACTCGGTGATCACGACGATAAGCGCGGTGATAACGAGTCCAATCAACGCCGAAGCCCAAAGCTTCCACGACTCATATTGACCGCTGCCGCCGGCGGCTGCGTCAGCGCCGCCCATGATGTGCGGTGTGATAAACCAGAAGGCGACCGCGGACAGGATTGCTGCGACCGCGAGACCCGTGTACATGGCAGCCATGATTTTTGTGCCGCGCACGCGCACGAACAGCGTCCCGACGATCGACGTGATGATGGAGATGCCACCCAGCACGAGCGGAAAGAGCGCCGCGATCAACGCATACTCTGCAGATGAGCGGAAGACGAGCGCGCCGAGCAACATCGCGGCAATCGTCGTGACGCAGTACGTCTCGAAAAGGTCAGCAGCCATGCCTGCGCAGTCGCCCACGTTGTCGCCGACATTATCTGCGATCACTGCGGGGTTGCGCGGATCGTCTTCGGGGATGCCAGCCTCAAGCTTACCGACGAGGTCGGCGCCGACGTCAGCACCTTTGGTATAGATGCCGCCGCCAAGACGCGCGAAAACCGAAATGAGTGAACATCCAAAACCGAGGCCGACCATGGCGGCCAGGGCCGCCCGCAGATCGTTTGGATACATGCGGTGCATGATGTCGAAATAGCCGGCAACCGCAATCAGCCCAAGCCCCACAACCAGCAAGCCGGTAATTGCCCCGCCGCGGAAGGCAACCAAAAACGCCGGCGCCATGCCCTCGCGCGCGGCTTCAGCGGTACGCACGTTAGCCCGCACCGAGATTGCCATGCCGATGAAGCCGGTCGCGCCCGAGAGTAGTGCGCCGATGAAGAAACCGATGGCCGCTTCCCAAGAAAGCAAGAAGCCCATGAGCAGGATCAGCGCAACGGCAACAATGCCGATCGTCGTATACTGACGGCGCAGATATGCCATAGCGCCTTCTTGGATAGCGGCGGCAATCTCGCGCATGCGCTCGTTGCCTGTCGGCTTGCGCAGCACCCAGACGATCAGGTAGAGGCCGTAGAGAATTGCCAGAACGCCGCTCGTCAGCGCGAAGCCGACTGCGTCATTGACCATGCTATCTGATGTAGGCATCGAAGATCGTCGTCTCCCCGAGCGGTCGCAATAGCGCTCCCAAAGGCTCGTACACAGAGCACTCGCCGGGAGCTATCACGCGCGGAATAGGGCGTTGTTTGAGGTTCGGTTCCAGCCTCCTGCGGCATATCGCGCTCGGCATACGGACGGACCGGAAGGTTGAGCACAAATCGTGACTAAAGTCGTTTGTTCGTGGCAAGTTTCCTCGGTCAGCGTTTCATTCGATTCGTCGCCGTCCTCCTCACCATCTCTGCGGTGTCTTTTTTATTTCTGCACTTGATACCGGGCAATCCGGTCGAGATTCTTCTCGGCGAGCACGCCACGCACTCGGCGGTTGTTCGTTTGACGCACGAGCTCAAGCTGGATCAACCCTGGTACGTGCAGTACGTTGCGTATCTCCAGCAAGTAGTGCGCGGCAACCTTGGGCGATCGCTCACCGACAATCTGCCGGTCGCTGAGAAACTTGCAACGTATTTTCCAGCCACCGTCGAACTCGGCGTCGCTGCAATGCTCCTTGCAATCGCTTTCGGCGTGCCGGCCGGCATTGTGGCCGCCATCAACCACCGCCGGCCGCTCGACACCGCGACCAGTATCGGCTCGCTGCTCGGCGTTTCAGTCCCGGTCTTCTGGCTCGGCTGGATGTTGCTCTGGCTGCTGGCCTATGAGCCTTCCAAGATCGGTATGAATCTGTTCCCGCTCGCCGGCCGTCTCTCGGTGCATTACCAGATACCGGTGCACACGCACCTCATGACGGTTGACGCAGTCCTGGCTGGTAATTGGCGCGCGCTGGCCGACGCGCTGTGGCATCTCGTACTGCCGGCTGTGACGCTGGGAACCATTCCGATGGCGATCATCGCCAAGATGACGCGTGCTGAGATGCTCGAAGTGATGCAGACCGACTACATTCGCACAGCCCGCGCCAAAGGTGTGAGCAGAGCCGGCATCATCGTACGGCACGGATTGCGCAACGCCCTCATTCCGATCGTGACGATCATCGGCTTGCAAACCGGGTTCTTGTTGGGCGGCGCCGTGCTCACCGAGAGCATTTTCGCCTGGCCGGGTGTCGGCAGGCTTGCCTTTGAGGCGATTAGCAACCGCGATTACCCGCTCATTATCGGCTCGGTGCTCCTGTTTGCGGCCACCTTCGTACTGGTGAATTTCATCGTCGACATCCTGTATGCGCTGCTCAACCCACGGATCCGCTACGCCTAGCTTTCTCAGCATTCTCTAACCCTGCTTTAAGCTCGGCAGGATAGCATTGAAGAGCCGCCATAGATTGGCGTATTAGGGCGCTTATCTCATCTCGAGGGGGCCCCATGATCAGTAAACATCCGAAGACTGAAATTGACGAGCGGCTGTCAGCCCTCGTCGATCGCGAACTTGCCGCGCGGCTGGCGGCAAACAATCCCGAGCTTTATGGCAAGGTGTGGGAACTCGACGTACTCCCCATGGAGCGTCGCCTCGACCCTTTGCAAGAGCCAACGATGTTGCGGTCACGGCGACCCAGGCGTATCGTCGACGCGTTGGTGGCCCTCGCGCTCGTCGCCGTGATGGTCGCTTCCATTTTTGCGCCCGCTTTGATTGCCCGAATACGCCTGATAGTGGCGTCACCCGCTGCAGCGCCCGGATCATCAGCCGGGGCCGTGCATCAGGTCACAAAACATCGGGAAACAATCGTGCGCCATGTGATTGCGCCGCCCCAACCCGTGAATAGGCATGCCCAAACCGCGGCGGCGAAGGCGCCGGCTCTTCACGCTACGCAGGCTGTAGCGTCACGCGCGACACTCCCCGCAGCGCGGCTAGCGGTTCATCCGGCGCATAT
>JALYZV010000065.1 GCA_030948685.1 Vulcanimicrobiota bacterium | reverse complement strand
GCTCAGCGAGCCGTAATCAAGTTGCAGGTAGCGGCCTTCATTTTCAAATTCCGTCCAGCCGAAGCCGCGCACAATGCGATCGGGCTCGCGCTTGGCATAGATAGCAACGCCGCTATAACCTTTGCGTTCGGCGTCAAGGAACACGCCGCTATAATGAGAGACAGCGGCTGCCTCAAGGGGCAATTGATGTTCTTGAGCCTTTGTCTCCTGAAGGCATAAGAAATCAGCGTCTTGCCGCTGCATCCATGTATAGAACCCCTTGCGGGCAGCCGAACGAATGCCATTAACGTTGAGATTGATGATTCGCATGGGCAACTTTGGCGTTGATCGTTAGAGCGTTGAGAGTGTTCTATGATGGTGAATCGGAAAGGCTTCGTCAATGCGGGCGATGTCGCGCTGCGTGAGCCGCAGATCCGCGCCGCCGGCATTTTCCGCAGCATGGTCGGGATTCGACGCCTTCGGAATGCTAAACACTGCGGGATTCCGCAGCAAGAATCGCAGCGCGACCTGACGAGCCGTTGCGCCATGGGCTGCAGCAATCTGGGAGAGCACCCGACCCGCTTTCGTATGCTCGCTCGGAAAGCGACCGTGACTGAAGGGGCTATAGGCAACCACCGCGACCCCATGCTGCTCGCACCAAGGGAGCACCGTCCCCTCGATGGCGCGCTCCGTTAGATTGTAGAGCACCTGGTTGCATGCGAACTCGGGAGCGATTTCCCACGCTTCCTCAAGATCGGACACGTCGAAGTTGCTCACGCCCCAGGAAAGGATCTTCCCGTCACGCATGAGGTCTCGAAAAGCCGAGAACGTGTCTTCCAGCGGAAACCGGCCGCGCCAGTGCAACAAATAGCAATCGAGACGATCGGTTTTCAGACGTTGCAGCGACTTCTGGCAGGCAGCGATTGTTCCGTTGCGGGAGGCGTGCTCCGGCAGAACCTTCGAAACCAAGAAGACTTCATCACGTCGCCCCTCGATGGCTTCGCTCACCAGTTCTTCCGTTCCGTACATCTCGGCGGTGTCGATATGGGTCATGCCGAGGTCCAGGCCGCGGCGCAAAGCGGCAATGGCTGGCGCACGGCTACGCTCATCGATGGCCCAGGTACCCTGGCCGATAGCCGCAACCTCGCGCTTGGTTGAACCGAATGATCGCCGTTCCATTGTGGGTTTCAGAATATGCACCGGGCTCGGCCTGAGAGCCTTTTATCCCATTTTGCGGAAATGCTGGCGTCGAATCGATTGCGCGATAGCGCTGCTCGTCAGGGCCCTGCTACATCGATTCCCCGCTGCCTGACCCCAAGAAGCCAAGCCGGATCAAGCTGGAGTACAGCAAGCGAAGCACGCGCAATTGCAGCGACATGTTGAACTGGCCGAGCACGCCGCTGCAAACGATCAGTGAAATTCATTGAACGACGCATCGGAAACGTTGGCGAGGCGGTAAAGAATGTAATCGAGCACGCCTATCTGCGGAGTCCTGGCTCGTTTACCATGAGTGCCGGACGGGAAGAAGAAAGTATTGCGGTCAGAACCCAAGACGAGGGACGATGGCGCCCCGCCCGTCAAGAAGGGCAGGTTATGGCCTTAGCATCATTCGGATGCTTATGAAGAACGTCGAGGTGAATCTGACGAGCGGGGTACGACGGTGAAGTTCACGCACGAGCTGCAAACTCGGAAGAAACGTGGCCGTGTTGCGCGAGGTTGACGGCATCCCAGTCATCGAGGTTCGGGGCGAAGTCGACCTGGTCAACGTTCATGAGTTCGAGGCGCTGCTGCACGAGGCCGCTGAAAAGGACGCAGGCGCTGTCATCGTGTCGCTCGAGGGCGCGACATATTTTGACAGCGCGATGATTCATCGCCTGTTGATTTTTCGCCGCCAGCTTTCCGTCAACCGCCAGACATTTGTGCTTATCAAGCCGACCCTGCAGGCCGCACAGCGGCTGCTCGTCATCACGGGCTTAACGGGCAAGCATGAGATGTGTTCGTCGCTGGATGAAGGGCTTGCCATGGCCTCGCAGGCGGTGCTCGAGCGCTCTCAGTCGTAAGCGCGCGATTGGTACGATGGACGGTCGCGTCCTGTGGAATAGGATGTGCCTCTGCGGGATGGTCGTCCCACGTCCCGTCTGCTGCTTAGTGTTTTGACGCAGCGTTCGTGGCGCCGGTACAAATGTGCGCGTCACGGAAAACGTGTGGGGTACGTTTTCTCCCTATGCGTGAAAGACCAACTTGCGATGTGTGCCACACCTCGGTCGACGAAACGTATCCTATCAAAGGCGTGCAGCTTTGCGAGACCTGCATCATCGCGGGCCGCGCAAAAGAGCTGTCAGACGCCGATCCGCAAGGGCCGGAAAGAGATGGTGGTGGTTGAGACCGTCCCGTTTGGTGTATACTACACCTGTGTCCCGTCCGAATGGAACCGCTGATGCCTTCATCTGAGCCGCACGGCCACCTCGTGCAATTATACGAGGACAGTGATGACGTTCTTGTCCACGACGTCGCTGCGTATTTGTTTGCCGGATTGGAGCAGGGTCAAGGGATTGTCGTCGTGGCAACCACCGCCCATCGCGACGCTTTTGTCAAAGCGCTGCAGCGGCTGGGTGCTAACGTCGATCGCGCTCTCGCAACCCGGACGTTAAAATTCTTCGACGCGCACTTCATGTTGGCGAGCTTCATGGTGAACGGATCACCCGATGGCCGCCTGTTTGACGAGGTGATCGGTAGCGGCATTCGCGCGGCCCACGCGCGCGCTGCGGGTCGAGGATTGAGCGTTTACGGCGAAATGGTGGGCGAGTTATGGAAGACTCGCCAATATCGCGCGGCTATCGATCTTGAGCGGCTATGGAACACACTCCGCGAGTCGCTGACGTTCCATCTCTATTGCTCGTACCCGGTCGATCTTTTTGATGGATTGTTTGAGATAGGAACGCTTGACGAGGTCCTTGGCACGCACACGCATCTTGTTCCGGCAGGCAGGGACAGAGACTTTGAAAGTGCCGTGACGAGGGCCATGAACGACGTGCTCGGATCGAGCGGCCAGGGTTTGCGACCGTTGATTGAGGATCGCCATCGGCACGCCTGGGCGGCCATGCCACGGGGAGCGGCTACCCTCGTGTGGCTGCGGCGTAACTTTCCCGATAAGCAAGAAGAAATTGTTCGGCTGACTCGGCACTACTACCAGTCAACGCAAGCCCTCTCTAGAGCGCATTGACGCCGCCCAGCGGCTCATGCCGTCGGCAAGTGCCGCGGCCAGTTTTTCCTGGAATGCGGGGCTACGCAGTGCTATCTCTTCGGGCGGCCACATGATGAAGGCGGACTCTGTCAGCACCGCTGGTTCCTCGGTCGGCCGCGCAAGCGCGAGATTGTCATAGTATAAGCCATAGTCGGGCAGCTCCGTATGGCGGCCATATGCGCTGTGGATTGCACGCGCAAGCTCGAGGCTCTGCGGCTGGTAATAGTAGACGGAAAAGCCGTGGTGAGTAAACGGATCGACACCATCGGGCAGCGCGTTGTTGTGGATGCTGATGAGCACATCCGCTCCAACACGCGCCGCAAGGTTGGTTCGATCGTACAATCCTACAGGGATGTTGGCGGTTCTCGTCAGCATCGTGCGAGCCCCCATGCTTTCAAGCCGTGTCGCAAGACGCTTGGCGATAGCCAAATTTATATCTCGCTCTCGCGTCCCGAGCGGCCCAATGGCGCCGGTATCGGGAGAGTGACCCGGATCGATAACGACGAGCAGGCCTTGCAGCGCCGAGGCTGGCGCCGGTCGGAAGAGCGGCGGCTTCTTGATGACAAGTTTAATGTCGTTGCCATCCCATTGTGCATGGTAGCCCCACATCGTGTGTTGCCGAAGTTTGAGGTTGACGCTGGCGACGCCGCCCTCGAGTTGATCCCAGCGAACCTCGGACACATTACTGCGATCGTTGCCGTAGCGGACGAAATCGGTGTCAGCGCTCGCCCCAAAGACGCGAATACGCAGGCTTGGTTCGTCCGCTGTTTCTGTCACCCAGAATGGCGCTCGGCCGCTCAAATGAATGAGCACGGTGGCTTCGCGGCCGCTATCGAGAACCACAACGCCTTCCAGCGACGGTCGCGGGGGCGGCGTTCCCCGCGGTGCAAGCGAAAGCGATTGCTTTTGGATCCAAGCGTGCTCGCTCGTGCCGAGAGCGACTCGGTAGTAGTCGCCTGCGGCGCCGCTGATCTCAAATGGCGTGCGCTCGGGCGGAAAAAAGAGCCAGCCACCGTCAGGTTCGGATTCAACGATCCCGTATGGGCGGGCATCAATGTCCTTGTTGTGGTCGCTCAAAACGATAAAGCCGACCCGCCGCGGACTGGAAGGGGTGATCGTGATGGCTCCCTTGGCCGTCGCTTTCGCTTCAGTGCCGTCCCCGGCGCTGACCGTATAGCTGACTCTGAGCGGGCCTGCCGCAGCGGCGGGAAGACGAACGTCGCCCTCGTACAGCCCGCCGACGATGTCGCCGCCAGCCATGACGTCGCCCAGGATCCGCTCCTTATCGGATGGGTTCAAGCTGGAGGTCTGCGTTTCAACCAGCGGCGAGCGCTCGATCGCTCCCTCAACGGATGCTGTCACCCTCGCGCCCGTGCTGGCTTTGATAAAAAGATGAACGCTGTCACCAGACTCGAGGGTCATGTCCTCCGTCGGCGCAGGCGCGACGATGGAGTCTACCCGCGCTGGCGATGGCGCGAGTGTGCGCAAAGGTTGGGCGACACTGACAATCCGGTCGGCAACGACACTGTTTCCCGCCCGGCGCGAGACGACGTGCAGCCGGAAGTCTCCCGGAGCAAACGGCACGAAGGCAATCCATCCACCGGAGGGGGCAACGAGCGCCGCTGAACCGTTGACACTGACGGTTGCGCCCGGTTCCGTTGAACCGAACACGAATGAGCGCCGAAGAAAAGGAAGCTTACTACCCTCACCTGGATAGACGATGCGCAATGCCGAATTCGCGGCTTCAGCCAAGGCTTGAGCTGCGGGCTGAACAGTTGGACCGAGCGCAAACGCGACGAGCACGACAGCGAGCCATCCCAGAGAACGCGACATCCTGCATACTTGCGAAGGCGTTTTATCTCATACCTTCAGGGAATAACGAGGATGCAGTTTGGTGAACGCCACCGGACTTGCATGGGAGCGCCGGGGGCTGACTTCGGCGCTTCTTGCCAGGCGAAAGGGGAATCCAATGGCCGGCAAATGCGGGCACATTGCGTGCAAATGCAACGACAGCGATCAGGCTGGTTTTTGCAGCGACTCGTGCAAGCGCAGCGAGAAGAACGGCGATAAATGCGCTTGCGGCCATCCCGACTGCAGCTAGGTCCGGGTCTGGGTGCGGGACCCAATGCTCACCACCACTTTTGCTTGGGCGTCCGGTAGCCCAGCAGACCGGCGTCAATCGATAAGCGATCGACACGGTGCAGCCGCTTTGCCTGCGCATTGCTGATAAGGCGCGTATGTGCGATGTCGAATAGGTAGCTTGGGATAAACCAGATTGACTTCTCCGACGTCATCCAATTGAGCCGGTCGAAGCGCGAAAGGTCGACAGGCCTGGAGTACGTGCGCAGCGTGCGGTGCCCAAGCAGGTTGAAGTAGTCCTCAAAATAGGAGAGCGCCAGCTCCCGCAGCGTGCGGTAGATCGGCATTCGGTCGCGCAGCCCGGTAAAGTGTGACTTGGCGATCGCGCCCCAGCAGCTCCCCTGGCGAAAGACGGCGATGACGTGGTCCGTGTCGCGCTCGCCTTCAAGGTCGAGGATGAGGGGCGGAAACCCGATGGCTCGCAGTGCCGCGGCCGCGAACATTGCGCCTTCGCAACAGTGGGCCATGCGCTCCCGCAACACGCGCCTCGGCGACCAGGCAGTGTCGGCATCGTGGTAGGCCAGCGAATCGAGCATGTGCTGAATGCCTTGCGGATTTTTCAGCCGTTGCAACGTGCGCCATTCAGCGTTCGAAAACCCAAAAGGTCCATCGCCCATCTCTATTCTCATCGGCCGCTTGCCGTTGCGCCGTGAGTTATGCATCAGCCATTTCCGATTTTCGGTTTGGCGGTCATGACGATCCATTCGCCCTGCGCATTGCGCGTGCGCCCCTTCTCTTCAAATCCGACGCCGCGATATGCGGCGATAGCAGCCGCATTCTGGGGTTGCACTTCAAGTCGTACTTCGCTCACGCCGCGCTGCGCGAGGTAGCGCATGCCAGCGTCCAGCAGCGACTTTGCCACGCCGCGGTCGCGCGCTGCCGGCGCGACGGCGATGTTGAGCAACTGAGCGTCCCCCTGCGTGCGGAAATTTCTAGCTGTACCCACAAAAAGAATCTTATTCCAGAACTGGCGGGCGATATTGCGCCAGCGGATGCCATAGCGGCCGCGCAGCGCGCGCAACGCCCAGACGATCACCTGACCGCTGGCGAGGGCACGCCGCTGGAGCCGGCTCAGCGAGCTTGTGAACAGCGCATAGCCGAGCAGGCCAGCACCATCGCGCGCCGCGATAAAGCCGCCGGGTTCCAATGCTTGGGCAAAGGACCACACGTCCAGCATGGCATCGGGTTTCGGGTTGTCGCCGAATACCTTTGCGGCGTTGTCGTGGAAGGAATCGAGGAAGATCTGGACAGCCGGCTCGATTTCCGACGGCTCCAGCGGTCCTGCTGTGAACGGTTCGCTCAAAACAAAAGCCCCCTCGTCTCGTCCCATCGGGACCGAATCGAGGAGGCCATGACGAGTCGGCCTGACCGTTTCTTACTTCTTCTTCGCGCCCTTTTGAACGGCTTCGCGGAGGTCTTTACCGGGGTGGAAGGCCGGAACGCTTCGCGCGGAGATCATGAGTTTCTCGCCCGTCTTGGGGTTGCGACCTTCGCGAGCCTTGCGCTTCCGAACCTCGAAGCTTCCGAATGGAATTAGCTGCACCTTTTCGCCCTTTGCGAGCGCGCCCTTGATGGCTTCCAGCACATTATCGACGACATCCGACACGTCGCGGCGCGGCAGCTCCGTCTTACTCGTAATCTCTTCGATCAGCTCGGCCTTGGTCATCGGTCACACCTCTCTATGAATAGTAGCACTGAAAACGCGCGTATCGTTCGCGCTTATGAAGAGGAGCGTTCGCGCGACGAATGCTTGCTCCGGTTCAACCTGTTAGCGGGCGGACTAGCGATTCCTCCCGGTTTTTGGGCTCAATCCCTTATTTCATCGAGCATTGCGACAGCGGCGCGCAGGCCGAGCAGATAGGAAGTCGACCCGAAACCGAAAACGGCGCCGTCGACAACAGGTGCAATGACGGACCGTCTACGGAACGATTCGCGCGCATAGATGTTCGTGAGGTGGATTTCTATTTTTGGCACGCTGACCGAAGCGAGCGCATCACGCAGCGCGTAGGAGTAGTGAGTGTACGCTCCCGGATTGATGAGAATCGCTCGGCCACGCTCGCCTGCTGTGTGAATGGCGTCAATCAGCGCCCCTTCAGACGAGTGCTGCTGGATAAAGACCTCGCAATGAAGATCATCAGCCAGCTTGAGCAGCTGCGTATTGATCTGCTCCAGCGTTTCCGTCCCGTAGGTTTGCGGCTCGCGCGTGCCGAGCGCGTTCAGGTTCGGGCCGTGGAGCACCACGACCGACGTGCGCTGCGTGTCGTTCATGAGTTCGCGCGCTCTTCTGCTGGCAACCAGGTGTTCCTTTGGTCGGCGGTCTCGCACGGCTGCTAGGAGGATGGTCCGCGGCGCCAATACGAAGGCTTTGCCATGCCTTCGGATTACAGCGCTTCGGCGCTCGCGGCGGGCGACAGCGTTCGTATTGTCGCGGCTCGCACGACGACGTTGGTTGCCCACGCGCAAGACCGACATGGTTGCTCGCCCACCGTGACGGCCGCGCTCGGCCGGCTGCTGACGGGCGCTGCCCTCATGGGCACGTTCCTCAAGGGTCGCGAACGGATCACGCTGCAGATCAACGGCGACGGGCCCGTGCGGGCTCTTGTGGCCGACGTACGCGCGGGCGGCCGCGTGCGCGGCTACCCGCTGCGGCCGCGAGCTGAGCTGCCGCTCAACGCCAGCGGAAAGTTCGACGTCGGGGGCATCGTCGGGCGTGGGTTCTTACACGTCACGCGCGCGTTTGATACCGGCTTGCCGTATACGAGTGCCGTGCCGCTCGCCAGCGGCGAGATCGGCGACGATCTCGCCGAGTACTTCGCCCACTCCGAACAGGTACCGTCGGTGGTGGGAGTCGGGGTGCTCGCAAATCCACAAGGCGTCATCGCGGCGGGCGGCTTTCTCGCCCACCTGTTACCCGGCGCAGACGAAACGACCGTCAGCGAATTGGAAGCAAACGTGGCCGGTCTGCCGCATGTCAGCGCACTTGTTCGCGAAGGCACCTCTCCAGAGGAGATCGTCGTGCTCGTGGCCGGAAGGCTGGGAGTGCGCGTGAGCCACGTGGCGCCCATCTCATTTACGTGCTCGTGCAGCCGAGAACGCGTTAGCAAAGTGTTAGTCGGGCTCGGACCCGCGGAGCTCGATCAGATGGCGAACGCCCAGAACGAGACCGAAGTCACCTGCGATTTTTGCGGCCAACGCTACTACTTCTCGCCGCAAGAGATTCGAGAGCTACGAGCCAGCGCATCGGATACTGGGACCGATCCGCGCTAGGACATTGAGCTGACGATCTTGATAAACTGATGATTGCCTTTCTGCAGCACCCTTCCGTTCCAGGAGGTTTCTGTATGGTGCACGTCCTCCACGCGGCTGCCATCAATCTTGATCGCGCCCTGCTGGACGAGGCGCTGCGCCTCGCGATTTGACGCGGCCCAGCCCAGTGCGACAAGCAGCTTGCCAAGCGTGGCACCCTCACCGTCGCTCGCCAATCGATGCGTCGGTATGTCCTCCGGCAGTTCCTTACGCACGACGGTCTTTTCGAAATGGTCGTGCGCCGCTTGGCCTGCTGCGGTTCCGTGGTAGAGCTGCACGATCCGCCGCGCGAGATTTACTTTCGCATCGCGCGGGCTAACGCGCCCCGAAGCGAGCTCGCCTTCTATCCGCTCGCACTCAGACGACGGCAGCGCCGTCGCAAGCCGGTAGTAGCGGCCAATCAGCGTATCCGGAATCGACATGACCTTGCCGAACATCTGCGTTGGCTCGTCGCCCAGCGCAATATAATTGTTGAGACTCTTCCCCATGCGCACCACCCCGTCTGTGCCTTCAAGGATGGGAAGGGTCATGCACACCTGCGGCGGTTGGCCGAACTCTTCTTGTAGCCGGCGGCCCATAAGCAAGTTAAACAACTGCTCGGAGCCGCCAAGTTCCACGTCGGCCTTGGTCACCACAGAATCATAGGCAACGCCGAGCGGGTAAAGGAACTCATGCAAGCCAATCGCGTCGCCAGCTTTGTAGCGCTTGGCGAAGTCGTCGCGCTCAAGCATGCGGGCGACGGTGATCTTGGCGCTGAGCCCGATGAGATCGGCAAACTTGAGCGATCCGAGCCAGTGGCTATTGTAGACGATTTCAGTACGCGTTAAGTCGAGAATCAACCCAGCCTGTTGCGCGTAGCTCTGCATGTCGCGCTCGATCTCTTCACGGCTGCGCGGCTTGCGTGCATCCGTACGCCCGGTGGGATCGCCGATCTGCGCTGTGAAGTCACCGACGAGAAGCACCGCCTGGTGTCCGAGGTCCTGGAACTCGCGCAGCTTGCGCAGCACGACGGCGTGACCTAGATGCAGCAGCGGACCCGATGGATCGATGCCAAGCTTGACGCGTAACGGCCGTCCGAGGCTCAGCCGAGTTGCGAGGTCTTCTCTCGAGACGACATCCACGCAACGATCGGTGAGCGTTACGAGTTGTTCTTGTACGTTCATTACACCAGTTTGACGATCGTGACGCCGCTGCCGCCTTCGCGGTCCGGCGCCGATGACAACGACTCAACCTGTGGATGGTCGTCCAAAAACTCGCGAATTCCGCGGCTGAGCTGCCCGGTACCTCTTCCGTGAATGATGCGTAGTTCGCTCAAACCCGAAAGCGCGGCGTTGTCCAGCGCCTTGTCGACGACCGGCCACGCCTCTTCGACGCGCATGCCGCGCACGTCGACGGAGGTCATCGCGTCCGCGGCGGCAGGGTGATCTGAAGCTTCGGATCGCTCGCGGCTATGTCGCTTGAGCGATCGCGGGCTGGGTTGTGCGCGAGCACTTTTGAGAAGCGCATCGGCTGCCGGAACCAGCGTTTTCAACGTTCCCAGGGTAACGAGGATGTCGCGCCCGTACACCTCGGCGACGATGCCACTCTGATCGAAGCTTGGCACGTACACCTCGTCGCCGGGCTTAAAGCTGCTCTCTGAGCGCCCACGGGCGGCTTCCAGTCCCAGGCTGCGGCGCATCTCTTGCAGGGTGTCGGCCAGCAGCCGGTCGCTGTGTGGAATCGGCTTGGCGGCCTGCCGCGCTGCCGCATCCGATCGGCGCTGCGCTTGCTCGACAAGCTGTTGGCGAACGCCCTCAACTGCCTTGGCCAGCTCAGCCGCCGCGCGCTGCTCAAAGGCTTCCTTCTCCTGCTCGAGCGCGCTTATTCGCTGCCGCATGCTGTGCTCGTGCGCCTGCGCCCGCTGTTGTTGACTTTCCAAGCGCTCTTGCGTTTTCTTGAGCTGGTCGCGTTCGGCCGCGAGCTTCTCAAATGTGCGTTCCAGATTTTGGGCGTCGACACCCAGCAACGTTTCGGCGCGCGCGATGATACGGGCGTCGAGGCTGAGCGTTCTCGCCAATGCAAACGCGAGCGATTGACCGGGGATGCCCTGCGCGAAGACGTAGGTGGGCGCGTGAGTCTGCGCATCGAAAAGCATCGAAGCGTTGCGCGCGCGATCGTGCGCCGCGGCGAAGGTCTTGAGCTGGGTGAAATGGGTGGTCACCACGACCTTCGCACCGGCACGGATCATCGTCTCGATACACGCTTGGGCCAACGCCGCGCCGGCCGCAGGTTCGGTACCGCTGCCGATCTCGTCGACCAGGATCAGGGAACGCGAGCTTGCGCTGGCGGTTGCCAGCTTGAGCGCTTGCAGATGTGCGGAGAACGAGGAGAGGTCCTGAGCGATGGATTGCTCGTCACCGATGACGCACGCCACCTGTTGAAACTCACCGATGACCGTGCCGGCGCCGGCCGGTAGCGGAATCCCAGCGTACGCGAGAAGACAAAAAAGACCGACTGTCTTCAGGACGACCGTCTTGCCGCCCATATTTGGACCGGAAATCACCACAGCGTCAAATGACTCGCCGATCTCAAAATCCAACGGCACCGCTTCGCGGCGCAGCAATGGGTGCCGGCCGCGAACGATGCGAATAACAGGCGAAGCATCCAACTGCGGCGTGCCTGCTTCGCGCGCGATCGCGAAGCGAGCGCGCGCCGCAATCGAGTCGAGTTTGGCAAGCAGCGCCGCGTTGGAGCAAAGTTGCATGCTCTGCCCGCCGATCATCGCGGACAGCTCGCCCAGTATGCGCGTTACCTCGCGTTCCTCCGCCGCTTCAAGACCGCGCAGCCTGTTATTTGCTTCCACCGAGGCAAGCGGCTCCATGAACACCGTTGCTCCCGACGCAGACTGGTCGTGCACGACGCCCGGAAACTGGGCGGCAAACTCGCTGCGGACCGGCACGACATACCTGCCGCTGCGCACCGTGACAATCGGTTCTGACAACATCTTTGCCAGCGCCGCGGTTTGGGTAATCGACTGACAGCGCTCGCGCACCTGCTCGTGCAGCTTGCGCTGCTGCCGGCGGATACTGGAAAGCTCTGATGAGGCGGCGTCAGCAATTCGGCCATCTTCTTCTACCGCGCGATCGATCGCGGCGACGAGGTCCTCCGTGCGTTCGCGCTGTCCGGCCAGCCGGCGCAAGGGGCCTGCGGGGCGTTGCTCGGCCTGCAGCGCTGCCACCGCTGAACGCAGGGAACGCTCGGTGTCAGCCAATCGTCGCAAATCGGCGCCCGAAAGTGACGCGCCCTTCTCCGCTCGCTCGACGAGGGGCGCAATATCCACAGCGCCGCCAAAACCAACATTGACACCGGCCTGGAAAGAGCCGACCGCGTCTTCCACCAGCGCGAGTTGGTCGATGGCCCAAGCGCGATCGCCAAGACGCGGGCGGATAGCAAGCACGGCTGCGCGGCCTGGCTCGCACGTCGCTGAAGCAGTAATGCCGTCGATGACGGCCCCAAACTCCAGGCTTTGCAGGGCGCCGTCGTGTGGGGTCGCGCCCGCAGAGTTCACCCCAGTTGCTCCACGAGCATTGCGCGGACGATCTCGACGTTCGCCTTGCCGCGACTGGCCTTCATCGCCTGTCCGACGAGGAACTCCAGCGCCTTTGCCTTGCCGCTTTTATACGAAGCGACCGAGTCGAGGTTCTGCGCGAGCACGTCCGCGACGATTTGCGCAATAGCGCTCTGGTCGGAAACCTGAGCCAGGCCGCGCTGCTCGACAATCTTTTGCGCATCGGTGCCGTCTGCAACGATCGCCTCGCACACCTCTTTGGCAGCCTTGCCCGAGATCTTCCCTGCCTTGACGATCGCGATAAGGTCCGCCAGGTGCTGCGGCTTCATGGGCGTGGTGCTAAGCGTCATGGAGTGTTTCTCGAGACAGCGGCGCACGTCGCCGAGCATCCAGTTGGCGGCGAGCTTGGGCTCCTTTGAGGCGATTGCGACTGCCTCATAGAACTCGGCTGTGCCGCGCTCATCGGTGAGAATGCTTGCCTCGTAGTCACTGAGCCCATAATCGCGCACCAAGCGCTCGCGCTTGGCCAAAGGAAGCTCGGGCATCTCGCTGCGCCAGCGCTCGCTGGTTGCCTGATCGATCGTCAGCGGAACAAGATCTGGATCCGGGAAGTAACGATAGTCGTGCGCTTCTTCCTTCGAGCGCGTTGAATAGGTGACGCCGCGTCCCTCGTCCCAGTTGCGCGTTTCCTGAACGATACGCTCGCCCTTGCGGAGTGCTTCTTCCTGGCGAGCGATCTCGAATTTCAGCGCGCTAACAACCGAACGGAACGAGTTCATATTCTTCACCTCGGCCTTCGTGCCGAGGGCGGTCGAACCAGCCGGGCGGATCGAGACGTTGGCGTCGCAGCGCAGCGAGCCTTCATGCATTTTGACGTCCGAAACCCCAAGATACGAGAGCACTGTCTTGAGCTGGACGAGATATTCTTCTGCTTCTTCCGGTGTTGCAATGTCGGGCTCGGTGACGATTTCCATGAGTGGCACGCCGGCGCGGTTGTAGTCGATGAGGGTATACGCTGACGAGGCCATGCTGCCACCGGCATGAATATTCTTGCCGGTGTCCTCCTCAAGATGGATGCGGTTCAGGCGAACGGTTTTTCCCGAGGGCAACCGGACAGCACCGCCGGTCGTCAAGGGCATATCGTATTGGGATATCTGGTAGTTTTTCGGCATATCGGGATAAAAATAGTTCTTACGATCAAACTTAGAATGCGCGGCGATCGTGCATTCAAGCGCCAGGCCGGTCTTGCACAAGAACTCGACAGCCCGCCGATTGATAACCGGCAGCGACCCCGGCATGCCTAGGCAAATTGGGCAGACAAGCGTGTTGGGCTCGGCCCCGAAAACGTTGCGGCAGCCGCAGAACATCTTACTCTGCGTCGAGAGTTCGACGTGGACCTCGAGGCCGATTACCGCCTCGTAGCGCGTTGCTTCTTGCACGTTGGTCTGCTGGCTCATGATGCGCGCGCCGTTTGGGCAACGAGTGGGGTTCGTGCTTGAGCGTGATGCGTCGCTTGCTCGTAAGCGTGCGCGACGCCGAGCATTCTCGCCTCCTCGAAGGCCGGCGCGACGATTTGCAAACCGACCGGGAGATCGTTCACGTATCCCGCCGGCACTGAAAGTGCGGGAACCCCGGCGAGGCTCATGGGAATCGTGAAATAGTCCATCAGGTACATGGCGACGGGATCCTGTGTTTTTGCACCCAGTTCGAATGCCGGACAAGAAACGGCCGGCCCCGCAATGACGTCTACGTTCTGAAACGCCTCGTCGAAATCGCGCTTGATGAGCGTGCGAATCTTTTGCGCGCGCACGTAGTACGCGTCGTAGTACCCCGCCGACAGGGCATAGGTGCCCAAGATGATGCGCCGCTTCACCTCGTCGCCAAAGCCGGCAGCGCGCGTGCGTTCGAACATCCTGTACACGTCGCCCTCGCCGTCCACGCGCCGGCCGTAGCGCGCACCGTCGTAACGCGCCAGATTCGAGGAGCACTCCGCCGGGGCAATGAGATAGTACGTGGCCAGGCCGTACCGCGCGTGCGGGAGGCGGACGTCCACCAAGCGCGCGCCGAGCCGCTCGAGCTCTTTGTACGCCGCTTTGTAGAGAGCCGCCATCGCCTGGTCGCTTTTGCCGATCTGTTCTTCAAACTCGCTGACGATGCCGACGCGCACGCCTTGCAAGTCATCGCGCAGCGCGGCGAGGTAGTCAGGCACCGGCACGTCGACGCAGGTTGAGTCCAACGGATCGTGGCCGGCGATGACCGCAAGCGTCTGCGCCGCATCGCGTACGTCTGTTGTCATCGGACCCGCCTGATCCAGCGACGATGCGAAAGCGATCATGCCGTAGCGCGAGACCCGTCCGTAGGTTGGCTTGACGCCGACGATGTTACAAAAGGATGCGGGCTCGCGAATCGATCCACCAGTATCGGTCCCAAGACCGATCGGCACCGTACCAGCACCGACCGTGCTGGCACTGCCGCCCGATGACCCGCCCGGTACGCGACTGAGATCCCATGGATTGTGCGTTGGGAAGAAGCCTGAATTCTCGCACGAGGATCCCATGGCGAACTCATCCATGTTCGTCTTGCCGACGATAATCGCACCCGCATCATCAAGCTTTCGAACAACGGTCGCAGAATAGGGCGAGCGAAAATTTTCCAGGATCTTGGATCCGGCGGTCGCGATCTCGCCTTCAACGCAAAAGATGTCCTTGACGGCCACTGGAACGCCCGCCAGCGGCCCGGCGCTGTTGCCGTCTTGCACCCGCGCGTCGATCGCACGGGCGCGCGCCAGCGCACGCTCGGGCAAGAGGCGGATATAGGCGTGCAGCTGCGAGTCAAGCGCCGTCGCCTGTTGCAAGGCTGCCTCAGTCACCTCGAGCGCGCTCACCTGCTTGCGGGCAATCGCGTCTGCGATCTCGTGTCCAGTCTTCATCTCTTGCTATTCGAGGATCCGCGGAGTCTTGAAATATGGACCTTCTCGGTCAGGCGCGTTTGAAAGGGCGTCATCGTGGCTGAGGCACGGCTTCACCTCGTCGTCACGCAGAACGTTGCGCAGCGGGATAACCTGTGCGGTGGCGTCGATTTGGCTAACGTCAAGCGCCTGAAGCTCACCGATGAATTCGAAAAGACGAGCGAACTGCGACGAAAAACGGGCTGCCTCGTCTTTGGTAAGCTCGATGCGCGCCAGGCGCGAAACATGGTCAATATCGATCGGGACTTCCGCCATACATATCTCCGTCCACGCGCCAACCGTAGCGCGCTACAGTGTCAAAGGGTGAATTCGGCCAGCGCTTCGACGTGCCCCGTATGCGGGAACATGTCAAAAGGAGTCACGCCACCCAACCTGTAGCCGGCATCGACGAGGACACGCGCATCTCTTGCCAGCGTGGCCGGGTTGCACGACAAGTATTCGATGTGCGGCACGCGAGCGCCCGCAAGCGCGCGAAGCACCTCGGCTTGCGACCCGCTTCTCGGCGGATCGAGGATCACCGCATCCGCCTCCGCCAGCAATGTCTGTCCGCGTTTTCCGATGACTGCTTCGTCGACCGCAGCGCGCTCAAAGAGCGCCGTCGTCACGCTATTGATCGCCGCGTTTGCGGCCGCTTCATCCACCGCCCGGGCAAAGGATTCCACTCCCGTCACGGCCACGCCGCGCTGGCCGAGGATCACGGCAAACGTTCCTACGCCACTGTAGAGATCAACGACGCGTCGCGCGCCTGCAAGCGTTTCCAGCAACCGTTCCGAGATGCGTTCCAGCACGCCGGTATTGATCTGAAAAAATGAGGCGACTCCAAAATGGAAGCTCGCTCCTGCTACCCGTTCGATCGTCTCAGCCGAGCCCCACAGCGTGGCGAAGCGCCGTCCGAAGATCGCGTTGGCGCTGGATGGATCAAAGCTTTCGACAACGCCAGTCAGACCTGGAATCTGCTGCCGGAGCATGTCCACTTGTGTCGCGAGCTGCGGCTGCCTGCGTGCGGTGCAAAAGGCAACGACCAGCGTTTTGTGCGCCAAGCCGGTGCGCGCCACGATATGACGCACGCCGTTGAGCAATGCCGGCGATTTCTCGACCACTGATGCAAGCGCGCGAACAGCGTGGTCAAGCCAGGGCAGCAACACAGGGCAATGGTCGACCGGCACGACGCGGTGCGAGCGCGCAGCGTAAAAACCGATCTGCCCCCGCCCGCCATCCACCTGCGGCACGAGGCTCACTTTGTTTCTGTAGCGCGTGCCGTCGATGAGCGGCGAAGCGACGGTTTCCGAAACATCAACCGGGGATAGTCCAGCCAGTCGAGTCAGCGCGTCGACGAGCATGCGCCGTTTCCATGTCAGCTGCGCTTCGTACCTTAGGTGCAACGTCTGGCAGCCGCCGCATCGCGGAAAGACCGGACAAACAGACGCCACGCGATCGGGCGACGGTTCAAGGATGTCGACCGCGTGGGCACTCACGTAGTTTGCTTTGATGGCGTCGACCGCGACGCGTACCTCTTCGCCGGGCAACGCCCCCGTCACGAACACAACGAGCTTGTCGGCGCGGCCAACACCCTGGCCGTTCGCAAGCAGATCATCGATGTGGATAGGTGTGCGAGCGAGGTCGGCGGGCGGCGGTTTAGCCCCGCCGTTGTTCGTCAAGCGTCTTGAGGAGCTGGTCAGCCTCGCCGATGAGCGCGCGAATGCGATCTCGGGTGGGATTGGCCGGTTCGACCTCGAGCAGCGACCGCACGACACGATACGCGCCATAGGCCGATACTAGGAATGCGATCGTCCAGAGCAGCGGGTACAAGCGTCGAGCGTTCATGCGTTTCCCACAAGATGACAAGCTGGGTTGTCTTACCAGATTTAGGCAGCCGGGTCGCGCGGTCCCTCTCGATTTTCCGGATTGGGAGTCGGGTAGCGGTCGAGGACGCACACAGCATGCGCCGACGCACCGACAATAAGACGCCGCCCGTCAACGTCAATTGCGTACACTGTGACGCCGGCTGCGAGCGGTTGCGCGCCTGCTACGCGCAAAAATGAGCGCTTCCTTAAGCGTCGCGCGAGCCGCGCCACCCACTCACGCATCACGTTCCTCGCGGGCCGCCAGCCGCTGATGTCCGCGCCTTCAATATCCGCTCCGGGATAAGCCAGCGCAGCGTGCCAATGCGGCTGCCGCATGTGATGCGGTGCTCCACGCTGACATGAGGAAGCTCCGCCAGCATGGCGTCATGGCTTAACCGCTCGGTGTGATGGAGCTCCTCGGGCGTGCCGGATAGTTCGGTCGCGAAGGCGTGCAGCGTGGCGCGAACGATGACTTCGGCTCCTGCCTCCACGAGTATTCCCCCGCCATGTGTGCCGGCCACGTCGGCCCGAAGCGCACTGTTGACGAGCGTGGCGGTGGTCTGGCGATCGATCGCCAAAACAATCGCACCGCCGCCGCGTGACCCAAGGCTCAGCCGCAACCACCCTTCAGGAATGCGCGGTTTGGTCAGCATCACGGTTTCGGGCGTTTCAAAGGTCACCGTTTCACCGAGCATCTCGTCCAGCTGCCGCCGCGCGCGTTCGAGCGCTGCTGTGAGTCCCCCGGCTGGCTCTGCAGCAGGTTGGCGCGGGTATGCAGACGGCGAAACCGGCGGGGTTGCTGGCAGCACCGGTGCGGACCTTGCCGATTCGGTGGGTTGGCCCAGTTCGATGCCTGCTTGCCATCCATATTCACGCGTTGCGACGGCGACGGTCCCGCCTGCCGCAGCCGTGAAGGTCCCCTCCCGCGTTGCGTCGATCGCAACCGCACTCACGGGCCCGGAGAGGTGCAGCGCATTCAGAATGGCCTGCATCATTTCCGTCGCGGCGCCGGCGGCAACGCGAGCGACTTTCGGTCCGTAACCAACCTTTGGCGCCTCGCCGTCACCACCGATCATCGCATCTGCGATCGCGCTCGCCAGCAGCGCTTGCAAGCGCACCCACACCTGCAAGCCGCCCGTCTGGGCGACATACAGCGGCCCGTCATCGGAAAACGTCAGCGTTTCTGCGCTCGTGCAGCGAAGCGGCCTGCCTAGGTAGGTTGCAAGGCGTTGCGTGATGAGCGGCCCGAGGCTTCCGCTTGAGGAAAGTTCGCGCAGGCGCAGCTGCGCTTCGATCGCCTCAGCCGACGTGGCGCTTGCCGTGCGTGCATCCGCCGGCGCGGCCCATGCTCGGTCCGGCTTTGACCCCTCGAGGCGTGCGATAAGACCTGCGACGTCCTGGTCGGTCAGTCTGGCCATCTGGCGCTCTCGCGCAATGCGCGGCGCTCAAGCCCGCGGCGGCAGCGAGCCCAGTGCATGCGCTCGAGCGCAAGCGCGTTCTCGGTTGCGCGTTGAATATGCAGCGCGGCGGCAATTTCTGCCAGCGCAGCTGCAGTCCACAGCATGTGCTCGGAAAGCGTCTGACATTGGAACGCTTCCCAACGCGAAGCAGCGAGCAAGCATTGTCGCGCCCGGGCGCTATGGGCGATAAGATGCTCTCGTTCGCGGCGCAGCCGCACCCCGTCTGCATGCAAGGCTGCCAGTCGCGCGCCTCCGGCGCGTTCGAGTTCAACCACCGCCCGATGTGTCGGAGTGAGACTCACAGGACTTTCGCAGCGGTTCCGACTGGTGCGTCTTTGAGAATGATTTGGTTCCGTTCGGGCCCGACTGAGATGTATGAAACAGGTACTCCGACGTATGACTCGATGAATTTAATATACTCCCGCGCGTTATAGGGAAGATCGTTCCAGGTCCGCGCCGCGACGGTCGTCTTCAACCATCCCGGCATGGTATCGTACACAGGTTTCGCTCCGCGAGCGATGACAAACGGCAATGAGGACTCGCCTGCATCTTCGTAGGCCGTGCACAGGGAGATCTGGTAGAACGTGTCCAGCACGTCGATCTTCGTCAGCGCCAGGTGGGTGATGCCGTTGATCTGCACCGCGTAGCGCAGCGCCACGAGATCGAGCCAACCGCAGCGTCTCGGCCTGCCGGTGACGACCCCGAACTCAACACCCCGTTTGCGCAGCTCTTCACCATGCTCGTCCGCAAGCTCTGTTGGAAAAGGTCCGCCACCGACGCGAGTTTGATATGCTTTGACCACGCCGATGACGTGCTCGACCTGTTTGGGGCCAAACCCCAGTCCAGAGAGTGCTCCGCCGGCGATCGTGACCGAGGACGTCACGTAGGGGTACGTGCCGAAGTTGACGTCGAGCAACGAGCCCTGCGCCCCCTCTGCGAGCATCCGTCTGTTGGCTGCAAGCTCGCTGTGTATGAGCGCAACCGTATCGCGAATATGCGGCGCAATCCGTTCGGCGTGCGTTTCGAGGTCGTTGGCCAGCGCTTCCAGATCGATTGCGATGCCCTGTGCTCGAAGTGCCTCGGTTCGCGCGAACAGCGCTTGCCGGGCGCGGCGCATGTCGAGTAACTCACCGGCGCGAATCCCGGTGCGTGCAACCCTGTCCACATAGGCCGGCCCGATGCCGTTGCCCGTCGTGCCCAGGGCATCTTCACCGCGCTCGCGCTCCGCACGCTTATCGAGTTCCACGTGATACGGCAATATCAGATGCGCCAAATCCGAAACCCATACACGGGAGGTGTCGACGCCATTGAATTCGAGCGTATCCAGTTCGGCGACGAAGGTGCTGGGCGAAACCACCGTGCCTGGCCCAATGACGCAGTGGTCAACGCCGGATACAACGCCGCTCGGGACAATGCGCAATTTATAAGTCTTATCGCCAACCCGGACCGTGTGGCCCGCGTTCGAGCCACCCCCGTATCGTGCAACGACGTTCACGCCGCGCGAAAGAAAATCGACGACGCGTCCCTTGCCTTCATCCCCCCATTGGGCGCCGATGACAAGGGTTACGGGCACAGGAAGATTACCTGAAGAGTGGTCGGGTGAGCGACACGGTTGTGTCGCGGCGAGAGCCGCCCCGGGTTGGGGGAAGAGGCGATGTGTACCCCATCACGCGGTTGAGGACGAGTTCTGCAAATAATGAGCATGCCCAGCCAAAGTTCGAACGAGTGAATTTCGTGGGATCGTTTGGATCGAACGACTCGTGCATCAGATGTGCGCCCGTGTCGGAGGCGTGCAACTGCGAGAGGACGTCGGCAAGCTCTTTTGTGTCTTGCGCCGTGAGACCTTGCATGACGAGCGCCAGCGGCCAGATGTATCCTTTCGGCGTGTGCGGGCTACCGATGCCGCGCGCAATCTTGCCTGCATAGTAGTACGGATTGTCACTCGACAGGACAAAGCGGCGCGTGTTCTTATAAATGGCGGCATCTGCCGGATAGCCCAGATATGGAATGGAAAGCAAACTTGGGATGTTCGCGTCATCCATCAGGTTGGAGTGGCCGAGTCCATCGACTTCGTAGGCGTAAATGTAGCCGTATTTCGGCGTGTAGACAATGCCGTAGTTGTTGATGCCGTCCATGAGGCCGTCGCGCAACAAACCGATCTCGGTTGCCATGGTGGCGTCGTGCCAAACGCCCGTTTCAATGTCGGCCAGTTCCGACAGCGCGACTGCGGCGAACATGTTGGCAGGAATATTGTAACCATATTGCGCGACGTCGTCGCTTGGCCGAAAACCGGTCCAGATCATACCCGTGTATCCGACCGCCGTGCCCGACCCCCTATTTGCCAGCGAGCGATGTTTGTACTGAGAGCGCGAATGGTCGCGCTCGACCTCCATAAGGAACACCGCGCGTTCGTATGCCGACTTGACCTCGGGCGTCAGCGCAGCCGTGTCGCCGGTCTGCTTCCAATAGTTCCAGGCGAGCACCATCGGGTACGCCAGCGAGTCCAACTCGAACTTCTCTTCGGTAACTTGATAGTTGCGGTTGAAGGCGTTGGCGTAGGGATCGATGAGGATGTTCTTCGCCGACCGCGCGATAACGCCGCGCAGCATGTCTCGCACGGCTGGGTCTTGCGCAAAGAACAGGTATGGACGCATCTGCGCGCTGGCATCGCGCAGCCACATAGCGCCGATGTCGCCAGTGATGACGTACGTCGTCTTGTCGGGCGTGAAGCTGACGTCATAACGAACGGTCGAAAGCAGGCATTCTGAATACATCTGCCCCGTGTCGGGCGACGGTCCGCGATACTGCGCCGCGGCCCGTGAAAGAGCGTCAAGCTCTGCGCCAGCCGCGCGGCACGGGGACACAAACGCGACCGTCGCGGCAATAAAAAGCACTGCGCCGAGTTGTCGGCCCACGCTGCGCACCGCCTCGAATCCCACTCTGCCCAAACGCCTCTCTTCCTATATAGAGAGAGGTCGGCAGACCCCCAGCTGTTACTCACAAACATCTGTTCGCCCCTGCGGAATTCTTTAGCGTCGGCCATTGCCTGCGGGAAAAGTGATGGACACCATGGCGCCATGACGGCGTTTGAGGATGGACATCGTGCCGCTGTGCGCTTCGACCAACAGTCTGGCGATGGCCAAGCCGAGCCCTACTTTTCCGTTGCGCGCCGCCGCAAAAGGCTTCCCGCCCGCCAGCCGTATCGAGGGCACAAATCCCGGGCCGTTATCTGTCACCGCAGCGTGGCACTCGCGACCACGGCGTTTGAGGATGACGTCGACGACTTCCCCTGACGGTGAGTAGCGAACGGCGTTGTCGAGCAGATTGATAAATATCTGTAAGCAGCGGTCATGGTCAACCTGCGCGTACGCGTCACCCGACACCGCAATCGTCACGTGCTTCTTAGCGGCATGATCTGCCAGGGCCCGACAGGCTTCGCCGGCAATGGCGGCAAGCGATTGTGGCTCCGTATGCAGCCGTAAGTGACCTGCGGTCCAGGAGCCGACGTCGATGAGTCCCTCGGCAAGGCGATGCAGCCGCTTCGATTCGTCGAGGATGATGTTGAGGTAGCGCTTTTTTTGGGACGCGTTCAGGCGCGTGCTGTGCAGCCGTTCAGCAAACCCGATAATCGCGGTAAGCGGCGTTCGTATCTCGTGCGTCACAGCAGCCATGACGGTGGATCGGCGCTCTTCGACCCGGGCGACAACCGCCGCACCGCGTATCGCGTGGCGCAGCGCCTCGAGCGGATCATCGGCGGGTTCAAGAACATTCCAGCCGCAGCGTACGGCGATCCCCTCGGCAAGACCGTCGGCGCTGCGACGTTGCAGGTGCGCAAGTTCCACTTGGACTGCGCGGCGCAGGCGCTCGGCCGCGGCTCCCAAGTCCGGATCGGAGGATTGAGGCCTTGCAGCGCCTGTGCGCGCCACAAGCAGCGCGACAAACCACTTGCCGCCGGCACCGGCCGCAACCAGGTCACCCTTGCGCAACACCGAGCCAATGGATGCTTTGATCGCGGCAGATGTCGCTTGTTTGTAGGCGGCTGCACGGCGACGTGCACGCGGTCCGGTCAGCCGATCCTCGGACGAGTATTCAACGTAGATCAGCGGTAATGCGCGGCGGCGGCGCGCGAAGCTTAGTAGTTTCTCCGCCAGCGAGCCAAGGTCGGGCAAACGCGAAGACGCGTGACGACGGTCCTCGCTCACGTTTCCGACGGCGCGGCAGCCACGGCAATCGCCTCTATCTCGACGAGCTGACCAGGATAGCCCAGGAATGAAACGCCCAGCAGGGTGCTCGGCGGGTCGGCGTCGCCGAATGCGGCTCTCACAACTTCCCACGCGCGCACGAGATCGGAACGCTTCTCCGCCACCACAAAAACTGTGGTCTTCAAAACCTGGCTCGGAGACGACCCCGCCGCGCGCAGGGTTGCGAAGAGATTACTCACCGCCTGTGCGGTTTGCGCCACAAGATCGCCCGGAGCGACCGTGACGCCCGCTTCGTCCAACGGACAGGCGCCGGCGGCAAAGACGAGGGTGCTTGGCGCCACGACGGCCGCGTACGCGTACGGAGCTTGTGGATAGAGGCCGTCCGGTTTGATCTTCTTCACTTCGGGACTGTGAACTTGTAGCCCAGCCCGTGCACCGTGTGAAGGTAACGTGGCTTGGTGGCTGGGTCGCTGAGGGCTCGCCGCACTCGGCGCACATGAACGTCAACTGTTCGCGGGTCACCGTCGAAGTCGAATCCCCAGACGGCTTCGATAAGCTGGTCACGCGTGAAGACACGCCCCTCGTTGCGCGCGAAGAGCCAGAGCAGGTCGAACTCACGCGGCTTGAGCCGAACAGCGATGCCCTTCACCGTGACCTCTCGCCGGTCCGCGTCAACGCACACGTCGCCGATCGTGCGGCGCTTCGCAGGCGTGGGCGGCTCGACGCCCGAGCGTCGCAGAATGGCGCGCAACCGCGCAATGAACTCGCGCGGCGAAAAAGGCTTGCTGATGTAGTCGTCGGCACCGATCTCGAGGCCGACGATCTTGTCGATCTCGTCGCCGCGGGCGGAGACGACGATGATGGGTGCCGCGGTTTCTTTCCGCAGACTGCGGCAGACCTCAAATCCGTCGAGTCCCGGCAGGCCGATGTCGAGCACGATGACGTCGGGTGCATACTGGCGCGCGCGCCGCAACGCGGCCAACCCGTCGGGAGCGATAACCGGTGTAAAGCCCTCAGCCGCGAGTGCGTCGCGCAGCAACTCCGCGACGTTCGGCTCGTCGTCGACGATGAGGGCGCAGCCGCGCGTCGCGACAACGCCGTCTTGCGCGTTCATCCGCGCCTCGCTGCGATGGCTACCATGAGGGGTCCGCCCGAACCGTTGCGCCGATACGAGTGGAACAGCGCGGGATGGCAACGCGTGCAGGCGGTCGCAACAAAGACCTGGTGGTCGCGCACGCCCACATCGCTCAGGTCAGCGCGAATCGCGGCCGCAAGATCGAGCACCATGCTGTCATCTCGCCGCCGCGGTGTTGTAAGACGCTCTGCGGCGAGCATGGCACCGTCGATCGTTTTGAAGCTGTCTGCGACTTCGGGACCAACTTCGAAGCAGCACGGTCCCAAATGCGGTCCCACCGCGACGGCAAGGTCTTCAATCTTGGAACCGGCGCCTGCCAAGGCGTCAACAGCAGCCGCAACGATGCCGGCGGCAACGCCGCGCCAGCCGGCGTGCACAAGCGCAAACCGTTTGGATGCCATATCCGCAAACCAGATTGGAGCGCAGTCGGCGGCCTTCACGGTGAGGATAAGACCGCTCGACGCTGACCATAAACCGTCGGCATCAATCGGGACTCCATCATCGGCACGCGCCTCGACTACAATGGATCCGTGCACTTGGTTGGTGTTGGCGAGTTCGGTCGCGCGCTCGAAGCCCCAGTGTTCCAACCACGCGCGAAGTTCACCCGCATCACGCGCATTCACCGTTGTCGGGCTCATCATGCCTGCCACGCCGGCCGTCTGCACGTGTGGGGCCAGAATGGCCGCGTGGCCATCCGGCCTGCGCACGTAGATGAATCCGCCGCCGAGCTCAACCGTCGCCGGAGCGTCGCTCGGCGCGGCGCTCACCGCATTTCCTCGAGTTCTTGCATGACGGGTCCTTGCGCCGCACGCCGGCGCAGCGCCCGCGCCACCGCCGGCGCGGTAAAACCTTGCGTTACCAGACGGCGCGCAAGCCGGTCAAAGCGTTCGCCGGGCCGCGAGAGCTCGAGCTTGTGGATCGCTCGGTCGAGCCGCTCGTCATGTTCGGCATCGGTTTCTGCAATGATCTCGCGGGCCAGATCGCCGTCGATGCCTTGCTTGAGGAGGTCGCGCATGAGGCGCATTGGCCCGATAGGCTTTTTCTCAAGCGCACTTGTGACGAACAGCTGGGCGAAAGTGCGATCATCGATATACTTGCGGCGCTCACACTCGGCGACGGCCTCGCGAACGACCTCTGCTGCAAAACCGCGGTCGCGCAGCTTCTTGGCAAGCTGTGCTTTGGATAGCCTTTTGCCCGCCAGCATCCGCAGGGCGGTAATAAAAACCGGCTTAGAGAGGCTGTTCCCTTGAAGGTCGCGGATGCTCACGCACGCGCCTACTCTGACACGACCGCGTAACGCGCTGCACCGTTCTCGGCTGGGCCGCCGGCCTGGCGAACCAACTGCGTGCGGATTTTACCCTCGACCTCATCCGCGATCTCCGGGTGCTCCTCGAGATATGCCTTTGCGTTCTCGCGGCCTTGGCCGATGCGAGTCTCGCCGTACGTGTACCACGAGCCGCTCTTGCCGACGATCTCGTGCTTCAGTCCAATATCGATGAGGTCGCCCGTTCGACTGATGCCCTTGCCATACATGATGTCGAATTCGGCTACTTGGAAGGGTGGGGCCACCTTGTTTTTGACGACCTTGACGCGCGTGCGCGAACCGACAGGGTCAGTCCCACTTTTGATCTGCTCAAGCTTGCGGATATCCATGCGGACGGACGCATAGAACTTGAGTGCGCGGCCGCCGCTGGTGGTTTCCGGGTTGCCGAACATAACGCCAATCTTTTCGCGTATCTGGTTGATGAAGATCATGGTGGTGCGAGACTTGCTGATGGCAGATGTGAGCTTGCGTAGGGCTTGCGACATGAGCCGGGCTTGCAGGCCGACGTGGGCATCGCCCATGTCGCCCTCGATCTCGGCCTTGGGAACGAGTGCTGCTACTGAGTCCACCACGACGATGTCCACTGCATTCGAGCGCACCAACATTTCCGCAATGTCCAGGGCTTGCTCGCCGGTGTCGGGTTGCGAGATGAGCAGATTGTCGAGGTCGACGCCGAGGTTGCGAGCGTAGGCCGGGTCCAGCGCGTGCTCGACGTCAATGAACGCAGCCACCCCACCCGCCTTTTGCGCTTCGGCGATGACATGCAAGGTGAGGGTGGTCTTGCCGGACGATTCGGGACCGTAAATTTCGACGACGCGGCCGCGCGGCAAGCCGCCGACTCCGAGCGCCACGTCGAGCGAGATCGAGCCCGTGGGAATGACCTCGATTTGCACGTTCGCGGCAGCGTCGCCCAACTTCATGATAGAGCCTTTGCCGAATTGGCGCTCGATCTGAGCGAGGGCGTTTTCTAAAGCTTTATCCTTCTCTTTATCCGACAAGGCGTTCTCCTCAGGTGAATGACAATGCGAATGCTGGAGTAAGTTAAAAGAGCGCCTCGACATACCCTCGCGGGTCGAATGGGCGAAGCTGGTCGACCTTTTCTCCGAACCCGACGTACTTCACAGGAAGGTCGACTTGGTCCATGATCGCAAGGATTATCCCGCCTTTGGCTGTGCCGTCAAGCTTCGTCAGCACTATGCCCGTTACGTCCGTCGCCTCGTGAAAGAGCCTGGCCTGAGAAAGCGCATTCTGGCCAGTGGTCGCGTCGAGCACGAGCAACGTCTCCTGCGGCGCCCCTTCTACCTCGCGAGCGATGATGCGCCTGATCTTCTTCAGTTCTTCCATCAAGTTGTGTTTGGTTTGCAGGCGCCCGGCTGTGTCCACGAAGACAACGTCGACGCCACGTGACTTGGCTGCAGCAAGACCGTCGAAAACAACAGCAGCTGGATCGGCGCCTTCTTTGTGGCGGACTATCTCGGCGCCCGCCCGTTCGGCCCAGATGGCGAGCTGCTCGGCGGCGGCCGCGCGAAACGTATCGGCGGCAACGAGCGTGACCGACCGGCCGCGCTTGCGTTCCTGAGCAGCCAACTTGCCGATGGTTGTCGTCTTTCCCGAACCATTGACCCCGACAACGAGCACCACGTGCGGTTTGGCTTGCACCGGCACCGCTTCGATCCTGGGATGTTTCATGTAGTCAGCAACGTCTGTTTTGAAGAGCGCGATGACGTCATTTGCGACCTTTAGGTTCTGCTGCTGGGCTGCGATCTTCAGGTCGCCGACGATCTTCTCGGTTATCGGGACACCGAAATCCGCTGCAATGAGCGTTTCTTCTAACTGCTGCCAGAACTCGTCGTCAACAAGCTGTCGCCCCAAGAGCGCGTTGAGATGACCGGCCAGGTTGTTGCGCGTTTTCTCCAGCCCGTCGCGCAAAGACGAAAGCCATTGCATGGCGCCGGCCTTTCAGAGACTGCATCACCGGACCTTTAGCGGCACGGACCTCTGCAGCAACGGACCTTTGAAGCAACGGACCTTTAGGTCCGTTCGGTTTACTCGCTGCTAGCCGGAGGCGGCGCGAGGCGTGCGGTGCTGTGGGTGGGTTGGATGGGAAGGCTGGGAGCCGTGCGGCGCCTGTGGCTTCTTGCGCACGTACTTCTGCTTGATCGTGGGATCGCCCTCACGGATGCCCATGTCCATCTGGAGGGTTCGCAGCTTCGATCGCAGGCGGATGACTGCTTGCGCATGGATCTGCGAGACGCGTGATTCCGATACTTCGAGGACATTTTTGATTTCTTTGAGCGTCAAACCCTCAAAGTAGTACAGGGAGATGACGGTTCGCTCTTGCGGCGGCAGACTCTCAACTGCCCCGGCCAGCGTGCTCTTTACTTCGGTCGATTCGATAACATGTGTCGCGTCGGGACCGCCATCCTTGAGCGTATCAAGCAGTGCGACGTCGTGGCCCTTCTCGTTCGGCAAGAATTCTTCGAGCGAAAGGATGGACGTGCCGCGAATCTTGAGCAGCAGCGTATGGTACTCTTTGAGCGTGATGCCGAGTGCTTTGGAAACTTCCTCATCTTCGGGCACGCGGGCAAGCCGGTTTTCCAGCTCGACGAAAACACGCTCCAGCTCCCTCGCCTTCTGCCGCACTGCGCGAGGCACCCAATCCAGTGCGCGCAGCGCGTCCAGGATGGACCCGTTGATGCGGGTGATCGCATAGGTTTCGAACTTGACGCCGCGGGAGTCGTCGTATTTCCCGATGGCGTCGATCAGCCCGAGGATTCCCTCGTTGATCAGATCGTCGATCTCGACATGCGGTGGTAAGTTAATTGAAATGCGCCCCGCCACATACTTGACGAGGTGAAGATACTTGTGGATGATTTCTTCGCGGCTAAGCGGCACGCCACCGATGACGCAGATGTCCTGCGGCTTCATGCGCGTGCTCATCGCGGCGTCCCCGAACGCGTTCGCTTCTTGCGCGCTTTGGGGAGGCTGCGCATTTTGGTTAAATTGGAGACCGCCTCGCGGCGGAAACGGTATTGACCGCCGGGCGTCTTGATCGCCTCGAGCAGCCCTTCGCGCGCCCAGCGCCGGATGGCGGCGTCCGTCATGTTAAGCGCACGCGCAACCTCTCCTGAGGTAACCCAGGACTTTTCGGGTTTTTTGTCGCTCGAGCTTCGCCTGCCCGCCATGGCTTGCGCTCCCACGCAATAAACACTAAGCGTCGCTAGCATTATCTCATACGACAAAGCAGCGACCTTGACGCATCCCGCGTCAGGCGCCGCTTTTTATCCATAATTACGGTTTTACCCTTTTTTCGGAAGTGCCCGCTTTTAGGCTTATTGACGCCTTACTGCCCGAGTTGAAGGCTCGCTGGCTGGGCTGTCACGCCGGACGAGGCCTCCGTCCAGAAGATCGCCCTGGTCTCGCCGAAGCTGACCTGATCGCCGTCGCGCAAAAGCGTTTGGGCATGGGGCTGGAGCCGCTGGATCCCGTTGAGATACGTCCCGTTGACGCTCTCGAGGTCTTCGATGGCAAAGCCGCCCCGCCGCCTCATGATGAAGGCATGGCGCCGCGAAACGAGCCTGTTCGGGTCGACGTCGCTCAGGTCGACATCAGGCTCGACCCCTTCCTGGCTCGAGAAGCGTCCCACCAGCGCGACGTCTTTGTCGATCCAGAACTCGGCCGTGCCTCCGTTGCCGACCTCGACGATGAGTTGTGCCCTGGCTGCCGCGGGGACGAGCCGCCGGGTAGCGCTTTCGTCGATGTCCGCCAAGCTCTCCGGCAGCTCCTCGCCGCACACCTTACAGTACGTGTCCCCTGCTTCGTTGCGCGCGAAGCAGCGCTGACATACGCGTGACCCGCGAGATTCGCGGGTGACGGACGCGCGGCGCTGGGAGTTTTCCTGCGCCTCTTGACTGCGACTCTGCAAGGTTTTGCTCACGCTGCGATTGCCCCCCGATATGGAGATTGCTCATATACTAGCATCTGGTGACGTATGGGGCGGTGACCGACGGCACAAGGAGGGGCGCGAGTATGCTCGCGCCCCGATGCGTCTGCGTCGTCGGCTCGCTGCTTTTAGAAGAAATCACCTCGCGACGGCGAGCAGCTCGCCCGCGGCACGAATACGGGGTGACCGGCGGCACCGCCGCCGAGGATTAAGCCACCTGGCGTTGCGCTCAGGCCGGGCGGACCGTTGTCGGTCCACACGGGACCTGATGGGACTTGTCTGCCCGGATAGTTCGGATCCGAGGTTGTGGCTTCGTTCGCTTGACTTGAAGCGCTTTGCGCCGACACTGACGTTGCGGCATCTGCCTTGCTCTGGGGCGCCGCCTTGTGTTGCTGCGCCGTCTGGACGGCTGTCGATGAGCTGATGCTCGGGCGCGCGCCGGTGTGCGGCCTTGCCTGGGGGGCCAGCCTTAGCGCTTTGGCAATATGCGCCGGATGAACCGCTAGCCGCGCTGCGGGGAGTGTCGCGCGTGACGCTACAGCCTGCGTAGCGTGAAGAGCCGGCGCCTTCGCCGCCGCGGCTTGGGCATGTCTATTCACGGCTTGGGGCGGCACAATCACATGGCGCACGATTGTTTCCCGAGGTTTTGTGACCTGATGGACTGCCGCGGCGGATGATCCGCGTGCTGCAGCGGATGACGCCGCTATCAGGCGTATTCGTGCAATCAAAGCGGGCGCAAAGACAGAAGCGACCATCACGGCGACGAGCACGAGGGCCAGCAACGCGTCGACGATACGCCCGGATCGCCGGGACTGCGACGTCGTTGGCTGTTGCAAAGG
>JALYZV010000124.1 GCA_030948685.1 Vulcanimicrobiota bacterium | reverse complement strand
CCATAATCCCCATCGCTGTCGAGAGCAAGAATGCGGGCAGTGTGGTTGCGAGCGCGTTCCCGATCGAAAGCAGCGGGTAGGTTTGCAGCGCGCTCCCTATGTCGAGCTTTTTGGTAAAGATGCCGATGGCCATACCTGCAATGATGTTGACGATCAAGATAATGATTGCCGCGATCGCGTCGCCGCGAACGAATTTTCCCGCGCCATCCATAGCGCCATAGAAGTCGGCCTCGGCTTGCACAGCTCGGCGCCGTGCGCGAGCTTGCGCCGCGTCGATGAGGCCGGTGTGGAGGTCGGCATCGATTGCCATTTGCTTCCCCGGCATTGCATCCAAGGTGAATCTCGCCGCAACTTCAGCGACACGCTGTGCGCCATTCGTCACCACCACCAGCTGGACGACGATAAGAATGATAAAAAGCAGCAGCCCGACAGCGATATTGCCTCGCATGACAAACTCGCCAAAGGCAGGGATCACGGCGCCGACGCCGCCGGGATCGTCGCCTTGCGTCAGGATGAGGCGTGTCGCCGAAACGTCAAGGCTCAGGCGGAAAAGTGTAGTCACGAGCAAGAGCGAGGGGAAAGCAGCAAGTTCGAGCGGGTTCTGGATCGACAGAGCAACCACTAACACCGCCGTCGCAAACATGATGTCGAAGGCGAGCAGGACGTCGAGCAGCGGAGGCGGCAACGGGATGACAAGCATCGCAATGCTTGCAAGCACGGCAAGCGCCAAGATGTTCCCAAGCGGATCGCGCCGGGCATTCACGATTCTTCTTCATCACCCCGGCGAAGCCGGCCATGCGTTCGGATGATCCAGCTGAAGATTGCGGCAACTGCGGCATAGCATTCCTCGGGAATCGGCTGATCCACATCGACGCTCAGATACAGAGTTCGCGCAAGCTCCGGCGACTCCACAATGGGAACGCCAAAGGTGCGCGCAGCGCTGCGCACGACGGGCGCCATCAGGTCCGCACCGCGAGCGACGACCGTCGGGACGTCGATCGAGGGTGGCGAGTAGCGCAGCGCAACTGCGAGGTGCGTTGGATTCGTGATGACGGCAGTCGCGCGGCGGATTGCGGCAATGCGTAGGTTGCGCGCCCGGCGGGCGCCTACGGCGCGGCGGCGCTGCTTGGTTTCCGGCCGGCCTTCGGTCTTGGCTCGCTCTTCACGAAGTTCTCGGGGCGACATTCTTAGTCGAGCGGCATGCCGTCGTCGCTGCAGCATGACATCGAGGATTGCTACGGTCGCGAGCACGATAACCGCGCGCCACCACAGCGACACGAACATGCTCGCCGCAGCACCCGATTGCGCCATAATGTCTTGAGCCTGCGCAAGCGGGCGGACCGCTTGCAGGAAGAGCGGAATTGACACCATCGTGATGAGCGCGACTGCGACGCCGCTATGGGCCGCCTGGAGCAGGTTGTCCGTGCTGGCTAACCGCAGGAGGCTAGCTCGCGATGAGCTTCGCGCGATCTTCGGCAGAATGGCAGCGGGTGCAAAACCGAGCGAACCGCATGCCAACGCCGCCGCAGCCGCTGCGCCCACCGCTCCAGCCCACGCGAGGGTGAGCACCTGCCAATAGTGCCCTTCGCGCATCGTGATGCCCGCGGACACAAGTACTTCGACGCCGGCGAGACGCGCAACAGTTGCCGCGGCGCGTGCCGCGATTCTGAATGCATCGGGCCAAGCCGCCAGGTACACGACCATACTCAATGCCGGCATGATGAACGCTGCGACCGCAAACGCTGAAGCAGCCGCAGCACTGTGCGCTTTAACGCCCTGTTCGAGCGATTGTGCGCGCCGGCGTGGGGTGGCTTCCTCAGTGCGCTCCTCAGCCGGACTCATTGTGCAGTAGCTTTCGCGAACTGCACCGTTTGCCGCACGAGCTCTGCGAGTTCCGGCCAAAGAGCAGCAGCGCCAACGGTGACCGTACAAAGAACGGCAGCACCGACGAGCGGCCCACTAAAGAGCGCACCCCCAACCTGCGGTGCTGCGCGCGCAACGATGCCAGCCGCAACCGTTGCCAATGCCTGCGCGAACAGCATCGGGCCGGCCAGCAGAAAGCTCGCGTGGAAAGACGCGCTTCCGAGTGCGGCTAGCCCACGCATGTTCAACAACGGGTGCGGCAATGCGTCACCCGCAACGGCCAGTTGGCAGATGATTCTCGTAAGGCCGCCGCTTTGGAGCAACACGACCGCGTAGGCGAGCTGGTAGAGAAGGCCGATCGGACCGCCGCTCGGCGCACGTTGGGCGAAGGGCGGTGATCCGAGCGCAATATCGATCGCGTCACCCGCAGCGTTCACGGCCCCGGCGACGATGGCTGCTGCCAAACCGAAAGCCGCGCCGGCGATCGCCCGTTCAACGACAGCCATCGTCATCGACTCTGTGTACGCTCGAAATGGATCCGCATTCCATAGCAGTGGGACGAGCGTGATGGTCAGCGCCGCCCGAACGACGCGAGGCATCGCGTTCTTCGGCATCAACGGGATGGTGGCCGCGAACGCCGCCGCCTCAGCGGCAGCAGCCACCAGGCCCGCTGCTGCAGGCGGGACCACGAAGCTTCAGCCTATCAGACGGGGCAATGCCGCGATCGCCCGGACGAGGAGATGGGCAAGCAGCGCGAGGGCCGGCAGTCCACCCAGCGCGAGCAGCAAGGCGACCACCGCTATCTTGGGCCCAAATGATATATTTTGATCCTGGATGCCCACCACTGTTTGAAGGAGGGAGACAACGATGCCGACGCAGGCGACCGCGGCGACGACGGGCATCGCTAGCATGAGGGCCGTTTGCATGGTCAAGGCGTAAAGCTCCATCGCCAGATCAGTCATCGCTCACCGATACGAAGCCACGAGGGCACTCGCGACGAGCGTCCATCCGTCGGCGACGACGAACAGCAGGAGCTTGAGGGGCAACGAGATCGCGTTGGGAGATACCATGAACATGCCCAGTGACATGAGGACAATCGCTACGACGATATCGATGGCCGCGAACGGCAGTGCAAGCGCGAAACCCATGGCGAAGGCCGTTCGTAACTCGCTGATGAGGAAGGCCGGTGCGAGAACGAAGAACGGGACTTCTGCCGCCCGTGATGGCTGAGCTCGCGCGATACGCGAGAACGCGCGAATGTCTGCAGCCCTCGTCTGCCGAGCCATGAACGATCGCAATGGCTTCTCCGCGCGTTGCAGTGCCTGCGACGCCGAGATGCGATGGAGTTGATAAGGAGTGAGCGCATCGCGCTCGATCGTCGCGAAGACGGGCGCCATGATCGCGGCGCTTAGCATGATCGCCAGCGCGACGATGACCGTATTCGGAGGAAGCGCCGCGCTTCCAAGAGCCGCACGCAGCAAGCCGAGGACGACGACGATCCGCGTGAACGACGTGACACACACTGCCAGTATGGGAACCAGTGCCAACGCGAAGAGCGCGGCCAGCAAGTCGACCGGCGAGCCGAGCGTCGGCTGAGCGATGAATTGCGCGGCGGATTGCATCACCCGGGAATGCCCTCGCTTGGTGCTGATGCAATGGCACGTATCTGAATTGCAAGACTTCCATCTTCCAGAGCGACGAGATCCCCACTCGCGATTGCCACACCGTTGACAAAGAGTGGCATCGGCGCATCCGCTCTCGCGTCGAGCGCAACAATCGTGCCTGGCGCGTAGTGAAGCACCTCCCCAATGGTAGCAGTCGCGCGGCCGACCAGCGCCGTCACCGCGACGCGGACGTCGCCCAGCGATTCCAGGTCAAGACCGGTCACCGCCAAGCGCTCACGCCAAGGCGGACGAGCTTCAACGTTCGTTCTCCGAAGACAGTGCCGAGCTGCGCCGTGGCAAGACGGCGACCACCCGCGTATAGCGTTACCTCGACGTCTCGTTCCGGCCGCTGCAGCCGCATTAACGAGCCACAGTGCCACGCTCGCACATCCTGCAGCGAACATGCAACCGCCGGCAACACAGCACGCAGGTGCAACGCAACGTTGCGCAGGTTCGGACGGCACACGACGGGGGAGGGTTGAGGAAGCGAGGCGCACTCTGCAAAAAATTGTAAGGTGACGATTGCCTTGCCAGGGCCATGAAGGCCCACGTCGCAGCGCCAGGCCCCACTCGTCGGTCGTACGCGCGGCTCATCGCGAAATTCAACACGCGACCCAACCAGCGAGGTTGTGACCAGGCGCCTGATCGATTCAGCGATGATGCTGCGCTCGATCGATGAAAGCACCCGAGAAGGCGAGGCGCCGACGATCCACCCTAAGAGGGTTCGCTCCGACGCGTCGTCGATCACGCAGAATATCTCGAGCTGATCGTGCGCGATTCGCCACGCTCGATCTGCAACCTCAGCGCAATCAGCATACCCTCGTTTATTGAGCGGTCCAAGGGACGCCATTGTGCACACGGTGACGACGTTTGACACATGCGCAAGGACGGCACGCGCCAAGCCCTCGAGAGCTCGGGCCGTCCCATCGACTGCTTCTGGCGGTTTTTTTTCGGCCAGCGCCGGCGCTCGCCAGCGTGGTGGTTGCCGATCGACGATCGTGATGGTCAAGTCAGCGCACGAGATGAAGCGCAATCTTGGCCAGCGCGTCGCGGCTGGCTTCGATAGCGACTTCAAGGTCGGCGCGTCCACTCAAGACCCAGAGCGCCCGTAAGTTCGAGCGTATCGTTTCGGCAGATGGCGCATGCGAAGCGCCATGCAAGCGATTCGCTTGGGCTGAAGAGACAACGAATGGTGGATCCACTTCGCGCTGTTCGAGCGCGGCAAGCCATGATTGATTTTGCAATATGGCTCTTTCGAGCTCTGCACTCGCTGGCATCGTTGGGCTAGCAAGAGCGAATGACGACATAGGGGCAGCCTCGATCACGTCGTTTTTCCCTTCGAGAGCACGGAGCCCGTAACAAATGCGCGACCGCCTGCGACCAAACAGCTGGCCTTGATGCTGCCGACACAGACCCGAAGGCGGTACCAGCGAGCGAGGCCGGGCCGCTTTGTCGGCCGCGCGCCACAATACCCTGCGTGCCGCCTGAAAGAGACAGCGGCGCACAGCACCCGCAAGCGCCGCGGCCTGTGTCGGCAGCCGTACAACTTCCCCACCTCTGTGATGCGCGCTGATCCGTGGCGGAATCTTTGAGGCGGGGAGGGTAGCAGGTGCCCCGTTGCGCGCGATGTGTTCCGGAGAGGTGCTCGAGCGTTTGCCGTGAGATGGCGACCCAATGCTTCATGGAGGCCCCAGTTGGAACGCTCGGCGAACGTGAGTCCGCCCCGAGGGCGGTAACATCCCTCGTACAGAAACGAACCGTTAAGATCCGGCCTAACCGCTTCAATGGGCATAAGCACCTCGCGTGGAGGCGCTATCGTACGGAGGTGCTGTGATCAGCTTGTGACCGCATCGCGAACAGGTCTGAAACGATCCGAATCATGGATCCTCGTCGCCACGATCTTGGCTTCGAGCATGGTGTTCATCGACGGCACGGCGGTCAACGTCGCGCTGCCACTGCTGCAACGAGATCTGCATGCCACGATCGTTGAGGCGCAATGGTTTGTCGAATCCTACGCACTCTTTTTGGCTGCGCTCATTCTCGTCGGCGGGTCGCTGGGCGACCACTTTGGGCGCAAGCGCATGTTTGTGGTCGGCGTCATCGGTTTTGCGGCAGCGTCCGCGTTGTGCGGGGTAGCGCAGAACTCGGCACAGCTGATCGCCGCGCGCTCAGCGCAGGGCCTTGCCAGCGCGCTGCTCACGCCCGGCAGCCTCGCAATCCTTGGCGCGTCGTTCACCCAGGCCAAACGGGGACAAGCCATCGGCGTCTGGTCGAGCTTCACGGCGATCACTGCTGCCGTGGGACCGGTACTGGGCGGGTTTATCGTCGACCATTTCTCCTGGCGCTGGATCTTCTTTATCAACGTCCCGCTCGCGGCCGCGGCTGTCGCCGTGACTGCTCGTTTCGTCCCCGAAAGTCGCGACGATGAAAAGGTGCACCATGTCGACTGGCTTGGCGCGCTCATTGCGACGGGCGGGCTCGGGGCGGTCGTCTATGCGCTCATTGATGCCAGCGGCGCTGGCTGGTCAGCAACCGACCTGGCGGCCTTCGCGATAGGTCTTGTGCTGCTCGCGGTCTTCGTCGTGATCGAGGCGCGCGTGCCCTCGCCCATGATGCCGCCGCAGTTATTTGCAAACCGCAACTTCGGCGCGATCAATCTCTTGACGTTCCTGCTGTATGGGGCTTTGGGCGGCGCGTTGTTTTTTATGCCGTTCGACCTCATTCAAGTGCAGCACTACAGTCCCACGGCGGCGGGCGCTGCATTGCTGCCCTTTATCGGCCTCATCTTTTTACTTTCGCCATGGGCCGGTAGCCTCGTCAGCTCGATCGGCCCAAAGGTTCCGCTCGTGGCAGGGTCGCTGATCAGTGCGCTCGCGCTCGCCGGACTTGCGCTGCCGTCCATCGGGGGCAGCTACTGGACGACGTTTTTTCCAGCAATGGTGGCTCTGGGGTTCGGGATGGCGCTTGTCGTGTCGCCGCTGACCACAACCGTCATGGGATCGGTCGATCCTAGCCGTTTCGGCATCGCATCCGGCATCAACAACGCCGTGGCGCGGACTGCCGGCCTGCTGGCAATCGCGGTGCTGACGCTCGCGGTTGTCGCGACCTTCAATCGCGCCCTTGACTCGCGTCTTGCGCATATGGCCGTGCCGCCGAAAGCCCTCGCTTCGCTGAACACCGAACGACCGAGGCTGGCTGCCGCAAAAGCACCGGATTTCGTACCCGCCGCAGCGCGTACCGCCATTGACGATGCGCTCGCTCGCTCCTATGTCGAGGGCTTTCGCGTCGCGATGCTGCTCGCCGCAGGTCTTGCGCTCGCCGGGGCGCTGTGCGCCTGGTGGCTGATCGGCCAAGGCCTGCCGACGGCTAGTGAACGCGGACCTCGCTCGCCTTAAAAGTTGCGTAGACGTTGGCCCCCGGCACGATGCCGAGTTCGTCCGCGGCTGTCTTCGTGATGCGCGCAGTTATCGGTGGCACGCTCGCGATGCTCACCCGCAAAGAGGCCCCGTCCGGCACCACGCTTGCCACGGATCCATGCAGCAGGTTGCGCGCCGACGTCGCCGTTGGCGCTTGCGATAGCACGACTGACTCCGGATCCACCACAAGCGAAATCGGTCCCGTCGCGCTGCCGACAATCGTCATCGTCGTGCCCGCAACCTCGACCGCGCTTACCCCGTCTGCAAGTGGGCGAGCACTGCCGCGATAGAGGTTGACGCCGGCAAAAGCCGCGACATAGCTCGTGCGTGGACGCTCGCGCAATTCGGTAGCGGAGCCACGCTGCACGACCGCACCCCCTTCCATCACTACCAGTGTTTCCGAGAAGAGCATTGCCTCGACTGGATCGTGGGTGACCAGCACCGCGCACATCGAATGCTGAGCGATCACACGCTGCAGCGCTAGGCGTATGGGCGACCGGCGTTCGACGTCAATTGCCGACAGCGGCTCGTCCAACAGCAGCACGCGCGGTTGTACGGCCAGGGCACGCGCGATCGCAACGCGCTGCGCTTCGCCGCTCGAGAGCGACGATGCCCGTCGCGATCCGAGTTCCGCCACGCCAACCAACTCGAGTGCGTGCTGGGCTTTCTTGGCGGCCTCGCGTCGCTGACCGAGCGCGTGGGGCCCGAACGCAACGTTCTCAATCACGTTCATATGCGCGAAGAGTGCATGATCGGCGAAGACCATTGCACAATCGCGGTGCTGCGCCGGCACGAAGATGCGGCGATCGGCATCAAACCAGACGCGCTCATGGTGGACGATGCGGCCGAGCTGTGGGCGTATAAGCCCTGCGATGGCGCGCAGGACGGTGGTTTTTCCCGCACCGCTTGCGCCGACGAGCGCGATCGTATTCGCGCTGGGCACGGCGAAGCTACAAGAGACGGGAAGTGAACCCGCGCGTGCGGCGATGTCGACGTGCAGCATCACGGCATGAGAGCGGCGCCGCTTGCGACCTTGCGCACCACGAGCAGCGCGGCATACGACAATGCCATGAGGACGACGGCGACGGCAATGGACGCCTGCAGGTCGGTCTGTGCAGCCATGTAGACCGCGATCGGCATGGTCTGCGTGACGCCGGGCAGGTTGCCTGCGAACGTGATCGTCGCACCAAACTCACCCAGCGCTCGCGCCCATGCAAGGGCGAGACCGCCTGCCAGGGCTGGGACTGCCGGTGGGATGACGACGCGCGCAAATGTATAAGCCCGCGAAGCGCGCAGCGTCGCGGCGGCATCGATGAGGCTCGGATCCGTGCGCACGAACGCACTCCGCGCCACCGCGATGTAGAGCGGTGCGGCGACAAAGACTTGGGCCATGATGACCGCGGCGGTCGTAAAAGGAAGACGAATGCCAAGCAGGTCGAGCTCTCGGCCGAGCAATCCAGCGCGGCCGAATGCCAGCAGCAACGCAAGCCCGCCGACAACCGGCGGCAGCACCACGGGAAGGGTCACCAGCGTCTCGAGGGCAGCGCGGCCCGGGAAGGGGCGTGACAGCAGCGCCGCCAGCGGCGTGCCGCACAGCGCGATGATCGCAGCCGCGATCGCGCTCGTTTCGAGCGATAACCAAAGCGCCTGGTTCACAAGCGGACTGCGCAACGCAGCAGCGAAGGCGGCTGGCGTTACGCGCAGCACGAGCGCAGCCAGCGCAATTGCGCAGAAGAGGACGAAGATCGCAGCTAGCGCGATGGCGGCTATCGATAGCGCCGAGTCGCGCAGCGCGGCAGCCGGTCGGATCAAGGGAGAAAGCCGAAGCGCCGAAGGATGGCCTTGCCTTCGGAAGAGCGCACGAATGCGATGAAGTCCGCTGCGAGTTCGGGCGACGCGCTCGCCTTGATGACGGCGATAGGGTACACAATCGGCGGCTGGTCAGCGGGCGGCAACTCCACAACACGCACGTTGGCGGGTACGGCGACCACGTCTGAGCGATACACGATACCCGCATCGGCCTCGCCCAATGCGACCTTGGCGAGCACCGACTCGACATTCTCTTCCTCCGAGGCGACGTTGCGCGTGACTGCCTGCCGAAACCCTTTGCCGAACGTTGGATTGCTTTCCATCGCCGTCAAGGCTGCCTGCGCGTAGCGTCCGCACGGCACTGCATGCGCACACAAAACGAGACGCAGACCCGTCTGCGTCAAGTCGCCTGGCGAGTGCACGGGCGAGTTTGCACTCGCGACGATCACGAGGCTGTTCGTCGCGAACAGCTGCCATGCGGCCACAAGGTCCTCGCTGGCCGCCTTGTCCATCCAGAACTGATCAGCGCTGGCAAAAACATCGGCCGGCGCGCCGTGCACGAGCTGAGCTTCGAGCAGCTGGCTTCCATTGAACTCGAAACGGACCGTGACCCCTGGGCGCGTCGCCTCGAATCGCTTGCCAAGCTCCGGGAATGCCGAATGCAGGGACGAGGCGGCAAACACCGTCAACATCGCTTGCGCAGCAGCGGCAAGCATGACAAGGGTGATCATGCGGCTCGGCTACGCCGGGTACGGCCGATTACCGCTGTGCGCGGCGCACAAAACAAAGACGGTCGATCGATTCGACCGTCACACGATGGCCGCTGTGGGTTACTCGCTGCGCGTCAGCGAGCTTGAGCTTTGCGTTGCGGGTGCCTTGAACCCCACGGCGCTTTGCAGAATATCCTCACACCTCGTCAGGCCCTCGGCAAACGCATCGTCGTCCCGATCCACTTTGTACAAAGCACTGAGCCCGTGAATCTGCGCCACCAGCTGCCGGGCGATGGTGCGGGCAGGCACGGTCGCGCCGCGCTCGAGTGCGTACTCGGTGACCAATGCTTCGAAACGGTCCAAAAGGGAGTTCACAGCGCGGCGCAAGGGCTTTGCAAAAGGCTCGACATCGCCGAGCTCGGCGCTTAAATTGCCGAGCGGATCGCCGCGATTGTCGCGACGCCGCTGCTGTGCCACGTGGCCAAGGTAGTCTTTGAGCCGCTGCTGTGGGGATTTTGTGGGCGAGAACATGTCGTCGCCGGCTGGGCCATTGAACCACTTTTCGATTTCGCCGATGATCGCCACGCCGAGTTCGTCTTTGCTGCGGAAATAATGATAGAAGTTGCCCTTACCAACACCGGCAATCTCGAGGACGTTCTCGACGCTCGTTCCTTTGAACCCCTGGCGATAGACGACCTCAGCTGCCAGTTCAATGATATGCTGTCTGCGATTGCCCATTACCAAAGCCTCACGAGCAGCATCGGATGGAGGATGCTACGCGGCTCATAGCGGTCCGGCTTCGCAGATGCGGGTCAGCCGGCCTTCCGTACCCTGCAGAATGGTCCAATTGCCTCAGCGCGCGTCGTAGCCGATTTCCACGGTGCGCAGTTTCTGCTCGACATCATCGGTTTGCTGGGTGACAGGCAAGCATCGATATACTCTCTTCGCGATGTCTGGCGGGCCAATGCCGGACGGACGCGGCGCATCTGGCTGCTCCGCGATGGCATTGAGAACTGCGATTCCTTTGACCACCCTGCCGAAGACGGTGAACGCACGGTCCAGATGTAATTGCGGTGATTGCGTGATGTAGTACTGGCTGCCGGCTGTCTCTTCCAGCGGTGTGTTGCTCTTCTTGTCGTAGTCCAAACCATAGGAAATAATACCGGTGAGTTGCTGGACCGGGTTGAGCTCCGCTGGGATCGAATAGCTGGGGCCGCCGTCGCCGGTGTTTTTCGGATCGCCACCTTGCACGACGAAGTCGGCGATGACCCGAAAGTACGTGAGGCCATTGTAGAAACCGCGGTCGACGAGGTAGAGGAAATTGTCGACGCTGTAGGGGGCTTCATCCGGGAAAAGCTCCAGCACAATGACACCTTTGGTCGTAACGATGGCGACTTGCGGATGGGCGCCGGCCGGCGCGCTGCTTGCGACGGGAGTCGGTTCCCCGAGATCTGATGCCGGCACCGGCGGCGGCTTGACGTTGACTCTGGTTGAGTCGTGGAGGGCGGCGAGCGCATTGCGTACCTCGACGCGGACTCTCCAGGACGGATCGTTTGCTTCAAGACGGATGGGCAAAGAATAGGCGCGATCCCTGAGCCGGCGGAGACCGCTCACCGCGTTCAGCCTCACGAGTTCCTCGTCATCGGTGAGCAGCCGGCGTAGCGTCGGTGCTTCATTTTGGTAGAAGGAGCGTCCAAGTGCCCAGGCCTCGCGCCAGCGCACCTCCTGATCACGCTCCTCGAAGATCGATGATGCGAGTGCATTGGCGGCCGATTGGCGGTGTGCATAGTCAAGCTCCGGTGCGGGCGGCATGGCTGCTTCGCCGAGGCCGACCGCCGCTTGTTCGCGGACGCCGGCATCGCGACTGGCGAGCGACACCCGCAGGACATCAACTGCAGTCGAGCCCCCGATGCGGCCCAACGCGCCTGTGGCTGCTGCCGCGACAACCGGCGAGGCGTGACGTGCCGCATCGGCGAGCGCGTTCACCGAATCGGGTGAACCGATGAGGCCCAGTGAGAATGCTGCCATGGCGCGGACTTTATCGGGCCTGCGACGATCGGTGAGTAGGCCGACGAGCACTGGATCCGCGGCCGCGTTACCGATGCGACCGAGTGCAAGTGCCGCGCGCGCTGCGATATCGGGATCGCGATCGTTGACGTACTTGTCAAGCGCGGATGGCGGCGTACTACGGTTGCGTTCCAACAGTCCGATCGCTCCGAATGTCGTCGAGCCGAGTGCGCTCGCCGTCGGCGGTGGAAGCGGCCCACGCGAAGCATGCGGTGAGGGCGATGCGAGCGGCGCGCCCGGTGCATGGGGTGACGACGTTGTGCGCGCGACCGGCGAGGAAAGTGCGACGACGTGGGTTTGCGCGATCATGCGCGCGTCTGCAGACGCCGAACCTCTACCCGCCGCGATAAGCAAAAGAAGAGCAGCAGACAAGCACAGCGCGGCTCTGATCATGCCAGCATGCTACTCCGGCGAGCGTGCGCTCGCCTTGTTCATGATGAAAAACGGACCGGAAGGTCCGTCGCTTGGAAGGCCGGACCCGCTACTCTGCGGACCAATAATCCTTCAGGGCTTTGCCGCGGCTGGGGTGACGCAATTTGCGTAATGCCTTGGCTTCGATTTGCCGAATGCGCTCGCGCGTCACGCCGAACTCTTGGCCAACCTCCTCAAGCGTGCGTTGATGCCCATCTTCCAATCCGAAGCGCAGCACGAGCACTTTGCGTTCGCGTTCCGTCAAATTCTTGAGCACGTCACCCATCTTCTGTTTGAGCATGGTGACCGACGCCGCTTCAGCAGGAGCTACTGCTTCAGGATCTTCGATGAAGTCGCCGAGGTGGCTATCTTCTTCCTCGCCGATGGGCGTCTCAAGCGAGATGGGCTCCTGCGCGATCTTCATCACCTCGCGCACCTTGTCGGGCGAGAGACTCATTTCTTTTGCGATCTCTTCGACCGATGGATCCCGACCCAACTCTTGCAGAAGTTGGCGCGATATCTTGACCAGGCGGTTGATGGTCTCGACCATGTGCACAGGAATGCGGATGGTGCGTGCTTGATCGGCCAGCGCGCGCGTGATGGCCTGGCGAATCCACCAGGTCGCATAGGTTGAGAACTTGTACCCTTTTTTATAGTCGAACTTCTCGACCGCTCGGATCAAACCAAGATTACCCTCCTGAATAAGATCCAAAAAGAGCATGCCGCGCCCGACGTACTTCTTCGCGATGCTGACCACCAGACGCAGGTTGGCCTCGGTGAGGTCGCGCTTGGCGGCATCGCCTGCATCCACAATGACAGGGTTCGCTTGGGCGCCGTTGCTTCGAGCGCGTTCGCGCTCTTCTTCGGCAAGCTCGATCGCTTTGGCCAGCTCCTGCTCTTGTGCCATACCCAGCAGCGGAACGCGCCCGATCTCTTTGAGGTACATGCGCACGGGATCGTCGAGCGCGACGCCCGGCACAAACGTCAGGTCTTCCGGCGCTTCGACTGCTTCCGGCTCAGCGTCTTTGTCCTCGGCTGTTTCGGGCATTTCGGTGATGTCGATGCCCTGGCCCATGATCTCTTCAACGAGCTCATTGCCCTTTTCCGGATCGTCTTCGTCGAAGGCGGCGGAAACAGCGGCAATCTCATCATACGTCAGCGAGCCGCGCTTCTTGCCCTTTTCAATGAGGGCTTTCACAGCCGCTTCGCGCGTCGTCGCGATTGGTTGACCGTTCTCTGTCGTGGCGTCTGCCGGGGCAGGCTTCGCGTTGCGCGGTTTGCGCGCTGGCACTGTTACGTTCCCTCCTTCCTGTCGGCGGCTGCTCCTCGCAGCTTGGCCGCGAGGGAATTGTACTCATCGCGCAGCGGCTCTGGCACGGATTTCCCGGCGGTCAGGAGCCTGTTCATTTCAGCGTCGACGTTCGAAAGCCTCCGCTCGAGGCGCTGTCGCTCGAAGCGCTCGAGGATGCGGTCGAGCCGTTGCTGTTCCTCATCGGGTTGCAATGGCGGCGATGACAACGCTAGTCGCGTGAGCTCCGCGATGTTGGACTCATCGGCTAAAAGCGTCAACGGATTTATGCCGCGACCGAGGTCGCCGCGCTGGCGCAGCAAGGCAGTGAAGGCACGAGCCATTTCGTCATCCGCAAAATCTTCGCCTGATATGCGCCCCGCCACAGCTTCGATGAACTTCGGCTGAACGAGCACGAGCGCCACGAGTTCGCGTTCCACCGACAATGCGTGCATGGGCGGCGGCACGCGGCGATGCGTCGCTTGAGCGCTGTCGGCGGGCGCTCGCATCTGCGGCACGACCGACGGACGCAAGGCGCGCAACGACGATTCGCTGACGTCGAGCTTGCGCGCCATCGTCTTCACGTACTGATCTCGTTCGATCGGATCACGCACCTGCGCGATGACGCTCATCGCCTCACGAGCGATCTCAGCCTTGCTCGCGAACTGTCTGCTAATGCGGTTGCAGGCGAGCTCGATCTTGAAGTCGATCCAAGGCTGCGATGCTTTGATCAAGCCGGAAAACGCGTCGGGACCGTCCTCCAGCACGATGCTGTCGGGGTCGCGGCCGTCGGGGAGTCTCGCCACTCGTACCATCAGGCCCTCGTCAACCAGCATATCGATGCTCCGCGCGGTGGCTGCCTGGCCGGCCGCGTCTCCGTCGAAGCACAGGTACAGATTGTTCGCCACACGGCGCAGCTCGCGCGCCTGTTCAACGGTGAAGGCCGTTCCCAAGCTTGCAACCGTGTTGCCGAAGCCTGCCTGATGCAGTGCGAGACAGTCCAAGTAACCTTCGACAACGATGAGCGCCTCCTGCGCTGCGGCAGCACGGCGTGCCAAGTGAAGGCCGTAGACGTGCTGGCCTTTGGTGTAGACGGACGTATTGCGCGTATTGAGATACTTCGGCTGCTCATCACCTAAACTGCGACCGCCAAAGGCGATGACTTCGCCCGTAAGATTAAAAACCGGCAGCATGAGCCGGCCGCGGAAGAAATCGATGTAACCGCTTTCGTTCTGGCGCATCGAAATAAGGCCGGCACGCACTGCGAGCTGTAAATCGATGCGCGCGCGCGTTAACGCATTGACTAACCCTTCCCACGAATCTGGCGCATAGCCGACGCTGAACTGTTCGCAGGATGCCTCGCCCAGCCCACGGCGTTGAACGTATTCGCGGGCCTCGCCCATTTTGTGCAGGGCATCGACAAAATAGTTCTTGGCGACCGCATTGGCCTCGTAGATCGCCTCGCGCTCGCTGCGACGGCGCCGAAAGTCTTCCGATTCATGCAATTCCACGCCGGCACGAGTGGCAAGCATGCGGATCGCATCTGGAAACTCGACGTTCTCATAGCGCTTGACGAACGTGACGAGGTCGCCGCCGGCATTGCAGCCGTAACAATGCCAGACTCCTTTTTCGGCGTTGAGGGAAAACGACGGCGTCTTCTCCGCATGGAAGGGGCATAGGCCCACGTACTCGCGCCCGCGCTTGCGCAAGGTCACGTACTGGCTGACGTAGGCCAGCAAGTCGACCTTAGTTTGAATCTCTTGTACGAGGCTACCGTGAAAAGGCATGAAAGTACGTTTCTGCCTTATGCGGGGCAGGCCCTTATACGTCCCACTCGCGTGGGAGCTCAGAGTCGGCAGCCCTGGGAAACAGTTGCCGAAACTTCTTAATGGCGAAGCGGTCGGTAAAACCGGCGATGTAGTCGCATACCTTTCGCGCGAGGGAATCGCCAGGCTGGGCACCGTGCGCGAACTCCTCAGGCAGTTCGCCTGGGTGCTCCATATAGTAGATGAAGAGTTTTTTGACGATATTTTGGGCTTTGGGCTCTTCAGTCTTGGCCGCTTCGTTGAGATAGACGTTCTCAAACATGAAGCTCTTCATCGTCTCGACCGCATCCAGCACGGGCTCGGAGAGCTTGATTTCGTTGCGTCCCCGGCATTGCATGATGATGTCTTGGACGACCGTTTCTATGCGGATAGAACCGCGCGTCCCCAGTGTTTCGATCGCCTTGGCCGGCAGCTCGCGCTCGCGAATGACGCCAGCTCGCAGCGCGTCGTCGATGTCGTGATTGATGTAGGCCAGCCGGTCACAGTACCGCACGATCTGGCCCTCAAGCGTGAAGGGCACGTCGTGGTAGCCCGCCAGCGCGCCGCCATGCTTGCTGTGTTTTGCGATGCCGTCCAATACCTCTTCAGTGAGGTTGAGGCCGATCTTGTCCCCGCGGCGCTCCAAGTACATGACGACGCGCGAGCTCTGCTCCGAGTGAATGAACGCTGCGCCCTGCTCGTAACGGCCCATCACGTCCGTCAGCGCCGCTTCGCCTGCGTGTCCGAAGGGCGAGTGGCCCAGATCGTGGCCGAGTGCGATCGCTTCAGCCAGATCTTCGTTCAGGTTCAAGCCACGTGCAATGGAGCGCGACAGCTGCATAACCTCAATGCTGTGCGTAAGGCGCGTCCGGTAGTGGTCACCAAGCGGCGAAAGAAAGACTTGCGTCTTATGCATAAGCCGCCGAAAGGCTTTACTGTGCACGATTCGGTCGCGATCGCGTTGGAAGCACGTGCGGATGGGGTCGTCAGGTTCTGGAAGCCGGCGACCGCGCGAGTGACGAGCCAATGCGGCGTGGGGAGAGAGCGTCGCGGCTTCGCGCGCCTCCAGCTCCTCGCGGATCGAGGTTAGCTTTGCCATGGCTGCACTATCACGCAAAGACTCCGCATGACGAGCGTGGCGGTCGCTCGCTCAATCTTGGTCGGGCTTGCCCCCAGCGCCACGTTCTTTTTCTCTGTCTTTGAGTACCGCTTGGGCGGCAGCCAGCCGGGCGATGGGCACGCGGAAGGGCGAGCATGACACATAGTCGAGCTTGATGTCGTGGCAATATTGCACCGATGCCGGATCGCCGCCGTGCTCGCCGCAGATGCCGACCTTGATATCGGGCCGCGTCGAGCGCCCGCGCTCGAGTGCCATCCGCATCATCTCGCCGACACCGTCTTGGTCAATGACTTGGAATGGATCTTCGCGCAGAATCTTGCGGTCTAAATAAATGGGAATAAACGAGCCTTCGGCGTCGTCGCGCGAATAACCGAAGACCGTCTGGGTCAAGTCATTAGTGCCGAACGAGAAGAATTCTGCGTGTTCGGCGATGCGGTGAGCAACCAGGCACGCGCGTGGCAGCTCGATCATCGTGCCGACCTGATACGGAACCTTGACGCCGCTGGCTTTGATGATGCGCTCCGCTTCGTTGGAAACAAGATCTTTGAGTGCTTTCATCTCGGTGACAGTACCGACGCCCGGAATCATAATGAGCGGGCGGACGTCGATCTTCTCCTTTTTGACCTCCACCGCGGCTTCCATAATCGCGCGGACCTGCATCTGATAGATCTCCGGATAGACGATGCCCAAGCGGCAGACTCGCAACCCGAGCATCGGATTGCTCTCGTGCAGCACGCGCACGCGGCGCAACAGCCGCTCCTTCTGTGACAGCGTCGTGGCATCACCTTTGGTCGCTCGAAGCTCGGTGACTTCCACCAGCAAGTCCTCAAGGCTGGGCAAGAACTCATGCAGCGGCGGATCGAGCAGCCGGACAGTAACCGGCAGCCCCTTCATGGCACGGAAGATGCCCTGGAAATCTTCGCGCTGCATGGGCAGTAGTTGCTCGAGGCACTTGCGACGCGAGTCCGGAGTCTCGGCCATGATCATCTCTTGCACGACCGGCAACCGCTCGGTCTGCATGAACATGTGCTCGGTACGGCACAGGCCGATGCCTTCGGCGCCGAAATCGCGCGCCTTGCTCGCGTCTTCAGGCGTATCGGCGTTGGCATAGACCCCCAGTGCTTTGAATTCGTCCGCCCATTTGAGCACGTGGCCGAACTGCGGCGACAGTTTGGCGGCCTGCATCTGCAGCTCGCCGCGATAGACGTTGCCAGTCGTTCCGTCGATCGTGATAGGGTCGCCTTCGCGCACGACCTCAGACTTGGCTGTGAACTGGCGCGCTCGCAAATCGATAAGCAAAGACTCGCAGCCGACGACTGCGGGTTTGCCCATGCCGCGAGCCACGACGGCGGCGTGTGACGTCGCACCGCCCTGCGACGTCAGAATGCCTTCGGCGGCGACCATTCCGTGGACATCGTCGGGCGTGGTCATCGGGCGCACCAGGATCACGCGCTTGCCCTCGCGCCGCATTTCGACTGCCACGTCGGGATCGAAGACGACGATGCCAGCCGCCGCGCCGGGCGCAGCATTGAGCCCGCGCGCGATCGGCGCGGCTTTGGCTTTGTCGTCGATCTGCGCGTGCAGCATCGATTGCAGCGACGCCGGATCGATGCGCATCAACGCCTCTTCGCGGCTGATGAGGTGCTCTTTGACCATATCAGCCGCAATCTGCACGGCGGCAGCCGCGCTGCGCTTGCCCGAACGGCACTGCAAGACGTAGAGCTTGCCCCGTTCCACAGTGAACTCGATGTCCTGCATGTCGCGGTAGTGCTTTTCAAGCTTGGAGGCAATCTCGAGAAATTGTTTGTAAATTTTCGGCTGTTGCTTCTCAAGCACGGAAATTTTGACGGGCGTGCGCGCGCCCGAAACGACGTCCTCGCCCTGGGCGTTTTGCAAAAACTCGCCATAGAGCGTTTTCTCGCCGGTAGACGGGTTGCGAGTGAACGCGACCCCGGTCCCCGAGTCCTCGCCCATGTTGCCGAAGACCATGGTGCAGACGTTGACGGCGGTCCCCCACCAGTCGGGAATGCGTTCGTAGCGGCGATACTCGATAGCGCGCTTACTGTTCCACGAATTGAAGACTGCCTCGACCGCCATGCGCAGCTGGATGAAGACGTCCTCAGGGAAATCTTTTTTCGTGTGATGACGGACGAGCGCTTTGAACTCGCTCGTCATGTTGCGAAAGGCAAGCGCAGTGAGATCGGACTCCGACGGGATACGTGCCTTGGCCACGTAGCGCTTGACGACCTCATCGAAAGGATCGCGCCGCATGCCGAGCACAACGGTCGCAAACATCTGCACGAAGCGCCGATACGCATCCCAGGCAAACTTATCGTTCTTGGTGAGTACGATGAGCGCGTTGCAGGTGCGGTTGTTGAGCCCGAGGTTGAGCACCGTGTCCATCATGCCGGGCATGCTGACGCGAGCGCCCGAACGCACGGAGACGAGCAGCGGGTCAGTCTCGCCGCCGAATTCTTTACCGGTCTTGCGCTCGAGCTCCGCAATGCGTTTGTGGATCTCTTCGTCCAGGCCGGGCGGGAATTGACGGCCGAGTTCAGTGTAACGGCGGCAAACCTCGGTTGTGATCGTGAACCCGGCAGGGACGGGTAGTCCGATGCGGGTCATCTCAGACAGGCCCGCTCCCTTGCCGCCGAGCAGCTCGCGCATCGCTGCCCCGCCCTCCTCGAAGGTGTAGGTCATTTTGCCGAGGTTGGATTTCGTCGGAGGCTCGAGCTTGCGCGCGACTGCCTTTTTTGCAGCCGGCAACGGAGGCATGGGTTTGCGCTCGACGTCGCCCATGACGGGAATCGTCGCCATCTTCACGCCGGCCATCATCCCGGCGTTGGGATCCGGCAGCGGTGCAAGCGGCTTGCCGTCAAGGGGCGCCATGATCAGCGCCGGCTCCGGCGTCTTGGGCTCCTTGATCGCAGTCGCGCCTTTTGCTGTCGGCTTGGCGACAGCTTTGGTTTGCTTTGCGGTTGGCTTTTGGATTGAGGCCTTGTGTTTGTCGGGGGCGACCTTTGTGGTCAGTTTCGCGACCGCTCGCTTGGCGGGTACTTTTGCGGCTTTCGGCTTCTTTGCCGGTGTCTTCTTGCTGCGTGGTTTGGCCTTCATTCGTCCCCCGGGATGGGCCGCGTTTACGCGCGACCAGGCTGCGCCGACCCTTGGCGCGTCCGCACATGGTACAGCCCATGGCGTAATAACTCAGGTTGGTACTTTGATGCGGGACAGAATCTGACCTTTGTTTTTGGGTTATGCGAGGCTTCGATACATCACGTAGACATCCACGAATCCGCGGCTTGGATGCTGGAATGCGTATGGAAGCCGACCGACCACTTCGAATTCGAAGCTTTCCCACAATGTGATCGCGCGTTCGTTCGTGCTAACGACGAAGTTGAATTGCATTGCTTTGAAGCCGGCTGCTTTGGCGCGCTCAATCGAATGCGCGCACATGGCGCGGGCGATGCCGCGGCCCTGCGCACCATGTGCGGTCACATACCCACAATTGGCAACGTGCGCGCCACCGCCAAGCTGGTTTGCGCGCAAGAAGTAGGTCCCGAGCACATCACCGCTCTCGGCGGCGACGAACACCTCATGATCGGGTGCGCACCAGTATGCGAGCGCGTCGTTGCGCGTCATGTCAGGCGGAAGTGCGTACGTCTCCGCGCCGCGGATGACGGGTTCGAGGATACTCCATATCGCATCAGCGTCGGCGTCGGTCGCTGCACGTACCTTGGTCACGCCGCTATTGGCCTCAGCGCGAACACGATGGCGTTGCTACAGCTTGCCCTTACAATATTCTTCGAGCCGATCGATTGCCACGCGCTCCTGCAGCTTGCTGTCGCGATCGCGCACCGTGACGTCTTTGTTTTCAAGGCTTTCATAATCAACCGTGACGCACAAAGGCGTGCCGATTTCATCCTGACGGTAATAGCGCTTGCCGACGTTGCCTGAGTCATCGAAGACTGTGCGCATGGAAGGACGCAGCGTCTGCTCGATCTTCGACGCTAACTCGACAATGTCGGGCTTGTTGCGCACGAGTGGAAAGACGGCAACCTTATAG
>JALYZV010000061.1 GCA_030948685.1 Vulcanimicrobiota bacterium | reverse complement strand
CGCCGAAGGGTTCGGCGCTTCGCTGTGCTGCTGGTTATGGTGGTGCTACTCGCGCTGAGTGTCGTCGCGCTTCATACGCTACACACGCTCCAGCCGCGAACAGGCGCTCACGTCCAGGGCGCCGGATTGCAGACCGCACCGCCGCAGCGGCAGACGGCATGGCTGCACGCCGGCTCTGCCTGGGCGCCTTTGCAAGCACAGCAGCTGCGAGCTGAGTTGTTGCAGCATGCGAACGACGTTGCGTTCCCCGCGGCAACGGGCATCCTCGTGATTGACGGGCGGGATGGTCGCACGCTCTATTCCCACAACGCGCATCTGCCGCTTATTCCCGGTTCTGTCGTCAAGCTGGTCACTGCTGCTGCTGCGCTCGGCGTGCTTGGACCGAACGATCGCTTTACCACCTCGATCGTCACGGATGGCTCAAGGGAAGGTGGCCTTCTCAATGGCAGCCTGTGGCTCGTCGGCGGTGGTGATCCCGAACTGACAAGCGACAACCTGCGAGCCGGCGTGCGCGAGGTCCAACTTGGCGGCATCCAGAGCGTCTCCGGCAATATCTATGCGGATGGTTCACGCTATGGGCCGGATCAAGTGGCCTCGAGCTGGCAGGCTGACGACCTTCAATATGGGTGGGCAGCTCCAGCCAGTGCGCTTTCCATCGATGGGGGTTCCGTCCAATTCACCATTACGCCGCGGGCAGGATTGGAAGCGGATGTCGCGGTCGACCCGCCTGGTCATCGCGTTATCGCGTCGGTAGAAACAGCCGGCGCTGATGCGGAAAACACGCTGCGCATCGACCTGCTGCCGAATAACTCGGGATACGAAGTGCGAGGCCAGATCCCGTTTGGGGCGCCGCAAAAATATTGGCGCGCAGTGCCGCACCCCACGGGCGCAGCTGCGGTTTCGCTCCTGGCAATGCTCCGGCTTGCGGGCATCACGGTTGCCGGCACGGCAGCTGAGAAAACAGCACCGGCACCAAACTCGCTGCTTTGGCAGCACAAATCGCGAACGGTCGATCTGATCATCAAACACATGCTGCTGCTGAGCGACAACCACTATGGCGAAGAGCTGTTGCGCGCCGTCGGATGGAAGGCGTCAGGCTTAGGCGATTTGACAAGCTCGCTTGAGGCGGAGCGCACGTTCATGCGCAACAACGCAATACCGGCCCGGGGAGTCGTGATGGTCGACGGCTCGGGTCTGTCCGGGCAAAACAGACTGACAGCACAAAGCATCGCAGCGACGCTGCGCTTTCTCTTGCAGCAGCCGTTGCCTGCGGCTCCGTTTGCGCTGCTGCCGCGTGCCGGAATCGAAGGCACGGTTGCGGTGCGCCACCTCGCGCCTGAAACAAAGGGTCGAGTCTTTGCCAAAGACGGCTATATCGAGGGCGCAAGCGCGCTTGCGGGCTACGTGCTCAGCGCGCATCACGGTCCGGTCATTTTTGTGTTCTTGGTGAATGAATGGGAACACGGCCTCGACGCCGTCTGGACTCATGAAAACCAGATGCTCGACCTGATCGCGCGGCAGTAGCACCTGGCGGAATCTCCGCCGACTAGATTCGGGCGATCGTCGTACCTGGGAAGTAGGATTGCAGGATGTCGGCAGCTTTCACGCCGGCCTCGGCCCGCCCACGCGCACCCCACTGGCACATGCCAACCCCGTGGCCCACGCCGTGACCGACGAATGCGAAGTCTGGGCCCTCGCGGCTGATGTCGAAGAGGGCGCTTGGGATCACCTTGTACCCGAGCGTGTTGAGCGCGCGCGAGTAGAATTCGCGGCCGCCCAGCGTGACGGTCATGCTCGAGGCGGCGGCGATCACGGTCTTCACCCGGCCATCGGGCCAGCGCTCGGCAATCGTGATGGAGTCGAGCCGTTCGCCCGGCACGTCGACAATGCGGCCCATCGAAGAAGCCGTCACCGAGTTTTTCCAGCGAAAATACGGAGAGCCCAAGCAGTACGCGCGGCCGGTCGGGTCGAGATCCGACACGCCCAGCAGATAAGGAGGAGCGGGCTGTCCGGTCAGCTCTTCAGATGAAGCGGTGTGACCGCCGCAGGCTGAGCTGTAGAACACGGAAGCAGGCACGCCGCCGGCCATAACGATTTGCTTGGCGGTATCCTGTGCTGCGCTGACGAGGCTTTGCGGAAGTTCGCCAATGCCTCGGTAGACCTGGCTTGAGGTGTCGTCGTTGAGATCGTAGTCGCGTGTCCTTTGGGACAGACGCGAGCGCGCAGCGTACGTTCGAACCGCGATCGCCTGGGCCCGCAGCGATTCAACCGCCCAGCCGGGACTTATCTCCGCCGACATCACCGACGCGACGTAGGTCTCCACGTCCAGCTGGTCGATCGCGAACAGCGAGCCATCGCGCACTTGCACGAACATCGTGCCCGGGTACCGTCGCTGTATGGACGCCCCCGCGCTGGTAAAGGCGGTGACGTCAAGATATGGGTTCCCGGTCAGCTCGATAACCTGCGATCCCATTGCGCTCGAGCGTCCGCCGGCCACCATCGTGCCATCTGCGGCATTCAGGGAAACTCCGTTCATCTCGAGCCGTACGATGTTCATGCCAGCAAAGAGCCGTATGCGCAGCGGTGCGGTAAGATTCCACGACTGCGTCGCAGCGGCGGCACCCTGAACGACCGCACCGGCGAGCGTCGCTCCGCCAAGTACGGTTAAGAAATAGCGACGCCGCACGATACGTTCACAGACGCGAGCATAGAGTTCCAGAACCTTGTCGCTTTGGCGCATGCTGTCCTGGCACGCCACAGTAGGCTGCCATGCCGGGCGTGTTGAAAACGTGGTGCATGTCGAAGCATGTGTTGCTCGTTTTTTTATGTGGCGCCGCCACCATTGCAGCCGCCGCAGCGGTAACGATCACGCTGACCAATTCGTCACGGATTGCTACGAGTGGCCCGTACACGAAGGCGTCTGCTCTCGGGATCCACATCGGAACGCTACCGCACGGGCGGTACGACGCCATCACCGACGTCAGCGGCGTCAAGGTCGGACAGGTCACGCTTATCTCGGGCTCGGGCAAGCTCATCCGCGGTGTCGGACCTGTCCGCACGGGCATCACCGCCGTCATACCGCGCACAGACGTCTGGCACCATCGCGTGTGGGCGGCTGTATGGCCGCTCAACGGCAACGGTGAGATGACAGGCTCGCTGTGGGTCAACGAGTCAGGCTTCCTCGAAACACCGATTGCTCTGACCGACACCCTGTCGGTCGGCCGCGTGGATGACGGCGTCGTCTCCTGGCTGATCAACCACAATCCAAAAATCGGCGTTGAAGAGGATGTGCCGCTTCCAGTCGTAGCCGAAGTCAACGATGATTTTCTGAACGACCAGCAAGGCCGCCACAATACCGCCGACGATACCGTCAGAGCGCTCGACGCTGCCGCCGGCGGCGCGGTGGCGCAGGGC
>JALYZV010000044.1 GCA_030948685.1 Vulcanimicrobiota bacterium | reverse complement strand
GTCTTGGAATCGGCGGCCATCGACGACAGTCTTTGATTGGCCAAGGTAAGCGATGCATTGGTAACGGAAAGTTTGTTATTCATCTGGCGCAACGCCAGCGACATCGCATCCAGCCGATCCAGCTTCTGATTCATGGTCTGCAATGTCTCTAGGCGAGCACTGAGGTGCGCGAGATTCGACGACATCGCATCGAGCTGCGCGATGACGTGCAGAGCAATGAACCCCGCGATGATGAGCGCGACAGCGACGGCTACCCACGCCGCCGTCACTGGCCAGGAGTGCTTCTTTTCAGCCCCGCTGTCATAGGATGCAATCGCTTGCCTGCTTATCATACATGTACCTCGATGTGCGCTTACCCATCGAGCCTGAAAAAATCCTGAAAAGTTCTGGCTTGAGCGTCCAAGCGAACACGAGCAGCAGCGCAGCGACGAGGACGGCGCTGAGGGTGAGATCACGAATCGGCGATTGCCAGCCGAACGCTTGCGCCAATTCGTAGCTGCCGACGAGCAGCGCCAGTACAGTAACGGCGGTTATCCACACGCGCGACGCGCAGGCGAGTTCGATCGGTTGGCGCGTGCATAGCTTGCAGACCAGCATGCTGTCGAGCATATCCGTGATGGTCATTCCGAGCGAAAACGCCAGGCCGATCAGCAGCCCCAACAGCAAACCGCCACCGCTGGTCAACACCAGTGCGTAGGTTGCAACTTGACTCGAGGTATCGAAGCCTAGCCCGAAGAGCACGCCCACTGGGATGGCCGCAAACGGGTTTGTGGCTGCGCGCAACGCCTTCGGCAGCATGGCAGTTTTGAACCCGACAAGTGCGCCGATACGCTTCATCGCGAGCTGACGCAGGTTGAGCGCCGCGATGCCAAACAGCGTGACGATGCTTACCCATGTGCCCATCGTTTCGAGCAGCGCGCCATGCACGCTGATGCGGCCGCCGAGCATTCCTGCCAACGCCGCAATCGAGAGGACCATGACCGAGTGGCCGCCCGCAAACAGGGCGCCAGCCAAGCGGCTCTGGCGATGTCCAACGCTCAAGCTGTTGCGAGTCAGGTTGTCGATGGCGGCCAGGTGGTCGGGATCTGCGCCGTGACGTAGACCGATGACGAAGACCGAGAAGGCAGCTGTCCAAAACGCTAACGGCTCAGGGTGGCCCATCAATGTCGCCCCTCTTCGAGGGTTGCAACCAAACGTCCTGAGCCTGGAGCACGAAAAAAGCCGGCCGCGAATGTGGCCGGCTCTCCGCGATCAAAAGCTCGCGGTTTGGAGACTAGTTGGGCTTTTTGTTGGGTTGAACGGCGCGCGGAAGTCTGGCGTCGCGATTCGACCAAGACGTTGTATTACCCGATCGATAGCCAGTTGAACCCCGTGTTGAAATGGGTGGCCGCGGCCCATACGGTGAGGCACCGGAGTGCCCACTCATCGGTCGAGCGTCATCTGAATTGGTCGGTCGCGAGTAGTGATAGGAGCTCGCGGGCGCCGAGTACGCCGGATATGATGGTCGCGCGCCAAGGCCGCCCGCGCCGATACGGGACGCCAATGACGGCCGGCTAACGCTCGCGGTATTGCCTGAGCGCGTCGTGCGTGGAAGCGAATCACTGCCGAAACGGCTCCAGGCAGATGAGGAGCCCGAAGCCTCGTCGGCCGTCGTGTGGGTCGGTGCGAGCAGCGGCCGAGCTTGTATGCCGCCTCGGCTCGTCGCGCCCGACCTTGTGACGGTATCGCCGCCGAAGCGGTCCCACACCGACGCTGCTGGATGGCTTGATTCCAGGGATGATACCGGCCGTGTGGATTTGAGGCGGAGAGTCATGGGATCGTGGACCGCAAACCGAGCGCCTTCATTGGTCGTTATCGTCTTCGCGCCGGCAGTTTGCGTCGACGTCGGCTTGCGACCAGGAGCGGCCGGTTGCGCTGCGCCTGCGCTAAGTCCGGCGTGTTGAGCGATGGTTGGCCGCTGCGCCGGTCCTGGGAACGTATGGAATCGAGGGGCAATTGGCTGCAATCTTCCTATTTCAATTGGCAAATGCATGGCTGGGCGCAGATTGGCTTTGCTCGGTGCGATCGGAACTGAACCCTTCACCAGTGAGACATCTCTTAGGTCACGCACATGGACTGGCAGAAAATGGTGGTTGAACGACCCTTGCTCGAAGTCGCGAATCTTCACCGCGGCGATTGCGTGCGGAGCGTTGCAGTTCTTGTAGATATTGGTGATGTTGGTGATATTCGTAATGTTCGTGATGTTGGTAATGTTGTTAACGTTGAATCCTCGGCGCTCGTCAAAATCTCGGCCCCACCACGGATAGACTGGGTCGAACGGCGCAAGCGGCACCCATCCGACATTGCCCAACGCGAGATCAAAGCTAAACCCGTTGCCGAATCCAAAAAATGCGACGTATGCCGGGCGATAGACGGGGACGATATAGGCGGGTCCTGGATACCAGGCCCAGCCGTATGGAGCAGAATAAAACCAGCGGCCATAGTGATACGGCGCCCAGCCCCATGGTTCGTAACTGACCCAAGTGTAACCCCAGTAAGGCTCCCACACCCAGCTACCGTCATGGTAGGGAGCCCAGTTTGCGGCTTGATCGTTTGGAATCCAGACGTTGCCATACTGCCGATCCTCCGTCCACCGGCCGTACTGACCTAAGTCGTTGAGCCCGACGATGTTATGGTTGGCGTAGCGGTCATCGAGTGCGCTCTGCGCGTATTGATCGCGATCGGCGTTCCATTGGTCGAAGTCATCATAGGCGACAGTGCCGATTGTTTGAATCTGGGGATTTGACGAGGATCCCGAGATACGGACTGTCTGGCCCGACGCGATGGTTTGCGTTCCTTGCGCCGAGGCGAGGTCCACACGGCCTGCGCGCACCGTAAGCAGCGTATCGCCGCTATTGGTCACGGTGACGCGATATCTCCCGGCTTCGACGGGGCGAATACTGATCGAGGGCGTTTGGATCTCGGTATGCGCGTCTGTGTATTGCAAGATGCCAAGCTCGATGGTTCCCGCAGCGAGCTGCAGTTGATGATTGGTGGGGTCGAGCTGCGTGAAACGTAGCTGGCTATCCGGCGCGACGCGGACAAAATTGGCATTGTCGAACTGAACTTCGGCGCGCGCATTGCTCGTCGTCGACAAGTAGTCGCCCGCGGTCAGCGGCTGATTCACGCTGGCGGCCATCACGTCGCCGGAGTCACCGCGCTGCATCGTCACCGAACCATGAAGCACGCTGATGCGAGCGACGCCGTTTTGGTTATCAGCTTGAACCGGCACGCTCAGCACAAAAATGAGAGAAAGAGATAGCGCAAGGCAAGCGCCTAGCCGCATCATACTGGTATTCATTGAGCCCTCCCACGGGCTGGCCGATATGGGTAAACCCCCCTATCCATCGCGCCCCTTGCTTGGTAACGTGATGTTGGAATCCACAGTTCCACCCAATATGAAAGATTTTGGGCGACAGCATGGCCCGAGGCCGAGATCAGACGCCGAAGAGCCCTTCCTATCCCCGGTGTGCCGTCTCATCGCCCTCGACGGACTTAAACCCGATCTTCGCGTGGGTACCGTCGCAAAAGGGCTTGTCGTTCGAATGCCCGCACCGGCACAGCTGCACCGAACCATCGGCCTCAATCTGATGACCGCTAGGCCACGTGATGCGAACGCGCCCTTTGACGATATTGGGGCCATTGGCCGTCGCTGTAATGATTACTTCATCTGCCATGACGTATACCTCCCTATCTTTGTGGTGGCCAAGATTCTAAGATCATCAGGCCCTTACTTGCCGGTCGTTTCCACATAATGACAATAATGACAACAATATTTTCATAATAGCTTTACAGCGCAGCTGAAAACGTGATAGAGTCGCCCCAAAGGGACTTTTCCGCTCGGAGAGGCTTTCAGGTTATGACGAAATCCGTCGTGCTTTTGATCGTTCTGGTATTGAGCTGCGTGGCCGGAATGAGATATCTATTTACGTCGAGCGCCCCGGCAAATGCAGACGCAACCGCGAGTGTTGTCACTGAGCAAGAACAATCCATCGATCGAAACGGCGCGTCAATGGTTGCGCAGGGGAGAGAAATCTTCCGCTACGATACCTTTGGAGACGAGGCATTTTGGAGCGGCATGCTCGGACTGGAGCGAGCCATTGAGGGTAGCGCGCTCGGTGGCGTGGGTGCGGGCGTCAGTCCAAAAACTGCGCTGACAGTCGGGCTCAAGGTAGACATGGACAAGCTTCCGGCGGCGCTCGTTGAGCAAATCAAAGCCGGCAAAGTTGACCTCCGTTCGCCTGCCACGACGCTGGCATTGCTTAGGCTCAATGCGGTCGTCGGCGTTCAAGGTACGTTCGGCAGTGAAGGCCAGCAATCACGCCTGCGTTCCATCGGCATTTCTTGCGCGTTCTGTCACTCGACCGTCGACAATGCCTTTGCGCCCGGCATAGGCCACCGCTTAGACGGCTGGCCTAACCGCGACCTCAATGTCGGGGGGATCGTAGCATTAGCGCCTGATCTGTCTGCCGTGCAGAAGCTGCTCGGTGCCAACCGTGCGACTGTCGTCAAGGTGCTTCGCAGCTGGGGACCCGGGAAATTCGATGCCGAGCTTTTCTTAGATGGCAGAGCATTTCGTCCTGACGGGAAATCCGCAGCGACTCTTATTCCAGCGGCGTTTGGTCTGGCCGGGGTAAACCTTCACACATACACCGGCTGGGGATCGGTGCCGCAGTGGAACGCGTTCGTTGCAAACCTGGAGATGCACGGGAGCGGAATATATTACGACGCGCGCCTGGCAGACAGCAAGCGCTTTCCGATTGCCGCAAAGGCGGGATTCTCTCATGTTCGCGCGGCGAAGGATGAGATAACGTCGAAGCTTGCTGCCCTGCAGTTTTACCAGCTCGCCATACCTGCACCCACCCCGAAGCCTGAGTCGTATGATGCCGGTGCGGCGGAGCGAGGACGGAAGGTTTTCGCCATGGCCCAGTGCTCGCGCTGCCACGTGCCGCCGCTGTTTACTGAACCCGGTTGGAATATGCACACGGCCCAGGAAATCGGCATCGATGATTTCCAGGCGAGCCGCTCGCCGGATGATCGTTATCGAACGACGCCCTTAGGTGGCCTATCAGCTGCCCGTTCAAAGGGCGGTTACTACCACGATGGCCGTTTTGCGACCTTAGCGGCAGTCGTTGCGCACTACGACGCCTTTCTCAGGTTACATCTTACGCACGATCAGCGGCGAGATCTCGTCGAGTACTTGAAGTCGCTCTGACAAAAGTTCCAGGACGCGTTATGCGCGTGGCCAATACCACGGCATGCGTGACGGTCCCAAGGATCTAGTCGAACTCATGCGCGTGCGCAGCGGCGTCTCCGTCGAAGAGGCAGCACGCGAACTCCACCTGACAAGAACGACCGTGGTCAACCGCCTCAAGTCGCTCATGGGCGACGGTCTGGTGAAGCGTGGCGGCTTGCGTCGAGGTCCGCGGCGCCCAAGTATCCTTTACACGCTCACCGCCGACGCTGATCGGGTCTTTCCAGAGCTTTATGAGGAGTTCGCCAGAGACATTCTCCACGAGATGGTTGGTCGGCGATCTCCGCAGACAGCGTCCGTCATCCGCGGAGTAACCAACCGTTGGATCGCGCGGGATACGCCGGCCGTCCATGGGTTGCGTGGCCGGCAACGCGCAGACCGAGCCCTCGACGTACTTTCAAAGAAGGGGTTCATGCCTGCACTGGACGGCAGCGGAAAATCGATGACCCTACAGCACTTCAATTGTCCACTGCGCCGTCTTTGCGTCGACTCCATCGAGGTGCGCAATTTGATTCGCCGCTGGATAGAAGCGTTGTTCGGTCTGCCGGCGCACCGCAGTGCATGCATCTGCAAGGGCGCTCCAGCGTGCAGGTACCTGCTTGGTCACAGAGCACGCCACGCTAAGTAGGGAAGTTTCGGTTATGCCAGTCTTGGAATGCGCAAGCGGCTGGACTCGCTCTTTCGAAAAAACTCTCGAAGGAACTGCGCCTGAACTCTATGTTCAGCCTGCGGGTCAAACCCAAACGGACGTTGCTCGGCGATGGCTTGGTCAACGGACCAGCCTTGAGCAATACGCGCGAGAGCGCAGAAGGTCGATGTTCTGCCTTCGCCATTCTTGCAATGCACGAAAATCGGATTGGTCGTCTGATTGGCTTCGCAGACAACGAGCCATTGAAGCGCCTGACCTTCGGTGGGAGCGAGATTATTCTTTACGGGAATGTGAATGAACTGAAGGTTCGGTTCTTGCTTGGCTATCTTGCGCGATTCGTCATGGATCCGTAAGTTCACCACGACGCGAAAGCCCTGATTGAAGAGCCAGTGATAACCTTCGATATCAGGCTGACCTCCGCGGCCTAGCCAGGATTCGGGACGCGCGAAATTCTTGACATTTTGGCTATCGAGCTCACCCAACGACATACTTGTCTGTATTTCGTAACGAGCGTACTCCTAAACATGCGACGTCCCACCATGAACGTCCCACAGTGGGTTTCGGCGATCAACAAGCGCGCTGTATTCGTCGAAGCTTGCTAGGTTGAGAACGACCCGAGCGACAGCGGCGTGCACGTTGCATTCGGTTGGCTTAGGAATGCTTGGTACGTGCGACCCGCGGTCAGCATTGGGATGTTGGAGCCGTAGTAGAAATCTGACGGATACGGATGAGGACCAGAAGGGTCGGAAACGAGCTTCAATGGTCCGCCGGTCCATGGCATGCCGCTGCTATCGGTGAGGGTAACGATCCACTGGTTGTACGTGTTGTACAGATTGTTATTATTCCCGAACGCAACGACCGTTATTTGGCCGAGGGTGGGCGATACGCCGGCCTGGCCGGACGTGGGGTTAGCCAGTTGTTGTTGCGTCCCCGTGTTGCATGGATACTGATGTTGGCCTGGCGCATATGCTGCGCTGCCGCTGCAGCCGACGAGCGCCAACCCGGCGATCAAGATGAGCCCCTGTGACAGCTTCATGCTGGCGAAACGCCAGAATTGTCACAGGAGTTCCATTGCTATTGTAAGATCAACAACCTTAGAGAATGTATAGAAATGAACCGCCGTGACGCGATGGGGTTTGGAGCGCACTCTCGAATGCCAAGTCAAGGATGAAACTGACCGATCCAATCGGCATTCCTGGCTGGTTGTCGCGTGCCACTCCACCGGCAGCTTCGCTTGTGCTGCTTTTCTGCGCGATCGATTTTCTCAATTGGCAGTTCCTCGTTCCCATTCGCCATGGCGGATCTTGGAACCCCACACCAGAGCGATGCTTTGACAACGCCGAGCCGCTGATGCCCTTGGCGGCATTGATTCATTCTCATGTATTGTGTCCGATCTCGGGACCCTACTGGGGCAACGACGCCGCATACCCGTTGTACGGCGGCGCCGTGCGTCTGTGCCTGTACGGCGGGGTGATTATCACATGGTTGGCGGCGCGTGCAATCTCTGGCTGGTGGGCCGCGGGGATCGCAAGCGCCTTCGTAGCAACGAGCCCGCTGCTCTTCACTCTCGCTCACCAGATGACTCCGGCTGCTGTGGGAGTGGCGCTTGCGACGTTTTCCTGCTGGTTGGCGGCCGAGGCCTTTCGTCAGCCGAAGCGTCGCAGCGCCATCGCATGGCAAATTGCATGGACGGTGTCCGCCGTTGCGTCCATCAGCATGCACGCCGCTACGGCATGGCTGATTGCGGGGCAGGCGCTCTATGGTATCGTTCGAGGCAGAGCAATAAATGTGTCCGGGTCTTCCGTGGCGATCGCCACGGCGTGGCTATGTGCCTTGGTGGTCGGCGTCTCGTTCATTCCCACCAACGTGATGGCGTCGGCAATCATCCGGGCTGATGTACGAGCCCTAGCGGTGAACATTTTTGCCTTCTCCTACCCGGATGAATGGATGAATCAGCCGCACATGGCGACCTACCTGAGCATGGTTTTTTTGCTCGTTTTTGTTCTCGGCGCTGCCGCGGCGCGGTCGACGATATTGCCGTATCTGGTCATTGCGGCATGCATGCAGGCGTTGACATCGGCGTCATTTTCGATCGGTGGGATCGCGAAGGTCACGAGCCTCGCTTATGCGGTGCCGGTGGCAGCCATGGCGCTCGGTGCTACCACAGAATTTTTGATGTCGCGCCGGCCTCGTATGCTCGCATTTGTGGTGCCGGCACTGCTGATTGCTGCTCAGTACGCTGCGTTTGGCCGCCTATCGTTAGCGCACGACGATCTTTTCGCTTTTGATGCTTTGGGACCACCGCCACCGGTAGCTCTGGCGCGCGGGGATCAGCTCCGGCTCTACCACGACCGTGGACATGCCGATCATCTGAGCGTTTCCCGTTCCTTCGATGGGTTTCAGCACAGCCGCGACATACTTGATGTGCCAGCGACAGCTCCCGTCGTGGTAACCAATATCATTCCGTATCGATCGGAGTGGCGCGTACTTTACGCCTATGAGGTGGCAAGCCGTGACGGGTCATGGCGCGGTTTTGTGAACGACCGGCAAGCTTGGTTCGAGCCGCCAGCGGGATCGTGTATCCGCCAGCCATCCTCGAAGATGCGCCTGTATGAGCGCCCGGATGTGGCGTTCCGGGAAGAGGGTCACTCAGTTCTCGAGCCGCCCGAGACTCAATTCCGCGTCATCGACATCGATCAGGTCCCGTATCAGCCCGAGCTGCACGTACAGGTTGTTGGAGGTCCAGACAATGGACGCCAAGGCTGGATGTACGCACAGGCGATCATGCGTGACGAGGTCGGCTATGGCAACCATGACGCTCGGTTCACGTGCGCGTTGAAAAGAGCGTAGCGTCAGAAAAATGGCGAACGGTCGAACAGATTCCGAGGCATGAACACAAAGCCCGTCCAAAACGTGTGGGTCGTGCCGATCCAATTGCCGCCGCTGTCGTAGTAGCCGTCTTCATCCCGCGGTTGGTGCCGGAATGAGCCGCGATACCAAAGAGCGATGCTCGTATGGACGAGTGAGACTTTTTCTTTGGCGTAATCGGGCAGGCTGGAGGCGTCGGTCTCCAGGGGATCACCTTCGGTTGCCCACAGATCGGCCTGCGTGAACGGTTCCTGATGGTGCGCTAATCCGGCGACCGGCATCGGAATGAGACGATAGGCGGTTGGGTGACCTCGGCCGTTCGTGACGCCGGGAGCAAAGATTTCGAGTTGATCGAACCGCTGGGGGTTCCAGATGACAGGCGTGGGACGCACGATCTGTAGAGAAACGTCTGGCGCTGTGAGTTGCGTGACCGGCTCGCTGATTCCGACGTAGTTGACGGAATCACCGGAGCCGCCGAGGTGCGGAACGATACGCCAAACGTAATCGTGCGTGTGTGACTCGGTCTCGATGCCCGGAAGATTTTGGCCGGTTGCTCCGACGCGGCCCCAAAATACGCCGTCGTCGCGGAATCCCCATTGCTCAATGTAGAGATAGTTGGCGGCGTAGAGAACGCTCCAGAGAACCACCTCTTCGCCACGACGGCCGCTGGGGACAGCAGCACCCGGGAACAGCCAATCGATGTCACGGTCGCGATGTTCCAAACACGCGGCGCCGCCATCAAGGAGCGTGCCCTTCAAACAAAGGTTCGGTGAAATCGGCGCGTTCGGAAAACCGAAGCTGGTGTCGTAAAAACGAGGATCGCCTGTTGCGTAGGGGACGAAGATCTGCGCGACGCGTGCGTCCGAAATAACATCTAGAACCCTCACCGCACCGGAGCGCTTGAAACTGGTAGGCCCGAGCACCAATCCGTAGCCCGCAAGGTACGTCCAACAAACGGTCCAGGATGTTGTGGTCGTGAAAAACCTGATGGCACGGCATTCCGGCGATATGAGGCCGGTCAATGCCGAAGGTGAGGTCTGGGCTCGCTGCGTTTGCGTCGGTCCTGCGGGCAAGTGCGGTGCGGCCTCTCCTCGCGGTCCGTCGATTCGATGACCGGCCGTCAAGTCGACGAGGACGCGCAATCCCGCGACGTAGCCCTTGGGCGCGTGAAACAGTAGCTGAAGACATCGATGCACGCTACAGGGGTCGCTGCGGCCTGTGCTTCGCACCGGAAGCGCTTCCACCCGGTATTGTTGTCGCGCATCGCTAAAATCGCTTGCGCGGTAGAGCGACAGCGTCGATCCTAAGCGCGTCCGCAGCGACGGCAGGTTCTTAACCAACGCGAGCGCTGCGGTGACATCAGCCTGCGTGATGAGAATGTCGAGTGGGGCGAGCAGCTTGCTGCGCAGCACTTTCGATGTCGTTAGGCTGACGAGCGCGCGCAGCCCGCTTTCGCGATTTGCTGATACTGCGTCGACGACAAATTCTTCCGGCCGGTACGCGACTGGCTGCGTGCGAAGAATCTCGAACGAAAACCCTATGATACCCGTTATCGAGCGGTCGCTGGCGAGTATTCGCTCGAGGGCCGCGGCCCGGTTTGTTGGCGTCTGGGGTGGGCTCGCGGCGCCGGCACTCGCCACAGTGGCGAACGTACAGAGCAACGCAACAATGATGGCAGCGTGTAACCTGCTCACGACGTCCGCGTTTTCGAGTTGTGCTGCGCGCGTCCTCTACCAAGCAATGCCAGCTGCCCTGCTCTGGCGGGGGCGCTGGTCAGCCCTAGCCGGTGAGGATTCCGACGGCTATTGTCTGACCCGGAACTCCGCCTAACCGGGAATAAGGGCGATCACGCCGCGACCATCGGTGACATAGACAACCGCTCCGCGCGACGGATCGTTGACGATCACCGGGTTTTCTAGCGATCCCACCGCGCCCGCGACTTTTCCGTGCCAGATCTCCGTGCCATTGGAGAGGTTCAACACGTACAGATTTTGACCTGACGCGACCAGCAACGTATTACTGCCACCCGCGGCAGCCATTCCGGTGAAGCCGGGAGAAAGGGCGGTCGGAACCGCAGCGGTCCAGGCCGTGCTTCCGCTTCCGGCGTTGTGTGCTTCGATGCCGCTGCCACTGGCGACAATGACGAGTCCATTCACGATAACCGGCGCGGCATAGGACGTGGTGGAAATGCTCACGGACCACACTGGATGCAGGTCGGATTGGGCTCGGGCGACCAGACGCGGCCCTTGCTCGACCAGATAGATGTTTGTTGCGTCAGCGCTCATCTCCGACCACGGGATCGTGGAGCGATATGCGACTTGGTGCCCGCTCGCCGCATCCAGCGCGTAGATGCCCGAAGCGAATGGCGATGGATCGGAATAGTTGGCGGCATAGAATAACACGCCATTTGATAGGACCAGCCCACCAGCTTGGTCCTGCGAGTATTTGGTGCTCTTCTGCTGATTTTGCGTCCAACGCGCTGCACCGGTCGCGTCGAGCGAGTAGACGAACAGGTCGGCGCCGTCCGCGAGGAACGTATTGGCCGAGTAGAGGCCCGACGTATCTGGGATCGATTCACCCCACAGATCGTACCCGGTTGACCATTTTTTGGCCGGCGTCTTTACGACCGCGCCTGAATTAACGTCGAGAAACTGCTGACCATCATCCTCAAACACCACGTTGCTGTGGAAGACGCTCACCCAATGCCCCTCGTCGAAATCTTTGTGTTCGCAATAGCTCCAAAGACGTTGACCTGAAATCGAGATGCCGTCATACGACGGGCCGCCGGAAAATACTCCCGAGCCAAACTGATCCCAATGCAAGTAGACGCCGCTCACGGTGGCAATCGCGTTAAAGCTACTGCTGAAGTTGTCACCGGTAATAGGCTGCGGATCGTAGCGCCACGCTACCTTCAGCGCCCCGCCGATGCTGGCAACGGAAGTTGATGTGTGCCGCGCATCGTGGGCATACATCGCCCAATCGTCGCGCACCGTCGACCCGTTTGGAGTGCCGGGCCCGTGGAGCGCCGGCGTGACCGAGCCGCCCCCGCCGCATCCAGCGAGTGCCACACCAACAAGCAGAGCCGACATCGCGATGCGTATACGATCCCGCATATTGCATGTTTTCGGGCCATCCGGAGTAGCCTCTTGGTTTGCGCCGTCAACTGTGATGCATCGCACCCACGCTCTATCCTAATTGTCCATCAGTCGCTTTTGCCTACGTCTCGCGGTCATGCGAAAGCGCGATATCAAGTCACTCTGATCTGCGTCTGGCGGGTCCAACGTAGCGGCCGAATCCTCGTCCAAACAGACCTGAAAAGAGACAGACAGCGTCGATCAATTTGGCGTGCTGCTGAGAGTGACATCGGCCTGACCCACCGTTCGCGTCTCGTATTCTCCTTATCCATGGCATCTCGCACGAATAGTAGACTGCTGCTTGGAAACTGCTTAAGGGTACTTTCGTGTCGTTGAATGAAAAGCCGGCCGCAATACGCGGCCGGCTCGACAACTCTGTAACGCCCACAGCGGATAGGGACATACACTGCAGGCTCGCTCGTACGCGGAATTGAACCGCAGGGCCTCCTTGCAATCCCGACGTACCAGCTATAGTGCTCGATCACATTTTGCTGGGTTGTAACGACCTGGAAGCCGGCATCGCGTTTGTAGAAAAACAAACCGGTGTGCGTGCGGAATTTGGCGGCGTACATCCGGGCCGGGGAACCTGCAATGCTCTTCTCTCACTCGGCGACGAGCAATATCTCGAGATTATCGCGCCCGATCCCGAGCAAGACCGGATACGGCCCTGGGCTGCAAACGATCTGCCGAAAATTACGGATTTCAGCATGCCAAGGCTCATCGGCTGGGCGGCGCGTTGTTCCAATCTTGAGTCAATCGTCGAAGATCTTCGGCAAGCGGGAATCGCCGTTCGCGGCCCAAGCACGAACGCTCGCAGACGACGTGACGGCAGCGTGCTGACGTGGAAAATGGCAACGCTGGAAAACGATTATCACGGCATCTTGCCGTTCCTCATCGAGTGGGGGCCGGATTCGATTCATCCGTCCAACGACGCGTCACCGGGATGCCGGCTGAAGCGCTTCACAATAGCGGCTCCTCCTGTCTCGGAGATCGAGCGGTTCTTCCATTCTTTAACGGATCGAACACCTGTAGAGCCCGCGGAAACGTTCAAACTAATCGCCACTATCGCGG
>JALYZV010000147.1 GCA_030948685.1 Vulcanimicrobiota bacterium | reverse complement strand
GGCCGGATTGCCAACCCCGCAGACGACTTTGGTTCTGGTCGAACCAATCGGGCAGCGGCGACACGCGTCAGCTTGGGCGTGCAGCGCTGTCAGTTGCCGCCGCCGCTCTTCGAGCGCTCGTTCTTCTAATGAAGCGTCCATTCTCAACGCCCTAACATCAAGACTTTTCGCACAAAAACGAACACGATTGCTACGGCTGCCAGATACAGAACATAGCGAGCGACCAGTGCCGCAGACAGCGACCAGTACCAAAGCTGCCCGTGGTGCTTGACCCAGTACAGGCGGCGGCTGCGCTGACGCCATCCGAGCACGCCGCTCTTCCCCCAGGTCGCTTGGGAACCCCCTTGCTCGCCGGCATGCGTGACGACGCATTGCGGAAGAAAGACGACCCGCATGCCGCGGTCGTGAAGCCGGTGTGCGAAGTCAATTTCTTCATGGTAAAGAAAAAAACGCTCATCGAAGCCGTTCAGCTGTTCAAAAACGTGTGCCCGAATGAACATCGCTGCGCCGACCACCAAATCGACGTCACGCTCGCCTGCGTAGTCCCACTGCCGCAGCCGGTAGCCGTTTGCTTGGCGTCGAAAGAGCGGCAGTTCGCCCCATGCCGAGCTGCGCAAAAAAGCCTGCCACCAGGTATCGAACTCGCCGACTGAGTCCGCCGCCGAACCGTCGTCGTTGAGGAGCTTGGCGCCTGCCATGGCGACGTCAGGATGGGTGTCGAAATATTCGACCGCATTGCGCAGCGTACCCGGATGCACGCGTGCGTCGGGGTTGAAGAAAAAGAGCAGGCCGGCAGTCGCGTGCCGTGCACCGATGTTGCACGCTTTGGCAAATCCAAGGTTCGCGCCGTTTTCAACAATTCGCGCAGCGGGGAACGCCTTTCTGGCGCGCGCCACGCTATCGTCCTTGGATCCATTGTCAGAAACAATGACCTCCGCGAACTGCGGGTCGGCGAATACTTCGGGGAGCGCAGCGACCGACGCCAGGGCGCCTTCCAGCTGGGCGGAAGCATTATAGCTGACGATGATGACGGCGATGCGCGCCATGAGGACAATCCGCTTCGCTAAAAAAAACGAGCGTCATCCTGACGCTCGGGGGTGATCCATTTGTTCGTTTGTGTTTGCAGCAACGGACCTCTAGGTCCGTTTGTGTTTGAAGCAACGGACCTTTGGGTCCGTTTCCGGCTACGAAGCTTTTTGGACCTCCACTGGCGCCCCTTCCAAACTATTCAGGGCGTCCAAAATCAAGTCCAATGGGATGCCGTAACCTTCGCTCACTTGCTCGATCGTTTCGAACTCGGAGATCGCGCAGTGGGCGCATCCGCCTAAGTGAAAGTTGGCGAAGACCGCTCTCGCACCAGGGTGGAGAGCAAAGGCTTCGCCGACTGTCAGATCCTGATGGAACAATTTACTGTCTGTACTGACGGCGACCACCCCCCTTTCCCGTCGTGCCCCGCCGTTTTGTCTACTTCTATAGCGGTAGCCGCAGGCTCGATACATCCTCTATATTCGGCCATTCGGGGGTCGAACCTGCACCACTCGATGCGATGGGAGTGGCGAACATCCGGCACTCGATGGGATCCAAGCCGACATTTGTATTAACAGCAAGCCACGCCGCGTGACTGCCGATGGCATCATCTGGCCGGACTGGGAAGGCATCGAATATGAGCAGTCCATCAGCCACGTCGCTATCGAGGATCCACTTGGCATAGCGGCGCTCAGCTGCTGGTATTTGTCGAACGGATCTCATAATGAAGGAGCGCTGTGCGGCGGTCAAGTGATGTTTGTCGAACGATTCCTTGGTCACCGAGAAAAGGTCTTTGAAGTAGCTGCAATGCTTTGCCGACGGCATGGGCGTTGGAACGCTGGGATGCGACGCAGTATTTGCACCAAGAATAAGCGATGCTAGCGCGGCGAATGCGAACGCAATGATTGCGCATGAGATTTTACCGGCGTGCCTTTTCACTTGGCGCGGCCTTTGCACTATTGAAGAGGGCGTTCAATTCTGCGTGCGGGATGCGCTGCCCAGTAAATTCGAACGTCCCTTTATCGCGCAGCGTCGCAGCCACATCTCGGTACCGAGCGAGGGCGTAGCCCATGGCGCCGGAACCGACGCTGACGCGCGCGACGCCGAGTTCGTGTAAACGCCGGACGGACGGCGTGGTTGCTCCAGCCAACACGTTTATTTGGCCATGTATGCCGGAAACCAGCGCGGCAATCGTCGCTTCATCAGTCACGCCGGGAACGAAAATAACATCGGCTCCGGCCCCGAGATACTGGTTGCCACGACGAACTGCTTCTTGCAACCTCCAGTCATCATTGTCGCCGACGTTCTCGAGATAGATGTCGGTACGAGCGTTGATAACCAGTGGTACGCCCAGTTTGGTTGCGGCGTCGCGCATTGCGGCGACGCGGCTCGCGTGCAGATCGGCATCAATCAACTCGCCTTGATGCGCATCCTCAAAATTCAGTCCAGCTGCGCCCGCATCGATCGCTCCTCGCGCCGTGGCGACCGCATCAGCGACCGTCGTCCCGTAGCCGCCCTCAAGGTCGGCAGTGACCGGCACGTGCACAGACTGGACGATGCGTCTCACGCGCTCGAGCATGGCATCGCGTGATATGTGCTGGCCATCGGCAAAACCCTCGGCCCACGCGATGCCTGCACTCGTGGTAGCGACGGCTGGAAAGCCGAGCTCTTCGACAATGCGGGCACTCACCGCATCCCAGGCATTGACCAGCACCAATGGTTTGGCTGTTTGGTGGAGCGCACGCAGATGCTCCGCTCTGTCTTTTGTGGTTGTCATACTATGCTCCAAGCTCTGCGGTTCGAACGGACCTGAAGGTCCGTTGCTGCATTCGTCGGTCGAACGGACCTGAAGGTCCGTTGCTGCATTCGTCGGTCGAACGGACCTGAAGGTCCGTTGCTGCAAAGATCCGTTGCGGACAAGGTTCGTTGCTGCATTGACCTTAGGCAGCGGATGTTCGGCGGCGCTGCTGCAGATATGCCCACATGAACTGGTCGAGGCCGCCATCCAGGACGCCTTGCGCATCCGTTACCTTGATCTCGGTTCTATGGTCGTTGACCATGGTGTATGGCTGCAGCGTGTACGAGCGGATCTGACTGCCCCACTCGATCGCGCTTTTCTCTCCGCCCAGAGCCGCCAGTTTCGCTTCGCGTTGCTCTCGTTCGCGCTGCAACAGCTTGGCTGCCAGCATCTTCATCGCTCGATTTCGGTTGGCGAGCTGCGAGCGCTCGTTTTGACACGCGACGATGATGCCGGTTGGTTTATGCGTGATGCGGATCGCGCTTTCTGTCTTATTCACGTACTGGCCGCCAGCGCCGCCGCTTTTGAACGTTTCGATCTCAATCTCGTCTGGTTTGATCTCAGTTTCTTCGCCTTCTTCCACGTCGGGCACGACGTCGACCGATGCAAATGAGGTGTGTCGGCGCTTAGCAGCATCATATGGCGAAATGCGTACCAGCCGGTGGACGCCTCGCTCGCTTTCCAAAAAGCCGTACGCATTGGGCCCCTGAACCAGCAGCGTCGCACTCTTGAGCCCCGCTTCTTCGCCTTCGAGCGAGTCGAGCAACTCCGTGCGATAGCCATGACGTTCGGCCCAGCGGATATACATACGCAGCAGCATGGCGGTCCAATCCATCGCCTCTGTGCCGCCCGCTCCCGCGTGGATGATGACGATCCCGTCGTGGTGGTCGAACTCGCCATCTAAAACGGTCGTCATTTCCGCTTCGTCGAGGCCCGCGCCGAGCCGCTCCAATTCTGCGCGTACTTCTGATTCGAGCGCAGCGTCCGATTCGCCGAGCTCAATAAACTCACGCAATTCGTGGGCCTTGTCAGACAGCGACTTGAGCCTGTCGACCTCACCGCGAAGCGCAGCGATCTCTTTCATGTGTGATTGCGCCGCTTGGGAATTGTTCCAGAACGCCGGGTCGTGAGTCTGTTTGTCGAGTTCGTCTATCTTCTTGAGCTTGGCAGCGTAGTCAAAGCCGCACCTGCAGCGTTTGCAGGCGGTCTTCGATCTTGGCGAGATCGGCACGAAGTTGATCGTTCATACTTAAACCGTCGCGAGCCCGTGGCATTTCTTGAATTTTTTGCCGGAACCGCACGGGCATGGGTCGTTGCGACCGACCTTCTTGTCGGCTTTGCGGATCGGCGCAGGGCCGCCCGCGTCATCGCGATTGGTCTGGAGGTGATCGAAACGTCGTAATGCCGCAGCATCGGGCAGCGGCGTCGAAGACATAGGAGCCTGCTGCGCCGGTCCCTCGGTCAGGCCCGTCTGGGCAGGCGGCGTGAGCTGTGGCTCCTGTACGACGATATGGAAATCGTCACCCTGGAACATCGCGCTCAAGAAATCTTCTTGAATGGCGATCTTGAGGTCCTCAAACAGCTCGAATGCTTCCTTTTCGTATTCGACGCGCGGATCTTTCTGACCCCAGCCGCGTAGGCCGATGCCTTGCCGCAGGCTGTCCATGGTGTACAGATGGTCGATCCACAAGCGATCGATGATCTGCAACATGGTGCCACGTTCGAGGCTGCGCAAGGCTTCGCGCAAGCCCGGCCCATCCAGATCCGGGTAGCGGCGGATCATGCGCTCTTCTTTTTCGGTGTACATGGCGTCGGCTTCGCGCGCCAGCAGATCCACCATCTCTTCCTTGGCGAGCGGTTCCAGCTTGTCGGCCGAAACGCGCTTGGCCAAACCACGTACACCGGCCGTTTCAAGATCGGCCAGCACCTGGGCGCGGTCCCATTCGGCCGGGTGAGCGTTGTCGGGGCAGTTGGCGTCAACTGCCTGCTGGGCTTTTTGTTTCAGCATCTCGGTGAGAGAAGGCCGCAGGTCGTGCCCTTCGAGCACGCGCCGACGCTCGGCGTAGATCACGGCGCGTTGTTTGTTCATCACGTCGTCGTACTCGAGGACGTGCTTGCGCTGCTCGTAATTGTGCGCTTCGACTTTTTTCTGCGCGTTGTCGATGGATTTAGTCAGGATGCCGGCCTCGATCGGCGTGTCGTCATCCAGCTTGAACAGCTCCATGGTCGAGCGAATGCGCTCGCCGCCGAAGATGCGCATCAGTTCGTCATCGAGCGCGACGTAAAAGCGCGATGAACCCGGATCGCCCTGACGGCCGGAGCGGCCACACAGCTGGTTGTCGATGCGTCGCGACTCGTGACGCTCGGTGCCGATGATGTGCAAGCCGCCGAGATCGGTGACTCCTTCACCGAGCTTGATGTCGACGCCGCGGCCCGCCATATTGGTGGCGATGGTCACCTTGGCGCGCTGACCGGCATCTTTGATAATCTCGGCTTCTTTCTCATGGTACTTTGCGTTGAGCACGTTGTGGTCGATGCCGCGCTTGGAGAGCAGCCCGGAGAGGCGTTCGGATTTTTCGATCGAGCGGGTACCAACCAGTACCGGCTGGCCCGCGTTGTGGCGCTCCACGATCTCGTTGATAACCGCGCGGAACTTGCCTTCTTCGTTTTTGTAGACGACGTGATCGTAGTCGGTTCGCCTGACCGCGACGTTTGTCGGGATGGCGAGAACATCCAATCCGTAGATGTCGCGGAACTCTCGCTCCTCGGTCTTCGCCGTGCCGGTCATGCCGGCGAGCTTCTTGTAGAGCCGGAAATAGTTTTGGAACGTGATCGTGGCGAGCGTCTGATCCTCGCTCTTGACTTTAATGCCTTCCTTCGCCTCGATGGCTTGATGGATGCCGTCGGAGTAGCGGCGGCCATACATGAGGCGGCCTGTGAACTCATCGACGATGATGATCTCACCGTCTTTGACAACATATTGCTCGTCTTTGCGGAAAAGCTCTTTGGCCTTGAGCGCTGCTTGCAGCTGGTGCGTCAGCTCGAGATTCGACTGATCGAAGAGGTTCTGCACGCCCAGCAACTTCTCGACCTTGGCGACGCCGATCTCGCTGATAGGCACAGCGTGCATCTTCTCATCAACGGTGTAGTCTTCGTCCTTGCGCAGTTGCGGCATGATGTTGCGCGCGAATTGCTCGTAGAGATGCGACGTTTCCTTATAGTTTGGCCCGAGAACGGCTTCGGGTGATCCGCTGATAATGAGCGGGGTGCGCGCCTCGTCGATGAGGATCGAATCGACTTCGTCGACGATCGCGTAGTGCAGCTCGCGCTGCACGCAATATGCCAGATGCGGCGCCATGTTGTCGCGTAGGTAGTCGAAGCCGGCCTCGTTGTTGGTAACGTAGGTGACGTCGCTTGCATATGCCGCACGTCGCTCCGGCGGCGGCAAGAAATGCTGGATGATGCCGACCGACATCCCGAGGAAACGGTAGATCGGACCCATCCACTCCGCATCGCGTTTCGCGAGGTAGTCGTTGACGGTCACCAAGTGGACGCCCTTGCCCTCAAGAGCGTTGAGGTAAATCGGCAGGGTGGCAACGAGCGTCTTGCCCTCGCCGGTGCGCATCTCTGCGACCTTCCCCTCGTGCAGTACCATGCCGCCGATGAGCTGTACGTCGAAATGACGCATGTTCAGCGTGCGCCGCGCCGCCTCGCGGCAGACAGCAAAGGCTTCCACCAGCAGATCGTCGAGCGTCGCGCCCTGCTCGAAGCGCTGTTTGAACTCTGGCGTCTTGGCGGCTAAAGCCTCGTCGCTTAGGGTTTTCGTCTGCGGTTCCAACTCATTGACGCGAACCGCGATCTTGCGCAGACGTGCGACTTCACGGTCATTCCCGTCCACCCACGAGCGGATACTACTGAGGAAGGCCAACTTTAGAAACTCTTTCTTGCGTTGATGCGACTGGCCGCCGTCGGCGGCCTAGGAGACTGTTTCGATAAGGCCCAGCTGACCTCCGCGTCTCTTATAGAGAACGTTCACTGCGCCCGTCCGGTTGTTGACAAAGAGGAAAAAGTCGTGCCCGAGCAGCTCCATCTGGTGGGCCGCGTCCTGCGGGTCCATCTTCTTGATGTCGATCTTCTTGGAGCGCACGATGCGGAACGACTTGTCCGACTCGTCGTCGTCCACCTCGCCGGCCGCGGTCTTCGATGGCGCCCTGCGCCGCACGCCACTCCCCAGCTTGCCGTTGGCTCTCGTGTGGTGGCTCCAGTGTTTTGTCTTATACTTGCGAATCTGCTGCTCGAGGCGATCGCGCACGAGGTCGATAGAAGCGTACATATCGGGAGAGCGTTCCTCAGCTTTGATGAGAAAGTGCTTGAGCGTCAGCACGACGTCGACGATCTGCAGCTCGCGTTCCATCCGCAACGTGACATGCGCATCGATGATCTGATCCAAGTAGTGCGTGAGGTGACCGATCTTCTCTTCCGCATACGTTCGCAGCGCCGGCGTCACTTTGAGATTTCGGCCTTTGGTGTAAATCTTCACGAGCGTCTACGCTCCATGGTTGGCTGGATTGGCGGCATTCGTTCGGGATAGGGTGCCTCCTGCCACACGAGCTGGGGGACGGCGTGCGCGGCATGCCGGTGTGAGGAGTACATCAGTGCGGCGGCGATCACAAAAGCCAGCACGATGAGCACGATGATGATGCGGGCGACGACGTACGGCCGCTGCGGTCTGGTCTTGATGATCTGACGTTTTGGCGGCTTCATCCGCGCTCCCTCATAGCGAAACGCGCACGGGATCGTTGATCGCGTCGAGCGGCAGGCGCTGCTGCAGCTGTGAGATGGTCACAAACTCGAATCCTGCATTGCGATACTCGCGCACGATGCGCGGTAGCGCTGCAATCGTGGAGGCCTTGCCGTTGTGCAACAGTATGACTGCAGGTGAGCGCGCATGCCGGATCACATGGTCAGCGATTTGCTCCGGCGTGACCGCTCGCCAGTCGCCCGGGTCGACGTTCCACAGCACGACAGTGTCGCCCAGGCGACGAGCGACGTCAATCGTCGTCGCGTTGTAGTCCCCGTGCGGAGGCCGGAAGTATCTCAGCGGTTGCCCGGTCAGAGCGCCAATCGTTGCTGTGGCCGCTACAATCTCGCGCGCTTGATCGGCCGCGCCGAGCGAACTCATCTTTGGATGCGTTTGCGTGTGATTGCCAAGCTCGAGCCTGCTGCCGACCACTCGCAGCGTGATGGCCGGCTGCTCTTGGGCATCGCGGCCGATGAGAAAGAGCACGGCGGGTACGTGCAGCGCCTGCAACTGCGCAAGCAAGAGCGGCGTCGTGACAGGAAATGGGCCGTCGTCGAAGGTCAAGACCGCCAAACGAGGGCGGCGCGGCGGCGAGACGAGATCGGCAACGTCCATCAGCATGCGGCGTGCAATCGCGCCGGCCGGGGGGTCGACCACATCAGCGGCGGCCTGAGCGGGCGGCACAATGACAGGGACAGATTCAAGCTGCGCGTGATGAACCCAGCGTCGCAGAAAAATGATCAGGATTGCGACGGCGATCGCCAACGCCCAAAAGCGCGGGCGCCGAAGCCAGCTGAAGCCCACGTCTATTGAATGCGGTAGTCGCGGCCGATGACGATGACGACGTCGACCCCGTCGACGGCCCGCAACGCGATTTGCGGATTTTTCACCGGAAGCTCTCGGGCCACTTCGCCGGCCATCTTCCCATCGGCACTTTCGATGGTCGTCTTTTTGTTGTTAAAGCTCTTGGCATTAGCCGTCTCAACCACATTGAAGCCGCGCTGCCGCAAAAAATCGGCGACCGCAGAGGCCGCGCCCGGTGTGCCCGACCCATTCTCGACTCGCACGTGCACGGTGGATGGATCGAATCCGTTTCCATAACCGGCTACGAGGTAGGTATGGATGGTCTTGCGGGCATCTGACTTTGCAAACAGGACCGACTCACCGTTTGTCCAGCCGACCTCCACCGGCAGCAGCGTGCTGTGGACCGATTGCGACGAAACGCCGCGCATGCCCAGCGCAAGGTCGTAAAGCTTGCCGAAGGGCATGTCCGTGCGCACGTTGTCTCTGATAACGCCCAGCAATGCCGGCAGGTGCATGGCAATGCTTGGATCGCGCATGCGCTTGGCGAGCAGCTGTACCACCTGCCGCTGGCGCCGCATCCGTCCGATATCGCCTTCGGGGTCATGCCGGAAGCGTATGTAGCCGACGGCTTGCTCCCCCGTGAGGTGATGGAGCCCTTTTTTGAGATGGATATGAAGGTGCCCCCACGAGTCGTCGTAGTCCATATCCTTTTCGACGTCGACGTCAAGGCCGCCAAGCGCGTCGATGATATTCTTTGTTGCGTCAAGCCGCAGGACGACATAATAGTCGAAGGCCGGCGTGCCGAGATTCTTGACGACGGCCGCCTCGACGCGCTGGGGGCCGCCGTCGGCGTACGATTCGTTGATCTTCCCGTAGCCGGATTTGGGGATGTAGACCCACAGGTCGCGCGGGATCGACAGCACGCTGATTTGCTTGTTCGAAAGATCCACATTGACGGCCAGCAATGTGTCGGTGCGCGAGACAGAAGTATACGCCTCGTCGGTGGTCGTCCAGTTCTCGTCTAAGCCCATGACGAGCACCCGCAGATTGGGCCTGCCGAAGACCTGCACGAGATCTGGCGAGGGCAAAAATGGTGCAAGCGCGTTGCCGACGCCACCCTTGTATGTCACGTAGCCGAACGCGGCCACGAGCAGCAGCAGGATGAGGGCGATGACAGGATACCGGCGCTGAAAGCGCCGGCCCGGTAGCGCTGGCTCGCCCGAACCCATTTGGGCTCCGACGGCATCCGTGCCAGGCGTCAGGTTGTCGAGATCAGCCAAAGGAGAACCTCAAAGGGACAAATCGTCGAGAGCTCGGCGGCTCCCTTTCTCTATCGGTAGTTGACGAACTGGACAGCGAATTCCAGCGGCATGGCCTTGACCAGGGTGATTGCCTTCTGCAGATCGTCTTTCGACTTGCCCGTCACGCGAATCTGTTCGTCCTGGATCTGCGTGCTCACTTTGAGCTTGGCGTTCTTGATCGCTTCGGTGATTTTCTTGGCCTGATCTCGGCCGATGCCCTGCGCACACGTAACGATTTGTCGCAGCGTCCCGCCGGCCGCCGATTCCGGCTTGCCGTAGGCCAGCGCTTTGAGCGAAACACCCCGTTTGACGCACTTGCTCTGCAAAATGTCGCTGACGTTGCGCAGCTTCATTTCATCGTCCGCAACGATCGTGATGGTCAAGTCGTCGAGCTCGACCGACGACTTCGAATTCTTCAAATCGAAACGGGTTGCGATCTCGCGCTGCGCTTGATTCACTGCGTCGGCGAGGCTCTGGCCGTCAACCTTCGAAACGATGTCGAAGGAGAAGTCACTCATGCAGCGTCTTGAGTTGATCCGGGAGCGGCTTCACCGCAAAGACACGGTCCTCGACTTGCCCTGCATGTCCGAGCTTACCGAGAAGCTTGCCGTCGATCTTGGCGACCACCCCGCCGGCGTTACCCGCCCGCAGTGTGATCTCGCGAACGCCGTGGAAATCTCGAACCGTGCCTGCCGGCAGCGTTTCGTAGACCACGCGTTTGCCATCGACCGTTACTGACAGCCAGCTCGGCTGCGTCAGCTGGAGACGCAGGTTGACGCCGCTTTGGCTTTGGCCATCAGTCGACGTATCGATAAAGCTGCCCTCAGGCAGCGCAGGCTGTATAGCACCGGCAGTATTTTGTGCCGCGGGCGTCGCGTCGCCGGCGCGTTTGTTGGCAGCCGAGAACATGCCCACCAAACTGACACCGACCATGATCACGAGAGCGGCGGCGATGACGGTGAGCGAGCCGAGCACCCACGGAAACCAACGTCGCGCGCCGGCATCTGTTTCAGACCGCACGCTGGATAATCCAGAGCCCGCCAGACCTTCGAGACTCGGACGTGGAGCGGCGACCTCGGGTGCGTACTCATTGGAAATTTGCTGCACGATGGCAGCTGCATCCAATCCAAGAAGGGTCGCGTAATTCTTCAGGAAGCCGCGCACGTAAACAAACTCGCCGATGGTCGCCCACTCTTCGCGCTCGAGTGCTTCGACGAACATCGCGCGAATGCGCAGGCGCTCGGCCACTTGGGTTGTCGTTAGGCCGAGTCGTCGACGAGCGGTTGAGAGCTGTTCTCCGATGTAGTCCATGGCTTTCTCGCTCATGGTCTGTCTGCTGGCGCGCATGCGCTCGTGCGGATGGAAAAGCGACCGCGTCCAATTTCGGACGACGGCGGCGAATCAACGAGCATGGGCAATAGATGAGCGCAGCGCCGTTTGAAAGAATTGGAAACGCTCTGGGTTTGTCCTCTGCTGGACCGTTCGCCCCAGTCAAAGCCGATGCAGTCTGTGATCGCCGACAATCCGCCCACCCGATCCGTCGCCCTTGCGCCGATGGCGGCGGGGACGTGCCTGGCTGCGATGAGCGGCGGCGTGGACAGTGCGGTGGCGACCGCGCTTGCGGTCCGCGCAGGCGTCGATGCTGTCGGCATTACCATGCGGTTATGGAGTCCTGGCCCCGGGCCCTTAAACGAGAAGGTGCGGCAGTGCTGCGGTCCGACCGCCTATGCGGACGCTAAAAGCGCCGCCGAGGTGGCCGGTATACCTCATTATATCGTCAATTTCGAAGCGGCGTTCAGCCGCGCGGTGGTGGATTATTTTTGTCGCGAGTATCTAGCCGGCCGAACACCCAATCCGTGCGTCGCATGCAACAATTTGGTGAAGTTCGGCGCCTTGCTCGATTTCGCGCGAGCGCTTGGCGCAGTGACGCTGGTCACTGGCCACTACGCGCGAGTCTTCGTTGACGACCGCGGACCGCATCTGCTGCGGGCGGTGGATCGTTCTAAGGACCAGTCCTACATGCTGGCAGGCCTTCGGCCCGATCAACTGGCGTCCATTATCATGCCTTTGGGCGAGTACGCAAAGGAGCAGACGCGGGCGGTGGCGCGCGAGCTCGGCTTAGACGTCGCTGAAAAGCCGGATTCCGTTGATCTCTGTTTCGTGGGCGGCGATTACCGTTCGTTTATTGCCGAGCGCTACCCGGAAAGCGCGGCTGCCGGGCCTATGAGAACGATCGACGGTCATGAAGTCGGCCGCCATAACGGATTGCTCGGCTACACGGTTGGCCAGCGCAAGGGTCTGCCTGATACGCTGCGCGATGGACCTTGGTACGTGTTGCGCACCGATCGCGACACAAATGCCGTCGTCATCGGGCATCGCGACGATCTTGCGCGTCGCAGTGTCACCTGCAGCGCCGCGAACATCATTCGCTCCGAGCGCTTTGCCGGCGGCGTCGCGCCGGGCCTTGCCGTGTGCCGCTACCGCAGCCGCGGCGTTCCTGCCCGTGCACGGGCGATCGCAGCTGGGCTCAGCGTCGATTTCGACGAGCCGGTGTCACTGCTCACCCCCGGCCAGCTGCTCGTGCTGTACGACGAAACGGACCAAGAGGTGCTGGCATCCGGCATCATCGAGCCATGACGCCGGCAATCGCGCGTGCCTGGCTGCGCGCCTTTCTGCTCATCATTGCCTTTTCGTGCTCGCTCGCTTGCACCGTCTCGCAGGCCATCGCCGGCAACGTTGGGACGATCCAATCGTTTGACGGTAGCACTGGATGGCTCAATTCGTCACCGCTAACGCTGGACGAGTTGCGCGGCAAGATCGTCTTGGTAGACTTTTGGGAGTACACGTGCCTTAATTGCCTCAAAGCGCTGCCGTACGAGAAAGCGTGGTACGAACGCTACAAACAATATGGCTTCGTCATTGTTGGCGTGCACACGCCGGAGTTTACGTTTTCGGGTGAAACGTCAAACGTCGACGCCGCCGCGAAGCGACTGGGCGTCAACTGGCCGATTGTGGTCGATGCCAACGCCGTTATTTGGCGTCGCTACAAAAACGCGTTTTGGCCTCATGACTTCCTCATCGACGGCGCAGGGCGCGTCGTGCTCGATCATGTCGGCGAAGGCGATTATCAAAAGACCGAGCGTGCTATTCAGGCTTTGATCCGCAAGCAGCAGCCCGATGCGCAACTGCCGGCTCCTATGGAGCTGCTGGCGACCGACAGTTATACGAAGCCGGGGGCCGTCTGCTATCCGCAAACTGCAGAAGTGTACGTTGGGTTATGGCATGCGCCGAATGCTGCTCTGGGGAATCGCGAGGGGTATCACCGCGGAGAGGTCATCACATATAGAGACTCCGGCCGCAGTCACATCGATGGCCTCGTCTACCTGCAGGGACCGTGGTTCAACGGCGAGCAGGCAATGGTGCATGCCCGGATCGACCAGACGGCGACCGACCGTCTCGAGCTGCGCTACCATGCCATTCAGGCTGTTTCGGTGTTGAAACCCGAGGGCGGGAAGCCGATTACTGTATATATCGATCAAGATGGAAAGCCGCTGCGCCAACAGGACGCCGGTAGCGATGTCACGTTCGACTCCGCCGGCCGCGCCTTCGTTGTCGTGGATGCGCCTCGGGCGTACCAGCTCGTTATGAACCGGCATTTCGGGCATCACGACTTGCGGCTGCGGCCGGTCGAATACGGGCTTGCCGTCTACACGTTTGCATTCGAGTCATGTGAGGTTGGCGCGGATCGTTAAGAAAATAGGTAGCGTGAGCAACGCGCGCACATCGAGGCTGCTGGTAGCGGCCCTGCTGCTGACGCTTGGTTTGGGTTCGTGCGGACGTGCGACGCCGCGGGTCGACGGCTACAAGGCAGGCGTCGTGCCGGGCATCAGCCTCGCTCGCTGCACCGAACTGTTGGGCAAACCCCAGCAATCGGCTCCATTTTCTCTGCCGGGAACAAAGCTCAGCGCCGAGGTCCTGACGTATCCGTTTGGGCAGGTACTGGTGCAAAACGGGACCGTGGTCGCGGTTTCTGTCAACAACGATCCTCAATTCCGCGGGCCGTTCGGGGTGAGGCTTGGCATGTCTGAAGATGATGCGTACGCCGCCCTTGCATCGCACCCACGCAAGCGCACCGGCCACCGAGAATTGTACGACGCGATCGAAAAGACGAGCGACACTCGCACCAAAGACATCTACGACGAAACTGACCAGGTCATCGTTGAGCTGACGGCTGCCAACGCGAACGATCCGCTTGCACCCTTCAACATCGCGCAGGTAACGTTGGCAAACAGTGACGGCGTCCGGCTCATCGAGGAATTTACAAAGGCGCGGCTCGCCGGACTCTACCCCGACGTTCACGTTATCAACTTCGTGTCTGATCCATGGCAAGGCAAACGATAATATGGAAGAGCAACAGGTACCGGAAACCCCAGAGGCCGTCGATGAATTCGGCGTCTCGATGCCGCCAAATGCGCGCATTGGAACGCTTCTCTTCGACGCACCGCAGCACCGTCTGCGCGTGCAGCTCGCCGACGGCGGCGACGAGCGTCTTGTGGCGGCCGAAGAACTGCGTGCGCTGTACGGCGCGCGTATTCGCCACGTTTCTGTCACTCGAGTCGCCCCACGGGCGCAAGGCGCGGCGCTTAGCTCGACCGCACTGAAGGCGACCGGGCATCTGCCGCGAGCGGCGCTCGACCCCAGTCAGCGAGGTGGCACTGAAGTCACGAGCGAGGAGCTGTACTACGCTCTTGCCCTGCGCATCGACAAACTGCCGGAGCTGTGGTATCTCAATGCCAGCTCGTTCAATTTTCGCAAGGCGCTTGGCGATGACGCGACCTACTCAACTGAGCTGAACCTCAAGGAGTTTGTACGCCGGCTTGCGCGATTCGCACCGGACGCCGTACGCGATGGCTTTTTCACCGCCGTGCTGCAAAGTTCGCCGCTGCCGCCACCGCTGGACAGCCTGCTCGAGTTCTTCCGGCTCGTCTCTCGCTGACTGTTCCGGCGCCGGTCAACGCCGCATAATGCAGTGGCAGGCCTCGAACTTATTGCCAAAGACATCTTCGAAGAACACGCCGTAGTAGGACATGTTCAAGGGGCCGGTGCGTTCGACTGACTCGGGCCCTTCGATGTTCTTCGCGTAGGGGCGAATCGATTCGAAGACCTCGTCGACTTTGTCACGCGAGTCGACCCGAAATGCGATACGAGTCGCAGACGGCTTGGACGCCGGATCTTCATACAGATTGAACCACTCGGTGCGCACGCCTTCGGTATCCCAACGTGCATACGACTTTAGTGCGGTGCGTGTCGGGCCTTCGCGCAGACCAAGCACGGCGAACAGCGCGTCGTAAAAAGGTAGGACCGCTGCGGCATTTGGCACTCGAAAGTCGATGTGGCTGACGAATCCCACGATGTGGTCTTAGGCCGGCGTGGCGAGCGGATAGTTCCTGCGATTGAAGTAGGTGTCGCGCACGGCGGGGATGTAGCCCGCCTGGCGGATCGTCTTCTCCACGTCGCTGCGGGTAGCCTGATTCGTGCTGCCCGCTAAAGTAACCACGCGTTCTTCGAGGATCGTGCCGCCCATGTCGTCGGCGCCGTAGAGCAGGGCGAGCTGACCAAGCTTGAGCCCAGGCGTCAGCCAGGACGCTTGGATATGATCGAAGTTGTCGAGATAAAGCCGGCTGATCGCAATAACGCGCAGGTAATCGATGCCGGTTGCCTCGCGGCCTTTGAGCGGTGTCTTGTGGGGCACATAATACCACGGGATGAATGCGCTGAAGCCATGCATCTCATCTTGCAGTTCGCGCAACACGTCGAGATGCGTGATGCGCTCTGCATCAGTCTCGATCGAGCCGAACATCATGGTGGCGGTGGTCGGGATGCCGAGCTTCTGCGCAATACGCATGACTTCGAGCCAGCGGTCGTCGTCGATTTTGCGCGCCGAAATGCGTTTGCGCACCCGCTCGACCAATATCTCCGCGCCGGCGCCGGGCAGCGACTTCAATCCCGCCGCGCGCAGGGTCTGCAGCACGTCCTCGACGCTCATGTTCTCGCGCTTGCCGATCCCGCAAATCTCGCTGGTCGACAGGGAGTGAATGTCCACCTCTGGGAAGCGCTGCGCGATCTTCTCAAACAGTTCGAGGTAGTAGCCAATGGGAAGATCGGGGTTGACGCCGCCTTGTACCATGATTTGTGTGGCGCCTTGCTCGGCGGCCCACTGCACGCGCGCGAGCACCTGGTCATGCGTCATCGTGTAGCCTTCCGGGTGCCCTTCCGGCCGGAAGAATGCGCAAAACGAGCAGTGCACGTTGCAAATGTTTGTATAGTTGATCGTCGTGTCGATGACGTAGCTGACCTCGCGGCCGGGATAGAGCTGCGTGCGCCTTCGATGCGCGGCCGCGCCGAGATCGTGCAGCGACGCCTCGCGATACACGGCCAAACCCTCGTCATAACTCAAGCGCCCACCCTGCGACGTACGCTCCAACAGTGTGGCGATCTCAGACATGTTCGGGCACTTGGTCGAAGAAATGCAACGCATAACGGCGCGCCAGCAGGCCCGCCGTATGAGCGGCGAGGATGAAGCGTTCGAGGTCGGCACGTGCTTGCTCGTCAAAACGGAAGCGTAACGCGCGGTAGTACTTTTCGTAGAAACCTGGCGCGCGGGGTCGTTCGGCTTGCGCCCGAGCGATCACGCGAGCAATATTTTCCAGACCCCATTCCATGGACTCGCGCAAGGCCATGCTGACCGCGCGGACCTGCTCGAGTGCTGTCCGCACGTATTCTTTGCGAACCGCCCAGACCGCATACACCATCCCGCCACCGCTGTGGCTGTGCCAGAGCTGGCCGATGTCGTGGACGCTCCGGGCCGGAACTTGTTCCGCGGCGTCGACGGCCTTGTCGCCGATCAGCAAACACGCCGAACCGTCAGCCAGGTGGCGCGCAAATGGATCGTCGCTATCGGCCATCAAGGGGTCAAAGCCGTAGTACCGGCGTGCGATGAGCGCAAACAGCATCCGTCCGGTGGCCGATTCACGCGTCACGGCAATCGTGCGGTCGCGCAGCGTTTCCGGTGCGGCATCCGAGATGCAGCAGATGCTGTGGACTTTATCGTAGGCCGCGATGCACACGTCCGGCACGAGCGCGAGCTCGTCCGCGTGTTCGGCATAGAACGCCGACGAGATGGGGCTCATGTCGAGATGTCCCTCGAGCAACGCCCAGTTGAGACGCGCAGGAACGTCGGCCGTCATGACGCCGGGAAACAAGACGGCACCCTCATCAATCGCGCTGTAGACCGGCAGATCGTTGGTGTAGGAGATGCGCCCGCAGCGCGGCAGTTCGTGCGACATGATCGACGCCTTAGACCGGCTCGAGGATTCGGTACAGTAGGTTGCGGCGGGTGGGCTCGAAGCCGGCATCGGCGATCGCCCTTTTCAGCTCGACGATCGACGTGCTCTGATCCGTCGTGCTGCCTGCATCGCGGTAAATGTGTTGCTCGTTGTGCACTGTGCCGTCGATGTCATCGGCACCGAAATGCAGACCGAGCTGCGCCATCTTGATCCCGTACGAGATCCAGTATGCTTTGATGTGATCGATGTTGTCGAGCATCAGACGCGATACCGCGATGGTGCGCAGGTCGTCGATCCCACCAGTCCATCCGTATTCCTCGAGTTCGTTGCCTTCGGGGTGGAACGCGAGCGGTACGAAGCACTTAAAGCCGCCCGTCTCGGCCTGCAGCGCACGCAGCAGCATGAGATGCTCGACGCGCTCTTCGATCGTCTCGATGTGCCCGTAGAGCATGGTGCAGTTGGTTCGGATGCCCAACCCATGCGCAACGCGATGCACGTCGAGCCATTCTTCGACGCTCGCTTTGTGCGGGCAAATAACATCGCGCACGCGCTTGACCAAAATTTCAGCGCCGCCGCCGTTGAGCGAGGTGAGCCCAGCATCACGCAGCTGACGCAAACCATCCTCGTACGAGCAGCGGGCGCGCTTGCACATATAGTCGATCTCGGCAGCGGTAAAGAGCGCCAGCTGGACGTGCGGTAGGCGTTCGTGCAGTTCGGCTATAGCGGGCACCCAGAACTCGAGACTGGTCTGTTTTGGATCGTGTCCGCCGACGATATGCAGCTCGTCGTAATCGTTCGGCTCTTCGCAAGCCTTTTCGAGAATGCTCTCGAGCGACATCCGGAAAGCGCGATCTTCTTTCTCAGCGGCAGCGAACGAGCAGAATTTGCAACCTGCATAGCAGACATTGGTGGTATTGAGGTAGCGCTTGACGACGTAGTATGCGCGATGGCCATTCTTGGCCGCGCGCACGCCGTGCGCCAACTTGCCGACTTCATGGAATGGAGCGTCGGTGTACAGAAAAACACCGTCGGCGCGGCTCAAAGGCTCGCCGGATTGCAGCTTGCGAGCGATCGTCTCGAGCTGGGCGCTTGCCTGCGTCATAAGGGCTGGGTTCGGCGCTCGCGAGAGCCCGCCTTGCTTGGGGAGAACGGACCTGAAGGTCCGTTGCTACAACAGTGCTATCGTTGCCACAACGGTGCTATCGTTACCACAACAGTGCTATCGTTGCTACAACAGTGTTATCGTTGCCACAACGGTGCTATCGTTGCCACGGAGAGCTATTGATACCAGCTTGTTATCGTTGCTACAAAGTGCCTGTTATCGTTGCTACAACAGTGCCAGGGTTTGTTGCGACATCTACAACAGCGTTTGTTCGCTATTATTGGGTGCCAGCATGTCGGCGAGCTTCTCCATATCGGCCGAGCCCACCAGTATCTTGCGCGGCTTCGTGCCCTCGGCCGGCCCGACGACGCGAAAGTCCTCGAGGATCTTCATGAGGCGGACTGCGCGCGGATGGCCGACCTTGAGCTCGGCCTGCAACAGCGCCACCGATGCCATCTGCCGCTCGATGATGATTTGCGCGGCATCAAATGCCAGCTCGTCGGCCGGCCCGCGGCAGTCTTCTTCGACCTCCGACAGTTCGATCTCGATGCGGTTGGCCGGATCCTCTTGATCCCGCCAAAACGCGCACAGCCGCTCGAGCTCGTCGCCGGTGACGAGCGCTCCCTGGACGCGTACGGGCTTGGGCGCGTCGATGGGCAGGTAGAGCATGTCACCGCGGCCGAGCAGCCGTTCGGCGCCGGCCATGTCGATGATGGTGCGCGAGTCTATCTGCGACGAAACTGCAAACGCGATGCGTGACGGTATGTTGGCTTTGATCAACCCGGTAATGACGTCAACCGATGGCCGCTGCGTGGCCACGACCAAGTGGATGCCGGTGGCGCGCGCCAGCTGCGCGATGCGGCAAATGCTGGTCTCAACTCGCGTCGGGGCGACGAGCATGAGATCGGCCAGTTCGTCGATGACGACGACGATGTAGGGTAGCCGTTCAACGGTCCGATCTTGGTTGTATTCTTCGATCTTTCGTACCCCAGCACGCGCAAAGAGCTCGTAGCGCGCATCCATCTCTTTGGTCAGCTCATAGAGCGCGCCGGCGGCAAGCTTAGGATCCGTGATGCACTCTTTGATGAGATGCGGGATGCCGTTGTAGGACGTGAGCTCCACGCGTTTGGGATCGATGAGCAAGAGCTGCACTTGATCCGGCGTGCAAGTCGAGAGCAGCGAGGTGAGGATGACGTTGAGGCATACGCTCTTGCCTGCGCCCGTCGCACCCGCCACGAGCAAATGCGGCATACGCGTTAAGTCGCCGATGATCGTTCTGCCGGTGATGTCCTTACCCAGCGCAAAGAAAAGCTTGCCTTCGCCGCGCGGCAGGAGATCGAGAGTCTCTCGCACCCCGACAGTGGCGACGGCGCTGTTCGGTACCTCGATGCCGACCGCCGCTTTGCCAGGAATCGGCGCCTCGATGCGAACGCTTTGTGCCGCTAACGCCAATTGAATGTTGTCCGCCAGCGACTTGATGGCGCTGACCTTCACGCCCCGGCCAGGCGTTATCTCGTAGCGCGTCACGCTCGGACCGCGTTCGATGTGCGTGACTCTGCCGCTGACACCGAAGGATGCAAGCGTTTCCTCCAAGAGCACGGCTGCGCTCGCCTCGTCGTGGACGCGTTTTTCCGGTGGGTTGAAGAGCGCATAGTCGGGCAAGCGGTAGTCGCCCGGAGGGATCATCTTTCGCTCGGACGGCTGCGCAAGGGCCGATCGCTTCGAATCGCGGTGGCGCTCTGCCTCAACGGGAACGATCGCAGCCCTGCCATCAACCACATGCTCGAGCGGCGGCGCGACGCTGGCCGTCTCGACCACGACTGCGTCACGCGCCGGATCGTACGCAGTCGCAACTCCGGTCGTTGGTTCCGAGCGTATCGAGGGAGCTTGCATGCGCGCCTCGGGCCGAACTGCGCTGGGGATCTCCAAAGGGTACGGCGTTGCGCGACGCTCGCGCCGTTTGAGAAGCGGCGTGAGTGCAGGGGCCGCTGCGGCCCAGGCCTTTTCCGCAGTCCGGCCCAGCGTCGCGAAGCTTGACTTGAGCGAAAGCCCAGTCGGCACCACGATAAAGGCAATCGCGCCAAAGGCGAAGACGATGACGGCGCCGAGCGTTCCGAAGAGCCACCCAAATCCGTGGCCAACGGCATTGCCGATGAGGCCACCGCGGCCACCCATCCCAAGCCAGCCGTCGAGAATCAGAAACTCACCGGCTGCGCAGAGAGAGAAAAGCGTAAGCTTGCGCACCGCATGGAGTTCGAGGAAAACGATCACCGCAACGACGGCCAGCAGACCAACCGCGAGCCATGCTCCGGCTCCGAATCCACCACGCAGCGCTTGTGCTGCAATCGGTCCGAGCGAGCCGGATCGTCCATGCGCCATTGAGAGCGCGAGCGCAAGCAGTGCAGCAACGCAAAGTAGTCCGATGCCCATGATCTCAAGATTGAGCGTCAGACCGGGGAGCGGGTCGACGCGCCGCGAGCGCGCCACCTTGATCTGTCTCATGTTCTGCGTACAAGCGTTCGATGAAGCGCGAACGCGAGCCTACTCAAACGGCACGGAGGATTGCGGCCGCCGAAAGGCTCTACTTAGATTTTGGGTCGATCGCGTCGCGCAAGCCATCGCCAAGTAAATTGAAACCCAGCACGGTAATCGAAATGGCCAAACCTGGAAAGAGCAATGCCCACGGTGCGATGAGCCAGTAATCGCGTGCATCATTGAGCATCGAACCCCACTCGGGGGTTGGCGGCTGGATGCCAAGTCCGAGGTATGAGAGGCCAGCCGAATCAAGCTCGGCCGTGCCGACGCCCAGCGTGGCCTGCACGATCAGCGGGGCCGCGATATTGGGCAACACATGTTTGAAGAGAAGCTTGAACGAACCGTTGCCGACCGCCCTGGCAGCTTCGACAAACTCCATTTCCTTCACCGACAGGACGGACGATCTCGCGATGCGAGCATAGACCGGTATGGCGACGATGCCGATGGCGAAAAACAGCTTGACCGCGTCACTCACGCGCTGGTCCAAGACTGCGGAGATCGCGATCGCCAAGATGATGGTTGGAAACGCCAGCATCACATCCATGAGCCCCATCAGGATCGTGTCAAGCTTGCCGCCCCAGTAGCCCGAGATGAGGCCCACCACGGTGCCGATCGCCAAGGCGATGCCGACCGAGACAAGACCGATTTCAACCGATAGCCGGGCGCCGAACAGCAGCCGTGTGAAGATATCGCGCCCGAGCTTGTCGGTGCCGGCGAGATGATGGATTGAGGGCGCGAGCGTCGGCGCGGTGAGATTTTGCGCCAGCGGATCCGTGTGCCCGGAGATTGCCGGCGCCCACGTCGCGCAAACCGCCAGCAGAAAAATGATCCCCAAGCCGATGAGCGCGGACGGGCTGCGACGGAAGCGGCGCCACGTGTCGGTCCAGACTGAGGTATACGGTGTCTCTAGTTCTCGCGCTTCAAGCGCGACAGAGGCTTGCGCCACTCGCCCTAGACTTCCATGACCACAGGAACGATCATCGGCCGCCGTTTGGTCCGGTCATAGATGAACTTCTGCAATCCCTTATGGACGCGTTCGCGGATCGCCGTCCACTCCGTAAGGCTATGCTTGGCGCCTTCCTCCATGATGCGTGATGCCTCGCGGCGCACTTCGTCCAGTACTCCGTCGCCGTCGCCGCCGTAGGTAAAGCCGCGCGAGGTGATGTCAGGACCTGCCAGCACCTTGCCGTCTACACTGTCAACGGTCACGGTAATCACGATCATGCCGTCGCCCGACAGATGCCGTCGGTCGCGTAGCACGACCGCGCCGACGTCGCCCACGCCAAGTCCGTCGACATACACGGGCGCGCCGGAGATGCGGCCACCGAAGCGTGCGCCGCTGCGGGTGATCTCGAGTGCATCGCCGTTTTCAGCGACGAAAATGTTGTCCGCCGCAATGCCCACTCGTTCGGCCAGCCGGGCATGCTGGACGAGCATGCGGTACTCCCCATGAACGGGCAGGAAGTATTTCGGCTGCGTCAGGTTGATCATGAGCAGCAGCTCTTCCTGACGGCCATGGCCGGAGACGTGTGCCAGGCGCTGTTGGCCGTATATGACATTGACGCCGAGCTTAAACAAATTGTTGATGGTGCGACCGATACTGCGCTCGTTGCCGGGGATTGGCGTGGCGGAGATGATGACCGTGTCGCCGCGTTTGAGCTTGACTCGTTTGTAGTCGTCGGCAGCCATGCGCACAAGCGCCGACATCGGCTCTCCCTGGCTGCCCGTCGTGCAGATCACGAGCTTGTTGTCTGGATAATTGTCGATCTCGTGATCGCGTATCTGAACGCCATGCGGAATCTCGAGGTAACCATGCTCGAGAGCGATCCCGCTAACGTTTTGCATGCTGCGGCCGACAAAACACACTTTGCGATGGTGGCGAGTTGCGGCATCCACGGTCTGCTGCAGACGCGGCACATTTGACGCAAACATGGTAATAATGATGCGCCCGCTGCATTGCGCAAAGATGTCGTTGAATGTCTCGCCGACCACGCGCTCAGACAGCGTGTGACCGGGCAGTTCAGCATTGGTCGAATCCGACGCCAACAACAGCACTCCGTCGCGGCCGTGAGCCGCGAGCGAGGCCATGTCGGTTGGTCGATTATCGATCGGGGTTTGGTCGAATTTGAAATCGCCGGTATGGATGACGGTACCGAGCGCCGTGCGCAGCGCGAGCGAACACGAACCCGACACGCTGTGCGTCACCGTTATGAACTCCACGGCGATCGCGCCGACGGTCACCGTGTCGCCGGGATCGACGACCCGTAAGTCAGATTCTGCGAGCAATTTGTGCTCGCGCAGTTTACCGCGCAGAAGCGCAAGGGTCACATCCGTTCCATACACCGGCACGTTGAGTTGCGCCAGAAAGAACGGCACTCCGCCGATGTGGTCCTCGTGTGCATGGGTCAGGACGAGGCCGCGAACCTTGGTGCGGCGCTCGAGCAGGTAGGACATGTCGTTGATGACCAGATCGACGCCGAGCATTTCCTCTTCGGGGAACTGTACGCCGGCATCGACGACGACGATGTCGTCCTTGGTCTCGTAGACAGTGGTGTTGCGGCCGATCTCACCGCACCCGCCTAAGGGAATGACCCGCAAGAAATCGTCCGCAGGGTCTTTCAGCGGCTTGTGAGACGCTTCACCCAGCGGTGTTGGGAAGAACTCATGCAGCATGCTCGGTGTGATTTAGGCGGGTTGGGCGCTTAGCCTGCCAACGAAAGAGCCTCAATGCTCCATATCAATGAAGCGGGCGATAATTTCGCGGGGCTGAGAAGCTCGACGATTCGAGCCTGCCTCGGTTGCAACGTGACAATCGTCGATGCGCGGCCAGTCGCGCCAGCGGCGTCGATCACTGTTGCGGTGAGTACAAATGTCAGCGAGGTCGCAAGCATACTTCGGACGTGAGTGCGGATGATCGCGCTGTCCAAGAAATCAAGAGCAACCTCCGTCTCGGAGACTTCGACGCCCGCGTCGAGCCTGTAGGTCGCATCATCGCGGTACAGTGGTCGTTGCGTCATTGCCGCTACGAGGAATTGGTGCAGCAGTGCCTCGCGCCGCAGCAACAATGCAAGCCTTGCCATTCTTGCGACTCGATGCTGCAGCGCTGTGTCCTGCCTCACGCTCATTGCAGCGATTCGCGCAGACGAGGGATGTCGATGATGGCCATGCTGTTTTGGGCTCGGAGCGCCAACCAGCATCAACGCGGCCAGCGCCGCGACGAACGCAATCATAACGAACCTATCACGCGCGAGTGGCGGCCAGTCCACGCCGCAACGCCCCAGGATGTGTGGGCGCAGCCTGCTCCAGGGAGGCTTGACACGGCCAGTGCGCTTGGTTTATACTTGTCTCAAAACATTAAGACAATAGGACATGTAACAACTGACTTGTTCCATCTGAATGACTCCAGCGGCATCCCAGTCTACCTTCAATTAAGGGAGCAGATCTTGCACGCGATCTCACGTGGCGACCTACGACCCGGCGACCAGCTGCCCACCGTGCGCGAAGTGGCGATCGATCTCTCCATTAACCCCAACACGGTGAACCGCGCCTACGCTGAGCTCGAGCGTGATGGCGTCCTCACCAGCACTCGCGGACGGGGCACGTTCATCTCCGAGCCTGCTCCGGCGGGATCGTCGAAGCGGCGCGACCGACTTATGGATATCTCAAAGCGGGCTCTCGCCGAGGCTCAAGCGTTTGGTTTTACTGGCGAGGAACTCGTGCACGCGATCAAGCGGGTAGCGGCCAGCCGCCAATGACGTTCCATCACCACAACCCAAAAATAACCGGAGGCTAACAGCAACCATGCCAACCGTCACCGTCGTTCCACCGCCAGCGCCGAGCGGCGCCGTTATCGCGGGTAGCCCGTCGATCCACTTCGGCAACGCCATCTCATGGCTGCTCGCGTTCGTGTTCTTTGCTGGCGGCGTGTGGCTTTTAGCGAACACGGGGTCCATGCTTTACGTCGTGGCCGGCGTCATTTTCGCCTTGCTGGCGCTGACGTCAATCCAAATCGCCAAGGCCTGGGAGAAGGCTATCGTGCTGCGGCTTGGCCGTTTCGAGCGCCTCGCTGGACCCGGTATCTTCTTCATCATTCCCGCCATCGACAGCGTGGCCGCCTGGATCGATCAGCGAGTACAAACCAGTACCTTCGTTGCCGAGCAAACCCTGACCAAAGATACCGTGCCGGTTGACGTTGACGCAGTGCTCTTTTGGGTCGTGTGGGATGCCAAAAAGGCAGCACTGGAGGTTGCGTCCTATCGCGACGCCATCGGCTGGGCCGCACAAACCGCGCTGCGCGACATCATCGGCACCACTTTCCTGGCCGACTTGCTGTCGAACCGTCAAGCAATCGACGCGAATCTGCAGCAAGCAATCGACGGACGCACGACGCCGTGGGGCATCACCGTCCAGTCGGTCGAGATTCGCGATATCAAGATTCCTGAAAACCTCCAGGATGCGATGTCGCGGCAAGCGCAGGCCGAGCGGGAACGTCAGGCGCGCGTCATTTTCGGCGACGCAGAGCGTCAAATCGCGGAATCGTTCGTGCAAGCCGCGAAGTCGTATGAGGGCAACCCAGTGGCGCTGCACTTGCGCGCCATGAACATGCTCTACGAGGGGCTCAAAGAAAAGGGTGCCATGATCATCGTGCCGAGCACGGCTGTCGAAACCATGAGCCTTGGCGCCATCGGCGGGCTGACCGCGATGGCCTCAACCCAGGGCATGATCGCACCGGTACCGGGTGTCACCGCACCCGGAGCTGCTAGCGCCGCTAGCCCCACCGTAGACGCGGGAGGATCATCGTGATACTAGCCCTTGTCATTGCTGCCGCCGTCAGCGCTTCGCCGACCCCGGCAGCCGTCACCCTAGGCGGAGCGGCAGCGCCGCCCGATGGTACGTACAATTACACAATCAGCAAGGGCGGCGATGCTTTGGGCAAGAGCACCGTCACCATCAAGCGTAGCGATGTCGGGTTCACCATTCACGAGACCGAAACCATGGCGGGTTCGCTCAACTTCACCATCGATGAGATCCTCGACGCGGCGACGCTCGCGCCGAAAGCGTACAGCGGCACGTACGCCAGGTCTGCTGATGCGCAAACCATCGCGCGCGCGGCGATCGATCGGAATGGTGCAGTCATCACCATCGACGGTGTTCCTGGAACAGCGCCGCTGCCGAATCCGCGCGGCATCAAAAATGCGTACATCCTCGAGGGAGCGCTCATGAGCGGCTTCGCCCTATTGCCGGCGCAGATTCATGCGTCCAAGGCAAGCCAGTTCTCGGAGATTGCGCCGAGATCGGTGCTCCAGTTCGTCGCGCATGTGGATCAGCATCCGGGAGCGGTTCGTCCAAGCGGCGTGCCCGCAGGTGACGTTGTCCTCTCGATCACGGGCCAAGTCAACTTTGACGAATGGTACGATCCGTCAACCTTCGTGCTCCATGCCCTGTCTGTTCCCAGCCAACAAGTGCTGATTACATTGACGAAGTAGCTCGCCTGGGTGAGCCTTGACGGCCTCGTCACCTACGTCTTGGTGCTCGTCAAGCCGCGCGTTGCTTTCGCGCGACTGCGTGAGCGACCGATGTGGGGATGGGCAGCGCTGGCCGGGCTTGCTTTGACGCTCGGGGCGGTCCTCATCGCTGAGCCGGCGCAGATGCATCTGCTGTCGCTCTCCGAGGCGCACAGAATCGCCGTGCTGCCACCCGGCGAGCGCCTGCAGGAACGGATTGCCGCTGCGCAGGTCGCTGGTTTACGACATTCTCTCTTTATAGTAGGTGCGCTCACCTTACCGTGGATCACGTGGTTTCTGATCGCGCTCTTTTTCTTCATCGCCGCCACCGTCAGCCGCGGTCGGACGAGTTTTGGCCAGGCATGGGTGGCCGCGCTCAACTCGTATGCCGTCTATGGCGTCGCGGGGATCGTCAACGCCGGCCTTGTGGCGCTGCGCAATCCGGCCACCATCAAAAGCCCACTCGATCTCGTCATGGTGCCATCGCTTGCCTGGCTGGTCCCGCACGATGCTGCGCTGGCTGCGTTTCTCTCCGCATACACGGTACTCAATGTCTGGTACTACGTGGTGGTGGCTTTTGCGCTCATCCAGCTCCTCAAGATGTCAAACAAAGCGGCCATCGCTGCCACCGTCGGCTACAGTTTGCTCTACGGGTTCTTTGCGGCCTCGGTCGCTGGGCGCGGCCCCTGAGCAGCCAAGCAATCTTGACGCGTTAGCACTCTCGATGCTATAGTGCTAATTGACCCGTTTCGCCCTTTGCCCGTGTAACGGGACAACAAGGGCGTTCAATGGCCCAAGGCAACATTTCCATCATGCCGCAGGTACAAATTTTCAGGCGCCGGTGATGCCGCGGGCTAGCTGCGGCGCGCCCTTCTAGCCCCACCGTCAAGAGGAGTGTAGTAAATAACGATGAGTTCCCAAACCCGTACGTCGCTCGGCTTCCTGCTCATGGGACTTCTTGGCGTGCTGATCGGCGCGTTCATCGTCACCTTCGTGGCGCCCAAGCTCATGCACGCAAAACAGGCCGCTGCGACGATCGACGCGGCCTCGGCCGCTCCCCTCGGGCAATCGAGCAACAGCGACTTCGAGCAGCGCATCATCAATGTGGTGAAACAGACGGAGCCCTCGGTCGTGCTGATCAAAGCGACCGTCCACGGCGTTCAAAACATCTACAATCCGTTCCAAAATGACCCGTTCTTCCGGCAGTTCTTCGGCGACCAAGGGCCACCGCAAAGTCAGCCCTTCACCGCCAAGGCATCGGGATCGGGGTTCATCGTCAAGCGCCAAGGCGATACGGCTTTTGTCGCCACCAATGCGCATGTGATCTATCATGCTGACCACGTTCAGGTGTTGCTGGCGAACGGTCGCCAAGTCGATGCTGAGGTGGTGGGCGCAGACAATACCACAGACCTCGCGATCCTCAAGGTTCGTGGATCGAATCTGCCGCCTGCGCTGCCACTGGGCAACTCGAATGCGTTGCAGCAGGGTCAGTTCGTGCTCGCCATCGGCGAACCAGAGTCGTTTCAGAATTCGGTCAGCTTGGGCATCGTTTCTGCGCTGCACCGCAC
>JALYZV010000112.1 GCA_030948685.1 Vulcanimicrobiota bacterium | reverse complement strand
ACGTAGCCCTCCGCATCCTTGTCAAACAGGGTTTCGGTGTGCTCGATGAGGCTACCGCATCGCTCGAGCCAGCACGCCTCGCCAGTCACCTCGAGCGCGGCGAGCGCGGCCCACGAAGACCACACCTGATCCGCCAGCAAGCCGCGGATGTGGGGAGCGCCGTCGAAATAGCGGCACATCATTCCGTCAACCAAAAGTTTCGTCCACAGCGTGTCGAGCACCGCAAGCCCGCGCTCGGTCCAGGCAGCAACGTCGACGCCGCTTGGCTCGAGCAGCGGCGCACTCAGCAACTGAGCACGCGCGGCCTGTGCGTTCCACGATGTGTACAACGTCGTGTCGACGTACGGCTCGGTCAGCGTTGCGCGAGCCGCCGCATCGAGGCTGTAATATTCCTCGTCTGCATCCTGCGAGCCGCCATAGCCGCCGAGTTCGCCGTTCCACAAGTGGTCGTCGAGATAACGCTGCACGTCGATCGCAACCGAGCGCAGCGTTGCATCGTCGAAACTAGCGCCGGCGCGGGCGCAGGCGTGCAAAAGGCCGCCGAGGTCTTCGAGCATTTTCTCGAAATGCGGGATCGAGAAATCGCGCGTTGTCGAGTATCGGAAAAACCCGCCCTGCACGTGATCGTACATCCCACCGCCGGCCATGCCATGTAACGTTTTTTTCACGATGGTCTTGGCACGGTCGTCCTGGTGGCGTGCATAGTCGTCGAGCAAAAAGTGCAGCGCGCTGACGTGCGGAAACTTTTGATCGGTGCCAAAGCCGCCATACTCGTCGTCGAACGCTGACGAGAGCAGCGCCGCGACGTTGGCTGCGGTGTGAGGATCCAGATCGCCCCCGCCAGGCGTTCGGGTGCGTGCCGCGCGCACGGTTTTCATCTCGGACACACGTTTGGCGATCGATAGCCGGTTGTCGGCCTGAGAATAGAAGTCATCGATCTGTTTGAGCACCTGTCGCATCGCGTCGGGCGGAATGTACGTACCGCCGTACAGCACTTCACCCTCGGGCGTCAGTAGCGCGGTGGTCGGCCAGCCGCCCATGTTGTAGCGCGCATTGATATCGGGGCGCTGATCGGTGTCGACGCGAACGGGGACGAAGCGATCATTGATCTGGTCGATGACCGCCTGGTCAGAATAGGTGGTTTCGTCCATGACGTGACACCAGTGGCACCACACGCCCGAGATTGCGAGCAAGACGGGCTTGCCTTGCTCTTTTGCTCGCGCAAACGTCGCTTCGCCCCAAGCTTGCCAGCGAATCTCATTGGCCCGGTTGTGTCGCGGGGAGAAATGCAGCGTGCTCATCTGGCCACGATTCAATGAAGCGGCGCACGTTTACTCGCGCAGGGGCGTAACGCGTCCCTGCTCATGGTGCAGAAGGAAGAGCGGCCAAGCGGCGCGGACGAGCCTCCATGAGTCTGCGAGGAGAGATCCTTCCCGTTGGAGACGCCGCGGTGCTCGCTGTTTTGGGGGACACGATCACACCTGAGACGGTCGCTCGGGTGTGGGCTCTGCACGCGTCGCTCAAGCGCGCGCTCGGCGATGCGATTGTCGACGTCGCGCCCGCATACGGCTCCGTACTCGTCCGTTTCAACCCGTCTGTCACCCAGCTCGCGATCGTCATGGCAACGATTCGCGGCGCTATGGAAACGGCGGATGAAACCGCCGTCAGCCACTCGCGAACGGTCGACGTGGGTGTGTCTTTTTCGCCTGAGAACGCGCTCGACCTCGAGGACGTTGCGGCGCAGACCGGACTGCGCCCCGATGAGGTCCGCGCAGAATTTTGCCGGCCGACCTATCGCGTCGCGTTTCTTGGATTCAACGCCGGCTTTCCATACCTGATCGGCTTGTCCGAAAAGTTGAAACTGCCGCGCTTGGCGACGCCGCGTGTTCGTGTCCCCGCCGGCAGCGTCGGCTTTGCTGCCGGTCAAGCCGGAATTTATCCTCGAGCATCGCCAGGCGGGTGGCGGATTGTCGGCAAGACCAGCGCCACGATTTTCGACCCAAAGCGCGAGCACCCGGCAACCTTTCGACCGGGAGACGCTGTTCGATTCCACGCCGTGACATCGCTGGACGAGGCACAAGCCACGATTCTATGACTGCTCCCGCCTCCGTAGAAATACTCGATCCCGGATTGCTTTCGACCGTGCAAGATCGTGGGCGGTCCGGCGTTGCCGAACTTGGCGTCTCGCCATCGGGTTCAGCAGACTGGCTCAGCGCGCGGGCCGCCAATCGGCTGGTTTCCAATGCACAGAATGCGCCGCTGATCGAAGCGACCGTGACCGGCATCAGCTTCAGGGCACTGCGCGACGTGCGCATCGCAGTCACGGGAGCGGACGCGCAACTCACGGTTGCCGGCGGAAAGAAGCCGCTGTGGAATTCGTTTCGCGTTAGAGCCGGCTCTGAGGTCAAGCTGCGCGCAGCGGAGCGTGGGCTGCGTTCGTACATTGCGTTCTACGGCGGCATCGACGTGCCGCTCGTTTTCGGCAGCGCCAGCACCGACGTCAGCGCCGGCTTTGGCGGCCTGGGGCGCCCACTTGCGCGCGGCGACACGCTCTCGCTCCATGAAATCGAGGGTGATATTCCCGAAGGTAGTCGATCGATCCGCACGTCGGCGCGTCCGTTTTGGCGCCAGCCGGCGACGCTGCGTGTCCTGTTGGGACCGCATGCGTCGCGCTTTGCGGCCGGCGACCTGACGCTTCTCTGCAGTCAGCTGTATCGCGTGTCGCCGAGAAGCAACCGTCAAGGTTTGCGGCTCGAGGGGAAACCGCTTGCCGGCTATGACGGCTTCGACGTGCTGTCGTGCGGGGTCTGCGCAGGGTGCGTGCAGCTCCAAAGCGACGGGTTGCCGGTCGTTTTACTTGCCGAACACCAAACCACCGGAGGCTACGCGGTACCGCTCACCGTAATCACTGCAGATTTACCTGACGCCGCGCAATTGCGGCCTGGCGACGAGGTACAGTTGGCGCAGGTGACGCTGGCGCAAGCGGGGGTCGCTCTGGTTGAGAAGATGCAAGCGCTAAGCGAGGCCCCCGATGAGTCAAACCCGGCGGGTTGATCTCAACGCCGACGTCGGCGAATCATTTGGCGCTCGAAGGCTCGGCGACGACGAGCCGATCTTCCGCTACGTGACCTCTGCAAACATCGCGTGCGGCATTCACGCAGGTGATCCGGGCGTGATCGCCGCCACCGTCAAAGCGGCCGCATCGCACAAGGTGGCGGTTGGAGCGCACCCGTCGTATCCGGACCAGTCAGGCTTCGGCCGCCAAACGATCGAAATCAGCGCTGACGAGCTGCGCCATGTCCTCATCTATCAGATTGGCGCCGTGGATGCGGTTGCCCGTTCGCTCGGGGTGACACTCGTGCACGTCAAGCCGCACGGAGCGCTCTATAACGACGCGGCGAAGAACGCCGCGCTGGCCGCGTCCGTTGCAGACGCGGTCGTCGCGTACGACCGCAACCTCATCTTGGTGGGCCTGGCTGGGTCGCATGTGATCGCCGCCGCCAAGGCTGCCGGCTTGCGCGTTGCGTCCGAGGCCTTTTGCGATCGCGTCTACGAACCAGACGGATCCTTGCGCAGCCGAACGCATCGCGACGCAGTCATCGAGGATCCCAAGCAAGCAGCAGCACAGGCGCTCGACATTGTGGTCAATGCACGGGTAACAGCCAGCAACGGGAAGCACGTCGACGTACGGGCGCACACGCTGTGCATCCACGGCGACACTCCGAATGCGGTGGACGTCGCATCGCAGATCCGCAAAACACTCTTGGCGGCGGGCGTGGAGATTGCGGAAATGCAACGACTGCTGTGATGCAGCCTTTCGGACAGCCTGAGATCGAAGCGATCTGCGAGCGGATGGTTCAGTTGCCTTCGTTTGCAGACATTGAAGTGCTCAAGTGCAGTGTGCGCAAGGAACACCGCCTGCACCACATCAGCCTCACGATCGATCGGCCTGGCGGCGTGGATTCCAACGCGTGCGAAGCGGTGGCGCGCTATGTGGAGAACCGCATCGAGGAGCTGCCGCCACCCGCGCCGCTCTTTCAATTGGAGGTCGCATCCGCCGGCCTGGCCCGGCCTTTGCTGCGGCCCGAACACTTCAAACGTTTTCGCGGGCGCGAGATCAACGTCATCACCACGCTGCGTATTAAAAACCGTGTCGAGTTCACTGGAGCCATCGCGGACGCAGATGATACCGCCGTCACTGTGGACGACAAGTACGCCGGCCCGACACCGCTGCCGTATGCGGCAATCAAGCGTGCCAATTTAGTATACGATCCGCGCGAGGATCTCAAAAGGAAAGCACGATCGGCCGAGAAGCGCTAAACCCGCGTGACGAAACCGTCATCGGCACCCCTTGCGAAGGCAGCACTCATCTGGTAAAATAGGTTCGATGTCCTGAAAAGGAGTGGGTTGCCCACTCCTTTCGTAGTCTTAAGGGATGGAATACACAGCAATGGCGCCACGCAAGACGCTCAAGAAGGCAGCAGCCGGGAACGGGTCTGCCGCAGTCGCCCCGGCCAAGCCAAACCCGGAGCTCATCGAAGCGCTCAAAGAGTTGGAGCGGGATCGCAACCTGCCGGCTGAAACGCTGCTGGAAGCTCTCGAGGCCGCCCTCATATCCGCCTACAAGCGCAACTTCGTACGCGAGGCGGAAACCGTCGGCAACCCAATCGTCACGGTAGACCGCAACGACGGGTCGTACCGCGTCTTCGCTCGCCGGGCAGTGGTCGAAGAGGTAGCCGATCCGGCGATCGAGATCAGCGCGGCCGAAGCCGGCGCCAAATTCAAGGTCGGCGATAACTTTGACGTCGAGGTGACGCCCAAAGAATTCGGACGCATTGCCGCGCAAACCGCCAAGCAAGTCATCGTGCAGCGCATTCGTGAAGCTGAACGCGACATGGTGTTCGACGAGTTCAACGAGAAACTCGACAAGCTCGTCACGGGCACCGTGCAGCGCTACGAACAGCGCAACATGTTCGTCGATCTGGATAAAGCCGAGGCCATCCTGCCGCTGTCCGAGCAGGTGCTGGGGGAAAGTTTCCGCATCGGTTCGCGCGTCCGCGTTTACGTCATGGAAGTTCGGAAAACGAACAAAGGTCCGCAAGTCATCTTGTCGCGCAGCCATCCCAATCTCGTGCGCCGCCTCTTTGAGCAAGAGATCCCTGAGGTTGACCAGGACCTGGTTGACATCAAGGACGTCGCGCGCGAGGCCGGATCCCGATCCAAAGTATCGGTGTGGACCCAAGAGGAAGATATCGATGCGGTGGGCGCTTGTCTTGGACCCCGCAGCTCGCGCGTCAACAACATTAGCGAAGAGCTGCACGGTGAAAAGATCGACGTGATCCAGTGGGCTGCCGACGCCGCGGGCTACGTGGCCAACGCGCTGCAACCGGCCAAAGTCGTTTCGGTTCATTTGAACGAGCGCGAACATCTTGCCGAGGCGGTCGTGCCTGAGCACCAGCTCTCGCTGGCCATCGGTAAGGAAGGCCAAAATGTGCGCTTGGCCGCCAAGCTCACGAGTTGGCGCATCGACATCCACAGCGAAGAGCAATGGGCAGAGCTCGTCGAGCAGCGCGCTGAGGAGGAGAAGGAACACGAACATGTTGCGGCGATGGCTGAGATCGCAGCCGAGGAGACTGGAGTCGAGCTGACGCCGGAATTGCTCGCCGAGGACGAGGATCTTATCCGCAAACTGCAAGAGCTGCAACGCGCCGGTTCGGACGACGAATCCGAGGAGCCGGAGAGCTAGGCCAGCTTCAGCCCAACAGGACTGGTGTGGGGAACTAGGCAAGGTGAATAAAGGTCATGTGCCGATCCGGCAGTGCGTGGTTTGCAAGAGCCGCATTGAAAAGCGCCGGCTCACGCGTTTCGTGCGCACCCCGAACGGCTGGCAGGCCGACCCCGCCGGCCGGGGGGTAGGGCGTGGAGCGTATCTGTGTTCACCGGAGTGCGCGCGGGCGGTGAAGAAGAATAAGCGCTACCGAGCGCTGGCAGACCCCGCCGCTACGACAGCTAAATGAAGCAACGGACCTTTAGGTCCGTTAAAAGGAACGAAATTGAAGCAACGGACCTTTAACGACAAATGAAGCAACGGACCTTTAGGTCCGTTAAAGGAAAGAATGGCAGCAACCGTACGCGTTCACGAGCTCGCGAAGGAGCTCAACCTCTCTAGTAAAGACACGATAGCGCTGCTCAGCAAAGTGGGCATTAGCGCTTCGACGCACATGAGCGTGATCGATCAGCATCGCGCACAGATCGTCAAGGGTGTCTTGCTGGGCAACTTGGCGAAAGCCGCGAAGACCCATAAGCCCTCGCCCAAGGCGGTGGCCGGGAACGGTGCTGCCACGGCCGCAGCGACGGCGAAGCGAACAGAGGTTGCCGAGGTCGCGCCGCCACAAGCCGCGATGCAGCCTGCGCAAGAGCAGCCCGCGCCGGCGGCGCCACCCGTCGAGCCCACGCCGCTCGAACCGCAACTCAAGGTTGTACCGACGAGCGCGCCGCGTACGGCGCGTCCGGCAGCTCCGCATAAAGTCGTTCCGGCAGCGTCTGCTTCTCCGTCCACGCCCGTGCCGGCGGCAGCGCGACCCGCCCCACCGCCCAGGCAAGAGCGGCCGCCCGCGCGTCCGTTTGTTGCACAGCCCCGGCCCCCGGGCGCGCCGACCACGAGCACCTTTCGCCCAATGCCACGACGTGATGGTCTTGGCCGTCCTATGCCTGGTCGGCCGGGCGTCGGCGTTGGTCCGGCCACGGGCCCGCCCCCGACGAGCCAGGCTCCCTCAGGCGGACGCAAGCGCTCGCGTGAAGACCTCGAACGCGACCGCAAAGAGCGTGAGCGCGAGGAGTTGCTCAAGAAAACGCAGCCGCGCCATAAAGCCGCGTCGGTCGCCGCGGCCACCACCGAGCCGGCGGTCCTCAAAGATCTCGAAATCCCGGATCTCATTACGGTGCAGCAGCTGGCTGCGACGATGGAAGTCGGCGCAGGCCAGGTCATCGCCCAGCTTATCAAGATGGGTACGATGGCCACGATCAATCAGCACATCCCGCCCGACGTGGCGTCGCAAGTCGCTCGGCGTTTCGGCTTCAACACGACCGTTAAGGAAGCGGGCGAAGAAGTCGCGGAGATCGTCGTCGATTCCGACCCAGCCGGCTCGCTCACGCCGCGGCCGCCAGTCGTCACCGTGCTCGGGCACGTCGACCACGGCAAGACGTCGCTGCTTGACGCCATTCGTTCCACCAAGGTGGCCGCGGGCGAAGCTGGCGGCATTACGCAGCGCATCGGTGCATACACCGTCGAGTACGGCGACCGCAAGGTAACCTTCATCGACACGCCCGGTCACGAAGCGTTCACCGAGATGCGCGCGCGCGGCGCCAAGGTGACGGACGTTGCCATCCTGGTGGTCGCCGCCGACGACGGCGTCATGCCGCAGACGACCGAAGCGATGAATCATGCGCGCGCCGCGGGCGTTCCCATCGTTGTCGCGGTCAACAAAGTCGACAAACCGAATGCAAACGTCGACCGTGTCAAGCAACAGCTCTCCGATCTAGGTCTGACGCCCGAAGACTGGGGCGGGCAGACGCAGTTTATCCCTGTGTCAGCCAAGCAGAAGACCGGCATTGACGAGCTGCTCGAGATGGTGCTGCTCAACGCTGACCTGGCCGAGCTCAAGGCAAACAAAAACCGCCGTGCCCAGGGCGTCATCATCGAAGCGCAGTTGGACCGCTCGCGCGGTCCGGTTGCAACCGTGCTGGTAAAAAACGGCACGCTGCGCGTGGGCGACATCGTCGTTGTCGGCTCCGCCTGGGGCCGCGTTCGGGCCCTCTTCGATGACAAGCTCAAAGCCATCAAACGCGCCGGCCCATCGATTCCCGCCGAGATCATGGGTCTTTCCGATGTTCCCGCAGCCGGCGACATCCTCGAGGTCGTCTCCGACGAGCGCGACGCACGCGAGCTCGCCGCTAAGCGCAGCCAGCGCAAACGCGAAGTGCGCATGGCAACGACCAAGCGCATGGTGACGCTCGACGGCTTCTTGGCACAAGCCAAAGAGAGTGGACAGCGCGATCTCAACCTCATCATCAAGGCCGATGCTCAAGGCTCAGCCGAAGCACTGCGCACGCAGCTCGACAGCCTGGCAAACGAAGAGGTACGCACGCGCGTCATTCATGCGGGCGTGGGCGGCATCAATGAGTCGGACGTCATGCTGGCAAGTGCATCCAACGCCATCATCATCGGCTTTAACATCCGCCCCGACGCTACCATCACGCGCAAGGCGGAGACCGAAGGCGTCGATGTCCGGCTGTATGACGTCATCTACAATGTCATCGATGAAGTCAAATCCGCCATGACTGGTATGCTCAAGCCTCAGGAGCGAGAGGTTGTTCTCGGCCAGGCGGAAGTGCGGCAAATATTCAAGGTCAGCAAGGTTGGCACGATCGCGGGCTGTTACGTCAAGAGCGGCAAGATCGTTCGCGATGCCAGCGTCCGGCTGCTGCGCGACAGCGTTCAGATCTACGAAGGCAAGCTTTCATCGTTGAAGCGGTTTAAAGACGACGTGCGTGAAGTTCAAGAGGGCTACGAGTGCGGCATGGCGATCGAGAACTTCAACGATCTCAAAGAAGGCGACGTTATCGAAGCCTTCGCAATGGAGCAAGTTGCGGCCGCGAGCGCCTAACGATGGACCGCGACGTCGTTGATCAGGCCCACGAGATTTATTTCAACGTTATCGTTGCCCACGGTGACGGTGACGATCCCTGGACGCCCGAGCAACGGTCGGAGCTGCGCCGCGCACTCAGCCTGCTCGAACCGGTCGAGTCGTCCGGCGAGCTTGGGCCCGAAGGGATTCAGCTCATGGCCTCGCTGTGCTTGGAGCTCGGCAATGACGAGCGTGAAGAGCACTTGCTGCGAGCGGGCGTGGAGGCGTTTCCCGGCGCGCAAGGTCTGCATGCGGATCTGGGAGCGGCATATGCCAACCTCGGTCAGTGGGCGGCCTCCATTTCGCACCTGTGCGCCGCAATCGTGCTGGGCGCGGACGATCCGGACGAACGCTGGGCAATGACTGCATCGCAACTCGTTGATGCGCTGGTGGAGAGCGGAGAAGAGGATCGCGCCCGGGCGGTACGCGAGTGGGCGATGACCCAGGTCAAAGACGATGCCGCACGGCAATGGCTCGAGGACGACGACGAGGACGAGTCGGACGACAAGTGATGCCGCGCCATCGCAAGCAGCAAGATGAAAAAATTCAGCTAACGCAATCCTCATAGCGGTCCGTTCCGGTCACGTTCCGAGCGCTTGCTCGGATTTTTTATGGATTTTTCATGAATTATTTTCATGTTGCAATGGTCATGTCGCGGCCTATAATAGTGCTAACAATTCTCCGGCGAGGTTGCCATTGAGCTGCGTATGAAGCGAATTGGATGGTGTGGTCTCTTGATCGTCATGTTCTGCGCGGTCGTCGCGTTGACATGGGTGAAGCAATCTGCAGCGGTTACAGACTTGGACGTCGATTGGACCCATTACGGGAACGACCTGGGTAACATGCGGTATCAGAATCTGGATCAGATCAACCCTACAAATGTAGGGCGGCTGCGGCCGGCATGGGTTTTCCACACGGGCGTGATCGATCCGCAAGCATCGCTCGAAGTGTCGCCAATCGTCGTCGAAGGTGTCATGTTCATCACGACTGGTCACGATGACGTTTTTGCGCTCGACGCGGCGACTGGTCACAAACTGTGGGAGCATCACCCGCACCTGTTGGCACCCCTAGCGAAATTGCAGCTCTGTTGTGGTGAGGTCAATCGTGGCGTTGCCTTTGGCAATGGAAGGGTGTATAGTGCGCGAGTCGACGGCGTGTTGGAAGCGCTTGATGCTCAAACCGGCCATACGGTTTGGCAGCGGGTCGTGGTGGATTTTCGCGACCGCTACACGCTCACGATGGCGCCGCAGTTCGTCAACGGGTTTGTGATTGTCGGATCGTCGGGAGGCGAGTATAAGGCCCGTGGACAGGTTATGGCTTTCGATGCGAGCACCGGCAATGAGGTTTGGCGCACCTTTACGACAGGTCCCGGCTTAGGCTGGGCAGGTGACTCGTGGAAACACGGTGGAGCTCACGTGTGGATGACGCCGGCGGTGGACCCCAGCCTTGGCCTGCTCTACATCAATACGGGGAACGCAGGCAACGACATCAACGGTCGCCTCCGCGCCGGCAACAATCTTTTCTCCTCATCGATCGTAGCGCTCGACGTCACGACCGGTCATCCGCGTTGGGCCTTTCAAGAAGTTCATCACGACCTGTGGGACTATGACAGTGCGCAACCGGCCATTCTCTTTACGCTGCGCAAGAACGGTCAAGAATTACCAGCCTTAGGCGAATGTAGCAAGAACGGCAACTACTACATTCTGGACCGCCGCAGTGGCGTGCCGCTCTATCCGGTGCGCGAGATTCGCGTTCCTACCGACCCCGACTGGCAAAATGCTTCCCCGACGCAACCGTTGTCGTCGGTGGAACCGTTGACGCCGCTCGACTTCGTTCCGGGCACGATCGACTTCAGCAAGTTGCCGCATGATGTCAAACTCGGGAAATTTTACGAGCCGCCGCACGAACAGAAGCTCCTTATCAATCCAGGCGACGATGGCGGGTGCGAATTCCCTCCGGCGGCGTTTAGTCCGCGAACACAGTTCGTATACTACGGTGCCCGATACGAACCAGCGCTGTATCAGACGCCTCGCAGTAACGAGGGTCCTAACGACAAAGGACTCTTCCTCGGCTCGAAGTTTGCCGAAGTGGTCCCCGGTGTGCGAGACTTTGGCATCTTTGGCGCGACCGACACCACAACCGGCAAAGTAGCATGGAAGATCATTGTTCCTCAGCCGGCAAAGTCCGGTCTGCTGGTGGCGGGCGATCTCGTGTTCTTCGGCGAGGGAAATGGAAAATTCCACGCCGCTGATTCGCGGACGGGCCGCATCTTGTTTACGTTTGATGGAACGAGTCTTCCCCATGGAGGCGGGGCGCAGGCGGCGCCGATCGCCTACGTTTGTGCTGGCGGAAAGGAGTTCATCGCAAACGCATTTGGTGGTAACAGCGCTGACGCTCAGTTCGCACCAAATCCAACAGGCGATGCGGTGGTTGCCTTCACGCTGAGGTAGTCAGTCCGTCCTCTCCTCTGCTCAACATGCGTCGTCTGTGAACACGCCGACGCACGGCTTTTTTTGGCATGGACTCCCTCGCCGGCGCGGGAAAATGGCAGGCTTCGCCCGCCAGGAAGTCCTATGATATGTACCTCTAGACGTCGAACGCCTGTGTGGTGATAGAAATGCGAGATCAGCCCGAAGGCAAAAGCCAGCGGCTTTTGCGGATCGAGCGCGAGATCGTGCGCGAGCTGAGCGAGCTTGTGCATGAACAATTGAAGGATCCTCGGGTCGGCTTCGTCACTATTTTAGCCGCCGAGGTGAGTCCCGATCTTCGGTCCGCTCGCGTCTATGCAAGCCCGATGGGCGACGAACGGACGTCGCGCGACACCATGAAAGGTCTGCAGTCTGCGGCTGGATTTCTGAGCGCGGAGTTGGGGAAGCGGCTAAACACCCGCCGCACGCCGTCGATCACCTTCGTCCGTGACAGTTCGATTGAGCGCGGCGTGCGGGTGAGTCACGTCATCGACGAGGTTCGCAAACGGGATGAAAGCAAGAGCAGTGAGCGGTAACGGCGTCTCTGCCGGTATGTTGACGCTGGAGCCGGTCGCCAACGCATTCCGCAACCACCAGCACTTCGTTATGTGCGCACACGAGAAGCCCGATGGCGACGTCTTGGGCAGTGGGTTTGCGCTCGGTCTGGCACTCAAAGCAATGGGCAAGACCGTGCACTACTTCCTGGATGACGAGATGCCGAGGAACCTGCGCTTTTTGCCCGACGCGGACACAACGCAGCGCACGTTCACCGGCATCGACCAAGGCGCGCTGTATGTCTTTCTCGATATGAGCGATCAGTCGCGCGCCGGTGAAGCGCTGGCGTGGGTGCCGCAAGAGCGCATCATCGACATCGATCACCATCTCGGCAACCAGCGCTTTGGCCGCTGGAACTACGTGCTCGAGGACGAGGCGGCGACGGGCGTGCTGGTGCTCAATCTGATCACCGCGCTCGGCCATCCGGTGACCAGCGACATCGCTACCTGTCTGCTCACCGCTATCATCTCCGACACAGGCTGCTTTTTATACAGCAATGCAGACCCGCGCACGCTTCGGCTGGCGGCTGCGCTTGTCAACATCGGAGCGAACAAGGACCTTATCACGGAACAGCTTTATCAGACGCGCAGCTACAGCGGGCAAAAAATCCTTGGCCGCGTGCTCAACGAGTTCGTTTTGACTGACGATGGTATCTGTTACTCGACCGTGAGTCAGGCGCTGCTCGAGCAGTTCGGCGCGACACACGAAGATCTGGAGGACGTCGTGGGCGCGTTGCGCGCGGTCGACCACTGCGAGGTTGCGGCGCTCCTGAAGGAATCGCCTGACGGCAGTTACCGCTTGAGCTTGCGCTCGCGTGGTCGCGTCAACGTCATGGAGGCGGCAAAGGCGTTGGGAGGCGGGGGTCACTTTCGTGCTGCCGGCGCGACGCTGTCGGGCCCGCTGGCAGATGCGCTGACGCGCATGCTCGAGGCAGTCCGCGCCGAAATGGCCGCCGAGCGCTCGGCCGCGAAATAGCAGCGCGAATCCGTTCGCGCGTGGAAACTCCCTTCGGGTTCATCAACGCATTCAAACCGCCGGGTCCAAGTTCAGCCGCGTTCGGCAATTGGCTGAAGCGCCTGTGCGCCGGCGCAGCGGTGGGGCACTGGGGAACACTGGACCCAACCGCTTGTGGCGTGCTCGTGCTGGCGGTCGGCAAGGCGACCAAACTGTTGCCCCTGCTGCCGCATTCGCGAAAACAATACGTCTTCGAACTCGTCGTCGGCGAGCGCACGAACAGCGGCGACGCACAAGGCGTCGTCGTCGCGACGGCGCCAGTCGCAACGAATTGGGCGCTGGCACTGCAAGCGGGGGCGGAATCGCTCATCGGTCCCCACCTGCAGGTCCCACCGATGCATTCGGCCGTGAAGGTGGACGGACGGCCGCTGTATCGAGATGCTCGCAAGGGCCTTGATGTGCCGCGAGCGCCACGCACGACGACGATTCACAATCTTCGCGTCATCGCACACGCGGGGCGCACGGCGCGCTTGTTCGTCGATTGCGACGCCGGTACGTACGTGCGCGTCCTGTGTGAGGAGCTTGGGCGTCGCCTCGATCTCCCGGCACGCATGGGCGCACTGCTGCGCGTGGGCGCTGGTCCTTTCGTGCTGCGCGAGAGCGTGCGTCCGGATCAAATTGCGGCGCAGGTGACGGGCTGTCTCATCGACCCGCTGAGCGTGCTGCAATGCCCACGCTACGAGGTCGACGACATGGCTGCCAATCGGTTCGTGCACGGCAATGAAGTGCGCATCTCGGGCCAGCGCCGCGCTGTCCTCGCCGGATCGGCCGACGCAAAGACGGAAGTGCTCGTTACTCACGAGGGCAGACTCATCGGCTGCGGCTATCTCGTCACGCACGACGCTGACCCGGCGCTCATTGCCCCGACGCGCGTTCTCGTCGACGGAGCGAGCATGCCGTCACAAGGCCCCGTAGCCGAAGAAGCGAACGAGTAGCCGGCAATGCGCATCGTCCGGTCCATCGACAGCTATGAAGCCGGCGCCGATCTTTTGCTGAGCATCGGCGTTTTCGATGGCGTCCACATCGGCCATCGCACCGTGCTGTCGAGACTGCAGGCGCTGCGAAAGCCCGGCACGATTGTCGGCGCACTCACCTTCGAGCACCATCCGCAGGAGTTCTTACACCCCGATCAGGCTCCCAAATGTCTCACCACGCTGGACGAGAAGATCAATCTGCTCGCCGGCTGTGGGCTGGACGTTTTGTTCCTGCTGCCGTTCGATGAGCGCATACAAAGCGTCACTGCCGAAAAATTTCTCAATAACATCCTGCTGCAGCGGCTGCACACTCGCGCTCTCATCGTCGGCGATCAATGGCGCTTCGGCAAAGGACGAGAAGGTGATATTGAGCTGGCGCGCACTGTCTTAGAGGCGCACGCCTGCGCCTTCGAAGCCGCGCCATTGCTCGAGCGCGACGCTGAAAGGGTTTCGAGTTCGCGTATCCGCTCGCTCATCAATGAGATGCGTTTCGAACAGGCAGACGCATTGCTTGGATCGGCGTATCAGGTTCGTGGCAATGTCACCTTAGGCGACGGCCGCGGGCACGAACTCGGCTATCCCACCGCAAATCTCGCTATTGCGCCCGAGAAACTCATCCCACCGGCCGGTGTCTTTGCGACGACCGCTCATCACAGTGGAAAAACATACCCTTCGGTGACGAGCATCGGTGACAAGCCGACGTTCGGCGGCGGGAAACTGACGCTGGAGACGTATCTACCGGGATTCGATAAGAGCATCTACGGCGATCAGCTGGCACTGACCGGCTGGCGTTTTCTGCGAAAGCAGGAGCGCTTTGCTGGGCGCGAAGCGCTGATCAAACAAATCGCCCTCGACGTCAAGGCGTCGCTCAGCGCTCCGGATGAAGGGCAAGATATCGTTCGAACCAATCGATGATTGCTTCGAGTCGCGTCACGCGCTGCTGCGGGGGGCCGCTGCGTGACAAGTTGTGATCGCAGTTCATAAAGCGCAGCACCTCAACACTCGCACCCCGTTCGCACAGGGCGGTGAAGAGCTGCTCGGATTGTTCCGTCGGCGTGCGGTAATCGTTTTCGCTGTGGATGATCAGCAGCGGCGTTTCGATCGCATCGGCATACGTTAAGGGCGAATCGCGCCGGTACACATCGGGCACGTCCAGAGGGCGGCCCCCGAAATCCTCAGCCAGCATCCTGCCGACTTCCGACGTTCCCCACAAGCTAAAGAGATTGGACGCCGGACGCATGGCAATCGCTGCCGCGAAGCGTGTCGTCTGCCCGATTGCAAAACTGGTCAGATAACCGCCGTAGCTACCGCCCGCCACACCCAAGCGTTTTGGATCGATCGCAAAGCGATCCAGCGCGGCATCGAGCACCGCCATGCAATCCTCCAGGGCGGGCCTGGCCCAGTTCGCCTTGATGCCGGCGGCAAAGGCTTCGCCGTAGGTTTGGCTTCCGCGCGGGTTGCAGTACACCACATCGAAGCCGGCTGCAGCCAGCAGCATGAATTCAAAGACGTATGCATTGCCATAGGCGAAGTGCGGGCCGCCGTGGATTTGCAGAATGCAGGGACGCGGCGTGGGGCCGCTTCCCTCCAGGTGCCATGCATCGATCTCGCCGCCCGGCGCGGCGATGCTGAAATGTGCCGGCGGCTCGATGCGCATGTCCGCGCACCAGGCGTGCGTATAGTGCGTCAGCCGTCGCATTTCGTCGCCGCGGCTGAGATAGAGTTCGGGCGGCGTTGCGAGATTCGACGCGCAATAGACGACGCTCTCTCGATCCAGCATGGCGAACTCCGTTACCGAGGCGGCGTGTGGCGTCAGTGGACGTGGCTTGGCGTTTGCCCGGACTGCGAAGATACGAGCACTGCCGCGGCTAGAACCGAGCACTGCGACCTCGTCGGACGACGTCCATACGGGATGGACGAAGCCGCCCGCCACACCAATGTCGCTCAACACGAAATTACCGCACGTCCACTCCTCGTCGCGGGTCAGACACCGTCGGCTGGTTCCCAGGCGATCGATGACAAAGAGCTGGAAATTGCGCAGGCCGCCGGTGGAACGAAGTTCCTCGATGCCGCAGCATGCAATATGTTTGCCGTCTGGTGACCAGGCCGGCACATCGATGGCTGAACCAAACGTGCTCACGCAGCGCGCCTGCCAGTCATCGGTCGCCCCAGCGGTCCATAATTCGCGCCGCCATAACGAGTCAGCGCGTGGATCGTGCTCGCCCGTGAAGGCGATCGTTTCACCAGCCGGATCCCAGCTCGGCGAGCCGACCTGCCCGTCCCCCTGCGTGAGCGCCCGGACCGTGCCGCCGGCGACGTCGATCAGCCACAGCTGCGGAAGATCGTCAAGAAATCCAGGTCCGTCGGCACGATAACGCAAGCGGGTGATGCGCCGCCAGCCGCGCCGCTCGACCGTTTCGCGTTGCGTCGTCGGCGTGGCAATAACGGCGACGCGCGCCCCGACAGGCGCCACGGAGAATTCCGAAAGGTTTCCTGGCACGGCCGGCATCGCTTGGGGGTCGCCGCCCGCGAGATCGACGCGCCAAAGTTGTGTTGTGCCGCCGCGATCGCTCAAAAAAAAGAGCGCCTTGCCATCCGCGGACCATTGCGGCGCGCCGTCGCGCGCCGTGCCGTGGGTGATCGTGCGCGTCTCCCCGTCGTGCAAGTTGACGATCCTCAGGCTGCCGCGGTACGCATTTGCCTCCTCGTCGAGTGTCGTTACGACGAATGCAATCCGCATGGCTGACGGGTCGAGCGCGCAGCCCCCAACGATCGGCAGCGAATATAAGTGCCGCGCACTCAAACGCATGCGCTTCGATATGCTCACTTGCTATCCGCGGCGGCGTGCGCCGTGATGACATCGGCCGCCGGCACCTTGGGCCACAAGCTGGCGACGAGAAGTACAGCGACACCGAAAGCCGGACCAAAGAACAGCGGGTGGATCTCGCCGAGCCTGCCGGCGGATGGATTACCCCAGAGCCACAGCTGGGAGGCGCAGCCAGCGATCGCGGCCGTTAGGATCGCCCAAAATCCCGATGCCAGATTCGTGCGTTTCCAATAGAGCGCCGCAAGCAGCGGGAAGAAAATTGCCGCTGGCGCGACGAGCGTGCAAAAGACGACTGCGTCGACGACACCCGGCAACCGGAGCGCAACCACAAGCGATATTGCCGCCAGCAGCACAACCGAGATGCGAGACACGCCCAGCAGCTTCTTGCGGTCCAGTTGCCTGCCGATGAGCGGCTCGTAGATGTCCTGCACGAACAACGAGGAAGGCGCCGCAAGGTATGCGGACGCGGTCGACATCGTGGTAGCCAAAATGCCGGTGAGGAAAAATCCGCGCAGCCCATGTGGGAAGATGTTAGCGATCAGCCTTGGGAATGCTTGATCCTGATCCTTGAGGCCTGGTACGAGCGCTGACGCAGCCATGCCGATGCCGGCGACCGCCAGGCCGAAAATCAGGTAGTTGACGGCCGCAAACATGTACGCAAAACGTGCGACGTGATGATCCTTGGATGCGAAGACTCGTTGCAGGTATGCTTGGTCTGTGCCCCATGAATAGATGCACAATGCAAACCATGCAAGCGGCACTTGCGTGCCGAGCTGGCTCCAGCTGAAGTGGTTGGCGGGCAATGCGGCGTGCAATCCAGCGATGCCGCCGACCTTCCACAGCGCGAGACCGACGCCGGCCAGCACCGCAGACATCAGCACGAAGTACTGCATGATGTCGGTCCAGACGACAGCCCACAGACCGCCCATGGCTGTGTAGGCAACGAACACAAACGTCACGAGCACGGCCGCAAAAATGAAGTTGATGTTGAAGAGCGCATTCAGCGCAAGCGCGGAGATTAATACCTGCACCGCCAGGAAGACGATTGCCTCGATGATCTGCAAGAGGGCGATTAGGCGTCGGGTTCGCACGCCGTAGCGCTGGCCGATGTACTGGGGAATCGTGTTGAGACCGAGCTTTCGCAAGCTCACCGTCATGGTCAGCCCGATGATGACCCAGGCGGGGACGGCTGTCAAGTTCCAGTACGAACCAGAAACGCCGATCGCGTATGCCAAACCGGCACCGCCGATGAGCCCCGAGCCTGAGAAGATCGTGGCTGCCATGCTCACGCCAGCCTGAAATCGTCCGAGCGAGCGTCCGCACAAATGAAAGTCGGTCGCGTCCGCGATCTTGCCGGAGGTGAAACGCCCAATGAGCACCATCGCCAGCATGTAGATGAGGAAGACGCCCAGGTCCAAGACGCTGAGGTGGATATTGCTCACCTCACACCATGTACGACTTGACGGGATTGGCTTCGCGTAAGATCGGGCGGCTGAGCGAGAAGGCCGCGATGTCGGCGTTCGCTGCGCCGTCCGCTGCAAGCTCGCTCAACGTCTTGCCGATGACCGAAGAGAACTTGAACGCGTGTCCGGCGCCGATCGCCATAACCACATCGGGATGCCCGGCCAGCGAATCAATGACAAAATCGCGGTCCGGCGTCAGCGTATACAAGCAGGTTTTCGTGTAGATCACCGGGCCCAGCGACGACGGGATATATCGTTCGAGAAACGCCTTCACCCGCGCGAAATTCTCCTCATCCGGTTCAAAACTGCGCGTATCGGGGTCGACCGGCTTGCCGCCGGCGTCTTGCGCCGCTTTGGGCCCGGCCTCTCCAAAAACCGGCGTGCCATAAAAGCTCGGGTCATCCATCCAGATCCAAACGGGGAAACGCCCTGGTTTGAACGCGTCGACGTCCGGCGCGGCGAAATAGGTGACCTGTTCTTTGGTGACTTCAAGCGGCAGCCGCATGCCGAAAAACGATAGCGCTTCATTCGACCAGGGTCCCGCAGCGATGACGAGCTTGCGGCAGCGATATGGCGTTTCCGCGCCAAGCACTTCGAACTCGCCGTCCGTCGGCCTGACGTCCGTGATGCCTGCTCGTTCACGCAAGGTAGCGCCATGCTCGCGCGCCATGCGCTGATGCGTTGCATTCGCGCGCGCCGCCATCGCGATGCCGCTCTCGGCTTGAAAGACGCCGTGGATGTTGTCGTCGACCCGAAACTGGGGCCAGCGGCGCGTGATCTCGCCGGCATCAAGGTGCTCGAACGGCACGCCGCAAGCTTTCATGCTGTCCATGTAGCCTTCGAGCGGAATAGCTCCGTCGCGCGGCCCAAAATCAAGACCGCCGGTGCGCAAAACGAGCTGCTCGCCTGAATCGGCTTCAACCTCGGCCCATGCCCTGTAGGCGCGCTTGGCAAGCTCCACGTAGTCGGGGCGGTGATACGATAGGCGAATGATGCGCGAGTGGTCTTGTGATTCGCCACGTGCGTGTCCCAGCTCGAACTGCTCGAGGCCAAGCACGTCGGCGCCGAAACGGCGCGATAGCCAATAGGCTGCGGCACTACCGATCCCGCCCAATCCCAAGACGATGTACTCGTAGTCCGTGCGCATGTCCATCCTTAATGAAGCAACGGACCTTGAGGTCCATTTTGACCTTCCGGTCCGCTTAGCGCTCGATGCTGCCCAACCGGTCGCGGATGTAGTTACGGATATCGAGGCTCATGCTCTCCATGGGAGCGTAGTAGCCCGACTTGAAGACCATCGATTGCATGCCGCGCTGCACGCCTTCACAGATCCGCCAATCTTGGCGATTGACCAAATCCCAAAAATCCACCGCATCCGAGGGGTCGAAATCGTCTTTGTCCATCTCCTGTGGATGAAAGAGAAAATCGCATGCAATGGTCGTGTGGCGTGGACCGCGCGGCCACAGCGTGAACGCCGCCGCATGATCAGCAGCCAAGCTGAGCATGAAGTTCGGATAGATGAGCTCGCCTTTGTGACGAAGTTTCTCATCCTCGTCGAGATCGGGAAATGGCTTGCGGTTCGTCGTGCCGCTGAAGCTGAACGTGAAAGCACCATCCTTGTGTGGAATGCCGCGATCCCAGTCGAGGTCACCGCCGCCTTGCTTCTTGAACGAAGGCACGATTTCGCACAATTCGGGATGAACGCCGGCGCAATGATAGCACTCATTGTAATTTTCGAGAATAACTTTCCAATTCGCGTCGACTTCATACACGATGCGTCGTGCTGTGCGCAAATCCGCCAACGGGTAGCGTTTCACGCGTTCCGGGATGGGGCCGAGTTGCGTGACAAGATCGTGACCGGATCCCGCGGCTTTGTCAACAAGAAGCTTGAGAAAAAAGAAGCCGCCCCAGGTTTGGATGGCGACGGGGTACAGCGAAAACTCATCTTTATAGAAGTGGTTCTCGCGGTTGAGATAAGGGGCGGTTCGCAAATGGCCCTCGAGCGTGTAGGTCCATGCATGATACGGGCAGCGAATGGCCCCCGCAAAGGTGCCCTGCGCGCCTGCTGGCGAGTCGCTGCTTGGTTCGGGCCGGTCGTGCAGCACGAGCTGGCAGCCGCGATGGCGGCAGACATTGAAATGCGCGCTCAAACCACCGCTTGCCGTGCGCACCACCAGCACATGCTCGCCCGCAATATCGAGCAACAAGTAGTCGCCAGGGTTGCGAAGCTGTTCTTCGCGGCCCGCGCAGAACCACTCGCTGTGAAAGATATGTTCCTTCTCGCGCGCGTAGATATCGTCAGAAAAATAGAAGGCGCGAGGCAGCGTCGTTTCCAGCTGTGAGTTCACGCCGTTGGGGAGATCCACGGTTGAGCGCAAATTCCCCGCCGGCGGTTGCCGCCCCTGTGCGCGCGGGTTCGCGCGCTGACCGACGCGTTAGACGGCTGGGTGTTCCACCAGTTTTTTCAAGCGAAAGCCAAGGCTGAGCATGACGACGCCGTAGATGATCGCATAGAACCCGAACAACCAGGTCAGCGTGAGAATGCCAGCCAGCGGCTGCCACAGCAGCAGGACGCCGAAAATAATCGAGAGCAGTGCACCGATGACGAGCAGCCATTCGTTCTGGATCACTCTTCGCATCTCCACCGCAACCACGACGGAAAGGATGCCGGTAAGGATGGCCCACCACGCGACCCAAATCACCACGGCTGCTGCGACAATAATCGGAGACTTAATCGCGACGATACCAACCGCGAGACCGAACAAACCGATGAGGATCATCAACAAGCGCTGGCCGCCGGCCAGCCCCCACCCAAACGCAGCGATGAGCGCAAAAATGCCTTCGACGAATGCGAAGGCAGCGAGCAGAATGACCCAGGCAAGCGCGGTCACCGATGGCCAGACAAATGCGGCGATGCCGAACAAGATCGCGATGACGCCGCGTAACGCGAGCGTCCACCAGTTCGCCTTCAAGACGAGAACCACAGCTGTCTCCCTGTCTGGGTCAACCCCGACGCCGGCCTGCCAAGAGGCTCACGTAGTACAGCAGGGTGAGCAGCGCCTGTGCCACAGCCGCAACGTATGTAAACGCAGCAGCGTTGAGAACCTTACGCGCGCCGACGAGCTCTTCCCCTGCCAGAACCCCGTTCGTTGCCAGGAGCTGTACAGCGCGGTTGCTCGCGTCGAGCTCCACCGGAAGGGTAACGATTGCGAAGACGGCAGTCGCGGCGAAGAAGATGATGCCCGCTAGGGCCAAGTTATAAATCTGAAACATGAATCCAATAAAGAAAAGCAGCGGCCCAACCCAGGCTCCCACATTTACCGCTGGAACGATCGCACCGCGCAATCGCAGAGGAAAGTAGTTTTGGGCGTCTTGCAGGGCGTGGCCAAACTCATGCGCCACCACGGCAACCGATGCCACCGAGTTTTGCACAGAGCTTTGCGAAAGGTTGAGCGTTTTGTTTGCGGGATTGTAAAAATCGGTGAGCATGCCGGGAACGCGGTTGAGGCCGAAGCGCAGTCCGGTGCGCTCCATAAGAAGCTGTGCAACGTCAGCGCCGGTGATGCCGCTTGAAGTGGGCACGCGCGCGTAACGGGCGAATGTGCCGCGAACGACTGCCTGCGCCCACAGTGCCAGCAGTAGCCCCGGGATGGCGTAGATCATGTATGTTGGATCAAGATAAAACATTGCGCTAGCAACCTCTGATTCGGGTCAAGCCTTCGTGCTCAAGCAAGGCGTTTGCCGCGTGGCGTGGCGGACATCCAACGCTCGGCCCAATCGGCCAACGCCCGAACGGTCGAATCCAACTCAGCGCCCGACTCTGTAAGTGCGTAATCGACGCGGAGCGGTGGTCCACCGTCCACCTCACGGCGGACGATACCGACGTCTTCGAGCTCGCGCAAACGCTCCGTCAACAAGCGGTCGGAAACGCCGGGCACGAGTTCGCCGATCTCGCTGAATCGGCGCTTACCGCCCAGAAGCGAGCGGATGATTGCACCGCTCCAGCGCCGACCGATCAGTTCCACAGCGCGGTGGTAGCGCGGGCAAAATCCGCTCAACGGAGCGGTCTTTGTCTTCTTCATGGGTACATGTCTTGACAAGGATTGGGTGGACGTGCTAACCTTTCCTCCATAGGTTACTTAAAGTAAGTAACGGTACAATAAAAGGGGAATGTCAATAATGGCAATAGCACTTCTTATAGCACGGCTCATTGTAGGACTGGGCATGGCTGCTCATGGAGCGCAAAAGCTCTTCGGTTGGTTCGGCGGTTATGGCCTCAAGGGCACCGGCGGCTTCTTCGAGGGCGTGGGCTATCGACCGGGCACGCTGTTCGCGGCTGCGGCGGGACTGGGTGAGTTCGGCGGGGGCATACTTGTCGCGTTTGGTGTGGGCGGGCCCATCGGTCCCGCGCTTGTTATCGTCGTGATGCTGGTCGCGATCTTCGCCGTGCACTGGGGTCACGGATTCTTCGTCAGCAAAAATGGCGTCGAACTCCCGCTCACCTACATCAGCGCGATGCTGCTGCTGATGTTCTTCGGTCCAGGAGCATTTTCGATCGACGCGCTTTTGGGTCTCAACGCGGTCTGGCCCGTCAATGCCAACTGGATCGTCCTCGGCATTGCAATCCTGCTGGCGCTTGGCAACCTGGTTGTCCGCCGGCCCGCGGCGCACCAGCCGAGCGCGACATAAAGCCGACATGATGAAGCGTCGCACCCTCGGTCGAGGCGGGCCCCAGGTATCAGCCATTGGGCTGGGCTGCATGGGTATGTCCGAATTCTACGGTCCAGCGGACGACGATGAGTCCATCAAGACGATCCATCGCGCGCTCGAGCTTGGCTGCAACTTCCTTGATACGGCCGATATGTATGGTCCGTTCAAGAACGAGCGGCTGGTCGGGCGCGCAGTCGCGGGCAAGCGCGAGCAGTTCTTCATCGCCACCAAGTTCGGCAACGAGCGTGCCGAGGATGGCAGTTGGATCGGCATCAACGGCAAGCCAGAATACGTGGCCAAAGCCTGTGACGCCTCATTGCAGCGGCTCGGTACTGGGTACATCGACCTTTACTATCAACATCGCGTCGACAAGACCGTGCCGATCGAAGAGACCGTCGGCGCTATGGCCGAGCTCGTGCGCGCCGGCAAGGTTCGTTCCATCGGCTTGAGTGAGGCCTCGCCTACCACGCTGCGCCGCGGCCACGCGGTCCATCCGATCACCGCCTTGCAAACCGAATATTCGCTTTTCGCTCGTGAGGTTCAGTCGGAGATCCTACCTGCCTGCCGCGAACTGGGTGTCGGCTTCGTCGCGTACAGCCCGCTCGGGCGCGGTTTGCTGACCGGAGCCATTCGTAAGCGCGAGATGCTCGCGCCAGACGATTTCCGTCTTTCGCGGCAGCCGCGCTTCGACGAGGAGAACTTCGATCGTAATTTCCACCTCGTCGAGCAGCTCGAGGCAATCGCGCGAGAGAAGGGAATCAGCGCCGCACAGCTAGCCCTGGCTTGGGTCTTGCACCGAGGCGAGGACATCGTGCCAATACCGGGGACCAAACGTCGTTCGCGCCTCGAGGAGAATTGCGCGGCGGTTGATGTTGTTTTGAGCCAATCGGATCTCGCACGTATTGACGCAATCGCACCGCCGGGTGCCTTCGCGGGCCAACGTTATCCGGATATGAGCACCGTCAACGTCTAGCGCGCGCAGCCTGCCGAAAATGAAGCAGCCGACTCGCACCAAATCAGAGACGACCATCGGTGGCAAACCTGTCACGCTCTCAAATCCCGACCGAGTGCTGTGGCCGCGCGAGGGATACACTAAAGGCGACCTTGTCGACTACTATCGGAGCGTTTCGAAATGGATGCTTCCCTATCTCAAGGATCGACCGGTGAGCCTCGAGCGCTATCCCAGTGGAATCTCCAAACCGGGCTTCTTTGAAAAAAACGCGCCCGCTGGGTTGCCGCCCTGGGTGCCGACCATCACGCTGGAGGGCGGGGGAAAGCGCGCGCAGGTTCGCTATGTTCTGTGCAATGACGAAGCGACGTTGGCCTACCTTGCCAATCTGGCGTCCATCACGCTGCACGTCTGGATGTCGCGCGTCGCCTCGCTCGATACGCCAGATTTTCTGCTCTTCGATCTCGATCGCGGTGAGAGGTGCTCGCTCAAGACGCTGGCAACGGTCGCGCTGGCTGTCGAAGCCGAGCTGCGTCGCGAAGGCATGCGTCCGCAACCGAAGACGACCGGCGGCTCCGGCTTACACGTGTACGTCTGGCTGCGCGGTGGTTATGACTACGCCCGTGCACGGGACTTCATAAAAGAAATCGCGCTGCGCGTGCAGGCGCGCTTCCCGAAGCTTGTGACCCTCGAGCGCATGATCGCCAAGCGTCCACCCGGCTCGGTCTACCTCGACTGGGTGCAGCTCGGTCGCGGCAAGACCGTCGTGATGCCGTTTGTGGTGCGGGCACGAGCTGGGGCGCCCGTTTCTATGCCCTTGCGCTGGGCGGACGTCGCGCGGATGTCGCGCTCGAGCGGCCTCGACCCGGCGAAATATTTCACGCGCTGGAATATCAAAAACGTGCCTGCCATGCTGCGTTACAGTGGCGATCCTTGGAAATCGAAAGCGCGCTAGACTGCGCGGGTCACATCCAATGTCGAAAACAAGATGCCTAGCCTGTCGATTTTGCGGTCCCTCGTTCGACGTGTGAGTAGAGGCTGGGACCAGGAGGTCGAAACCGTCAGAATCCCAGCTCCAAGCCGAAACCAAAAGGAGATATAACAATGCGATTCATGGTGCTGGTCAAAGCCAACAAGGATTCCGAGGCTGGCGTGCTCCCCAGTAAGGAGCTCCTTGCCGCGATGGGGCAGTTCAACGAAGAGATGGTGAAGGCTGGCGTGATGCTCGCGGGCGAGGGACTCCAATCCAGCTCGAAGGGCGCGCGCGTCAAGTTCTCAGGAGAGAAGCGCACGGTGACCGACGGGCCCTTCACCGAGGCGAAGGAACTGATCGCCGGCTTTTGGCTCATTCAGGTGAAGTCGAAAGAAGAGGCGATTGAGTGGATCAAGCG
>JALYZV010000099.1 GCA_030948685.1 Vulcanimicrobiota bacterium | reverse complement strand
CTGCAGAGGAACGCCGCCGCCTGGGTCACCCTTGTGCGCTCGTGACAGATACTCGCCGCCGATAAAATGGAGCGAAATATCGTTGCAACGAATGTAATGGACGAGCAGCCACCCATACGCGTTGCGTTCCTCGTCGTAGGTGTGACCTTGCTTCGGCCAGCGCTGGTCGACCCCGCGCATGAGGCCTTGCATCATGTCCATTTGCGTGCCGCACCAGGCCAGCGTGTTGTTGGTGAGATTGAATTGCTCCACCCGCGGGTCCACCGCGTGCCCGTTGAACCACGAGACGTCTTCGTCGCTAGCAAACATGTAGGTGGGATTCGTCCACACGGACGCCCAGCGATGCAACGTGGGCAGCTCGTCCTCTGGTATTCTCGCGCCAGGAATACGTGCGTAACCCCATTTGATGGCGTAGTAATCATACGGGCCAAGCACCGTCTGCCAGTAGCTGCCCTGGCCAACTTTTTTAGGCCACAGATTCACCGGGGCATAGTGCATGACCGATGTCGCGACACCCATCTGGTTGGTGAAGCGCTTGCTTTGCAAGTCTCGGGCGCTATACGCGCCGGCCGAAATAAAGTTGTGCTGGAAGCCCATGTCGTGTCCGGACTCATGCAGCACCGTCGACCGGATGGCATCCAGCGTATACTGCGTCTCGCTTGCCGCATCCAGCCGGCCCATAAGACTTAGAGCGATACGGCCGTATTGGGTTTCCGCATACTTGCCCATCGCGTAGCTCTGCGGCTGCAGGAGACCTCGCCGCGATGTGGTTCTCGTCGGCGCAATGTAGTAGTCCCAGCTGTTGGACGGACCGTATCCCTCAACCGCGTCCATGAGAATGCCCGTATGGAAGAGCTGGCCCGTACGCGGATCGTAGATCCACTGCGCTTCTGCCCCGAAACTGGGATACGCCTCGGTTACCCAGCGCACAACGTTGTAGCGGATGTCATCCGGATCCCACGTGAGGTCGTCCGGCTGATCCCGTACCTGAACGGCATCGCTGATGCCGATCTTTTCGAACGCCTTATTCCAGCTCAGGAGCGCCTCGCGCATGGTGGGTCGATATTCGTCCGGAATGGTATTGCTGAGCCAAAAAACCATGGGATGCTTGGCCGGCGAGATCGGTTTGGTTGGATCGGTGGCTTGCATGTTCCAGCGAATGATGTAGTTCGCAGTCTGATCCGCTTTGCGATCGTTGCCGAACTTGAGGTACGGGGATGCCACGTAGCCGACGCGGTCGTCGTAGATGCGCGGCATGTAATCCTTGTCATCCGGCGGCTGCGCGATATTGTAGATTATGCGGAATTGCAGGCTGCGCGCGTCCGGCACCGTGTCCACCGTGGTATTGGCTTCGGCCGTAAACGTCTGGTCCGCCTCGATGATCATGTTTTGAGGGAACGCTTTTGTCGGACCGAAGAACGAGCGCTCTGCGTCAAGCTTGTACGTCTGATCCGGATCGGTCGTGTTGAGCGCCAGTTTGAGGGTGGCGGTCATGTTGAGGACGTCGCCCAGGAATGGCGCTGCGTCAAAAACGACCTTGCCATTGACGGTGTCTTCAGCGACGATCGGCGTCAGCGCCACGACCGAGGGAGAAAATGACTTTGCGACCGACCGCTCTCGCGAGCTTCCGGCCGGCGCTTTGAAAAAGGTGTTCGGCCAGGTGATAACGATTTTGTTGTCCGTTCGCGTGAACCGGATGAGCCTCGTTTGCGCGAACATTCCCTCGCCCCACACCAGCGCCCACCCGCCCAAGCCATTTGCCGGCGAGGCACTCTGGATAAAGTCCTTGCCGAGTTGCGCGTTGCTCATCTCGACGTAAACCTTGCCATTCTTGCGCCACAGCGTGAATAACCCAGTTTGGGATTGGGCGCCGACCACAAATTTGGCGTATGGCGCAGGCCCGGTGTCCTCCTCAGCGCGCGCTGCTTGCGCGAGCGACATGACAAGGAAGGCTGCGCATAAGAAAACGTACCCGATCCGTCGCATATCTAAAGATGGCCCCCACATATAAAGAGCGTGAAAACCCTGCTGCCATCTCATTCCAAGTTGGTTGAAACATTCCCGTCGGAAGCGGTGGATGAAGGGTCACCTAGAATACACCGCCATGACGTACTTCGTGCTTGGCAGTGGCCTTTTGCAACGCGGTGACAGCGTGCTGCTTGTTCGATGCCACTATGATGCCGAACCTGAAAACCTGTGGACGCTGCCTGGCGGCCGGCAAGAAGCGGGCGAGTTCCTCGTCGACACCGTTCGTCGGGAATTCCTCGAGGAGGCTTCCCTAACGGTTGCTGTCCGAGAGCTGGCCTACGTCAGCGAGTCGGTCGACCTGGAGATTGACCTCCACGTCCTCAATTGCACCTTTTTGATTGATGAAGTGAACCCCGCAGCGCAGGCACGGCCGGCGGATTCCAAGGTGTTGGAAGCGCGCTTTGTGCCCGTCGCGGATGCACCAGCGCTGCTTCGCGCAGACGTCCTGCGCATTCCGGTTGCTGCTGCGCTCAGCGGCGCGCCGTATCCCCACTACTTTTCTTTTCGCGCGAAGGACATCGTCGTGCCGTTTTTCTCGAACCGCCGGAAACGCAGCTGAGGGCGTAACGGGCGTATGGCAGACATCATCAACGAGTTCGCGTTTTCGTGGTCGCGCCACAAGATGTTCTACCAGTGTGCGCGCAAGCTGTACTGGCAGCATTACGGCTCCTGGAATGGCTGGGATGCCGAGGCGCCAAGGAGCGCGCAGCTTGCATACCGGCTCAAGCAGATCAAAAATCTCAGCATGCTGGTCGGGGAAACCTTCCACGATGAGCTGGCCGAAATTCTGCGTCGCCGCGAGCCCGCGCCGAAGGCCGTGCCGGTCGAGCAGCTCAAGACTGATATGGAACGACGGCTCTTGAAGCGCTTGCGCGAGTCGCGCAATGCGGACTGGGACCGTTACGGCGATCCAAAAAACTACACGATTCTCTTCGAGGATTACTACCAGTCAGGTGTCAGCGCACAGATGGAGGCGGAGGCCACCACCGCCCTGCATCGCTGCGTCGACGGGTTTGCGGCCGAGCCGTTCGGGCGCCGCGTCTTTGCTGTCGCCAAGGAGCGGCTGCGGTACATCGATCCGAGGAATGTCGCCGAAAAGCGCGTCAGCTTCAATGGTCTGATGCTGTACGCGTCACCCGATCTTGTGGTTGAGGACGAGCACGGCGGCCTGCACATCGTCGACTGGAAGACCGGCAAACCGTACAAGCCGAATCTTGCACAACTCGCGGTCTATGGCATATTTGTCAGGGAAAAGTTCGGCGTTCCGCTCGAGCGTTTGACCGCTCATCTCATTTACGTCAGCGCTGGCGCGCGCGAGAAGCACGAGGTCTCCGAGGGGGTCGAGGAAGCAACGCGCGAGATCGCGACGTACGTCGAGGATGTCAAAGAACGGCTTACCGACGCGGTCGCCAATGTGGCGGGAGACATCGAGCGATTTCCGATGACGGAGAAACGCAGCCTGTGCCGGACCTGCAATTTCCGCGAGCTGTGCAACCGCCTTGAGGAATCCGCGCTCCTTGCAAGCGACGAAGACTGAGATCGCTGGATTCGACGAAACGACCTTTGCAGCAACGGACCTTTTTGACGCAACGGACTTTGACGCAACGGACTTTGACGCAACGGACCTTTAGGTCCGTTTCAACCTATTCCGGTGCGACGGGACTGGCCGTTTCCTTGCCCCGCTCAAGGTAGCCCAGACGTAACAGTTCTGGCACGGTCACGAACCCGTAGCCTCGCGCCCGCAAGGCTTCAAC
>JALYZV010000087.1 GCA_030948685.1 Vulcanimicrobiota bacterium | reverse complement strand
ACCCATCATGCAACCTCTTCAAGATGCTTCTTCGATTCCAGCATTGCCTTTACTGAACCGGGCAGGATTTGCCACCCTGAGGAGTAGGGAAGCAGCTTTTTTCAAGCAGAAAAATCAAGCTGTAAATGTTCGCCTTCGCGTGGCCGCCTCTGTTACTTTCACCGATGGTCGTTGTGTGGGAAATGATCTCAGGTCATAACCTAATCGCGACCATATCAAAACCCCGTAAAGCCAAGTCCGGGAAACATCGAGAGAAGTCAGCCGCCGAAGCTGTAAGTGTAGTCGCCATCCCGATCGGCCGTGCCAGCGAGTCGGAACCTTCGCGCTTCGCTAGGCGCACCGCATGGCGCGATTGCATCGTCGCCTCTATAGGTAAATGCCGCGCCGGTTGGTTCTATGCAGAATTGCTTTGCGCCAGCCTCGTGGCCGGACCCATTGGCGCCGGACCATATCTTCGTTTTGTCAGCGGCGACCCAAGCATAGACGTAGACCTTCTCGTAGCCGGTAAGAGAGAGCGTGGTCCGACACTGACCTTGAGGGATATTCCAGTAGCCTTCACTATGCGAGAAAGAGTCGCTGCCGGTAGTATAATGGTAGGCAACTGCGACGTCAATTTGGCCTTGGCCTGTCCTGTTGCAAACGGTGAGGTCTGCCTTAGCGGGATACCTGCAAACTGCAACTGCTATAATCAAAACCGTAAGGACGATTGCATGTTTCATGATGCCATCTCCAATAAGTAGAGCGGATGGGCGTTACTGACCGAGCAGCATAGCCATCAGGATCGCCGTGTTCTCTTGATTTGTCCTTCGACTCCTTTGGCTGCCCCGGGAACCAACCGAATACCTCAAAGGGCCCAACGACAGGATTTGAGTGCTCCCTGCCGTAGGGGGGCCCAGGCGCGAACCGAGCCTTCCGCTCGCAGCGGTGTGCACCAAAAACGGTTGACCTTGCGCCCGGCGGGTACATATCTACTATCGTGAAGGACACGCCTGGCGAGCTGCGCTGCGCCCACGTTAGCTGTAATTGCGACATCTCGGCCTCGTCACCGAGCCGGTTCTGTTGCGAGCTTTGCGACCAAGCGCGTGACCACCAAGCTCGATGTCAGTGCGGTCACCCAGCCTGCGGCGGTGTCGCCGACGCCAACATCGATAAAAGCGTGCGTCTTCGCGAGGGAATGGCGCAGTAAACAGTTCAGCTGATAATCGAAGGGATTTATTAGACATGCGTTTCATCAAAGACGTCGCAACAGTGCGCGCCAGAGCGCGGGAGCATATCGATCAGGGACCGGTGACCAAAGAGCTCAAAATCAACGTCGAAGAAGTGTGCAAAATTCTTAACGAAGCACTTGCCACCGAGCTCGTGTGTATTCTGCGCTACCAGCACCACTATTATATGGCCTCGGGCATCCATGGGCCGGCGGTCAAGGCGGAAATGAAAGAACACTGGGAAGAAGAGCAGCGCCATGCGAACATTTTGGCGGAACGTATTCAGCAACTCGGCGGCGTGCCCGACTTCAGTCCCGAGGGTTTGAGCAAAAGTCACACAGAGTACGAAGAAGGCAATGATCTCGCCGATATGGTCCGCGAGGACCTCATTGCCGAGCGCATCGTCTGTCAGACCTACGCTGAAATCATCCGTTACCTGGCCGACAAAGACCCGACCAGTCGCACCTTGATGGAAGAGATTCTACGCAACGAAGAAGAACACGCGGATGACCTTTCCGAGCTGCTCTTCTCACTGAATCCAACGACCGGCAAGACCACGCATGAGTGGACCGGCAACGGCGACCCCAAAAAGGTCAAATCACGCAAGTAGTTTGCACCCCGTTTCTTAGGAGAGTTCAATGACAACAGCAGGAGCAACCAAAATCAAAGGCGTCGACGCGGCGTATTACATGGTCAAGGACCTCGACCGCGCGACAAAGTTCTACAATGACTTCCTTGGGATGGAGCCGACGTTGGCCGTCCCGGACCTCGTCGCCGAGTGGACATTTGCTGGTGACGAGACGTTTGGAATCTACAAGTCACCGGAGGGCGATTGGTTCTCGGGTCACGGAATGCTGTTTTCGGTTGACGACATCAACAGCGCCGTGGCGGATTTCAAAAAGCGCGGCATCGAGTTCGATGACGATGGCAAGATCGAGGAAAATCCCGGATGTTCGATGGCCTTTGCTCATGACAGCGAAGGCAATCGCTTCATTCTCCACCAGCGCAAGACCCAAGCGCAATAGAACCGGCTTCGCCTCAACCTCAAGGTGGGGCATCGCCCCATCGTAAGGATGAGAACCCGCTGCGCGTGAGCCCGTTGCAGCGGGTGAGATAAAACGTTCTCGCAAGGACGCCGTTCACGTAGTAGCTACGCTGACCGTCGTCCTTAACGTTTGCGCATGCCCGTTTGAGCTGGCGAGCGAAATCCGGGCGCGTGTCGAGCGGCTCTTTGTCAAAGAAGATGGCAGTCGAGGGGACATCGCCGCGTACCCAGGTGCGCGCCTCACGCCCCTGCTGATCGTAGCCGATGACAACCGGCGCGATTCCGCCATAAAAGTCGAGCACGCTCGACAAACCATACCCGTCCGTCATGATCCACGCTCCCGTCCGTCGCGCTTCACGACTGACCTCGTGCGCCCCCGGCTCAAAGGCCCAGATCTCGAAGGGTCCCGCATGGCTGAGGTGAACGCCGAACGCCCGTTGAGCGAACTGATAGCTTTCCAGCGGAAGAGCCGCGATGACAAGGAGCAGCCCCGCGACGAGCGCTGCGGGGGCAACGACGAGCGCAAAGCGCGCTCCACGAAGCCACGTTGCCGAGTACAAACCCAGCGCAGCCACCAGTGAAACGAACGCGCCGTCCGCCCAATAGAACTCCACCCGCTCGCGTAGCGCGAGCACGAGGCAAACGAGCAGCAGCGGAGCGGCGGTCGAAAAAAGGACGAGTTCGGCAGACGACGTGCGGCGCACAAGACGGGCGAGCGCCACAACCGCCGCGATAAAGACGCCCGGCGTCAGCGCGACGACATATAACCCAATCAGGCCGATAATGTTGCCGCCATGAAAGGTCGCATCGTGTCGGCCGAAGACGGCGAACCGTAGCGGCGCCCAGTCATGCAGTGCATTCCAGATCAGGTAAGGTGCCATGGCGGCGCTGAAGAGGAAGAGCGCGGGTAAGGCATAGCGGGTCGTTTGCATGCCGCCCGCCTGAACGGGGGGTCCCCTTTTCGCGCTGGCCGCAAGCGCATAGGCGATGCCAACTGCCAGCAGCCCACCGAGCACTCGCGACAGGGTTGCGCCTGCAACGCTTAGGGCAAGCGCCGGTCGCCATTGCGGGCCCGGAGGATCGATCGATCGCAACGCGATGTAGAGCGACACGCTCCAGAAAAAGAGAAAGGGTCCATCCGGTGAGGCCGTCGTGAACGTGATGATCGCAAACGGAGTAAGCGACAGCAAGAGTGCGGCGTTTGCCCCCGCTCGCTGGTCCCCCGTGGCGCGCGCGACGAAGGCGTGCAGCATGACCGCGCATCCAAGACCGCACAGCACGAACGGCAAGCGGATGAGCAGCGTGCTCTTTATTCCGAGCGAGAAGAGCGCGATGAGCCACGCAACCATGGGCGGATGGTCGAAATAGCCAAAAGCCAGGCGCCGGCTCCATTCCCAGTAGTAGGCTTCGTCGCCGGAGAGTGGAAGGCGTGTCGCCACCACAAGGCGCAGCAGCGTCGTTGCGATCACGATCGCCCACACCAAGGTCACATAACGGCGATGCGAAGAAGGTGCAACGACTCGCGCCATTTCGCCGCTGTTTAGTGAAGGCGAGGAGAATACCATGCAAGAGAAGGCGCGCCACTTTCCCCTGACCCAGGCGCGATCGGCGCCCGTTACGCCGAACGACATTTCGTCGCTGCTCCTCACGCATGGCAGCATGACGCTCGAATACTATGCCCCGCGCGGCGCGGACAAGCAAACTCCGCATACGAAAGATGAAATCTATATCATCAGTAGAGGCGACGGCTGGTTCCGCAGCGGCTCAGACCGCTTTTCGGTGATGAAAGGGGACGCACTATTTGTTCCGGCTGGCGTGGAACATCGCTTCGAAGATTTTAGCGACGGTTTTGAAACGTGGGTTGTATTTTACGGCCCCGAAGGCGGCGAGAAGCCGTAACTGCGCGCAACACTAGGGGTCAGGCATGCCGCGAAAAACGAATCAAGTCGCCATTCCTCGAGGTGTCAACGAAGCGACCCTCCGCTTTGGGCGTCGCGAGGTTGCGCTCACAAACCTCAACAAGCTCTTTTGGCCGGATCTCGGCATCGCCAAACGTGACTTACTCCAATATTACGCAGACGTATCGGCGGCATTGCTGCCGCACGTGCGCGATCGCGCCATGGTGATGAAACGCTATCCGAACGGCGCCTACAAAGAATTCTTTTTTATGAAGCGCGCGCCGTCGCCGCGCCCGGATTGGATCGAACTGTGCACGATTCGGCACTCCTCGGGCAACGTCATCGACTTTCCCATGATTCAGGACCTGCCCTCGCTGCTCTGGATGATTAACCTCGGCTGCATCGACCTGAACCAATGGTATGCGCGCTGCGACGACGTGGATCGTCCCGACTATGTTCACTTCGATCTGGATCCCGTACCGGGTGCCACTTTTGAGGGTGTGCTCGAGAGCGCGCAGATCGTGCACGAAGCGCTGGACAGGCTGCACATGCCGAACTTTGCGAAGACGACAGGGTCGCGTGGGATCCATGTGTACGTGCCCATTGTTCGCGGACCCACGCAAAAAGAAGTCTGGACGTTTGCCAAAGCGCTGGGCCTCAGCCTTGCCGCCGAAAACCCAAAACTGCTCACTGCCGTCTACAAGACCGCCAACCGGCCGAAAGGTCATGTGCTCGTCGACTACAACCAAAACGCATGGGGCCGCACCTTGGCATCGGTATACTCGGTGCGCCCCAAACACAAGGCCCCTGTCTCGACCCCGGTAACGTGGCAGGAAATCAAACGGGGATTTAAGATTGAGGATTTTCGCATCGACAACGTCCCTGCGCGCGTGCGCAAGCTCGGTGATTTGTGGAAGCCCCTGCTCGCCAGCAAAGGCCGGTTCCGCTTGGAAAAATATCTGTGAGCGGGGCGCCGCGGCTGCGCTTGCCGCTGCTCCCGCCGTACGCGCCAATGGAAGCACTGTCCGTCGACGCGATCCCCGAGGGCGACGGTTGGCAGTACGAGCCGAAGTGGGATGGTTTTCGCTGCATTGCGTTCCGCGACGGCGACAACGTCCACTTACAGTCAAAAAACGGGTTGCCGCTTGCGCGCTACTTCCCCGAAGTCGTCGAGCAGCTGAGCAAGCTCAAAGCGCAGCGCTTTGTCGTCGACGGCGAACTCGTCATCAGGACCGGCAGCCAATTATCGTTTGAGGAGCTGCAGATGCGCATCCACCCGGCAGAAAGCCGGGTCCGCAAACTTGCCAAGGAGCACCCGGCGACCTTTCTCGTTTTCGACCTGCTGGTAGATCAGGACGCAAAACTGCTGACCAAGCTGCCGTTGCGCGAGCGTCGCCCCAAGCTTGAGAAGTTTGCGCAGCGCTTTCTGACCGGCGATGCGATCCGGCTCTCCAAATCTTCAACCCAGCGCAAGGTGGTCGATCGCTGGTTTGCTTCGGTAGGAGGCGCGCTCGACGGGGTAATCGCCAAGCGTCTCGACAGCGAGTACCGTTCGGGAGACCGCAAGGGCGCAGTCAAGATCAAAAAGCTGCGCAGCGCCGATTGCGTGGTGGGAGGCTTTCGTTATGCCAGCAACGCCAAAGTCATCGGCTCGCTCTTGCTCGGCCTGTATGACAAGGAAGGCAAGCTCAATCACGTCGGCTTCACATCGGGTCTAAGCGATGAGGAGCGAAAACGACTGGTGCGAATACTCAAGCCGCTGATCAAACCGCCGGGCTTTACAGGCAATGCGCCCGGTGGACCCAGCCGCTGGAGCACGGAGCGCAGCGAGCAATGGGAACCGCTCGAGCCCAAGCTGGTGGTCGAAGTTGCGTACGACCACGTCAGCGATGACCGGTTTCGCCACGGCACGCGGCTCTTGCGCTGGCGGCTGGACAAATCGCCCAAACAGTGCACGATGGAGCAGATCAAAATACGAACGGGGGCGTCGTTGCTCAAGCTCTCGACGTAACCTTAGCCGCCGATTCTCGACATCTCCACCTTCAGTTGCGGTCGCGTCATCGAGGTTCGAATTTCAGAATAGCGGTCCGCTCGGCGCCGCCAGACATTGGAAAGCAACTCGGCAATGTCAGCGTCGCTCTTTCCCGAACGGAGCAGCGCGCGCACGTCGTGACCGGCACTGGCAAAAAGACACGTGAACAGCTGGCCGTCCGACGACAGTCGCGCGCGAGTGCAGTCGCCGCAAAACGGCTGCGTGACGGACGCGATAATGCCGATCTCTCCCGCCCCATCGCGGAAGCGATAGCGTTTGGCCACCTCGCCCCGATAGGTCGGGTCGAGCGGCTCGATTGGAAACTCGGCCTCGATCAGCTTGAGGATTTCGCGCGCGGACACGACGTCATCGAGCCGCCAGCCATTGGTGGTCCCGACGTCCATATATTCAATGAAGCGCAGGATGCAGCCAGAGTTGCGAAAGTGCCGTGCCATGTCGACGATGGTGTGATCGTTCACGCCGCGTTTGACAACGACGTTAATTTTAATCGGGGCCAGCCCCGCCAGCTTGGCTGCGTCGATTCCTTCCAGAACGCGCGCTACCGGAAAATCGACGTCATTCATGGCCCTGAACACCGTGTCATCGAGCGAGTCGAGACTGACCGTGATGCGACGCAGCCCGGCCGCCGCCAGCGCTGCGGCTTTTCGTGCCAGCAACGAGCCGTTGGTCGTGAGGGTGAGATCTTTGAGGCCAGCTATCGGTGCGAGCTGAGCGACGAGTTTCTCGATATCGCGGCGCACGAGGGGCTCACCTCCCGTGATACGGATCTTCTCAACGCCGAGTGAAACGAAGATCGTCGCCAATCGCGCGATCTCTTCGAACGAGAGCAGTTCCGCGTGCGCGAAGAACTGGAAATCACGCCCAAAAACTTCCTTGGGCATGCAATAGGTGCAGCGGAAGTTGCAGCGGTCGGTGACAGAGATGCGTAGGTCGCGTAGCGGCCGCTCGAGAGTGTCGAAAACGCTGGCCATGATGGTGCGCTTTGTAATTGCAGGCCAGGCCATTGGCCCCCTGCCGCGGGTGCTCTACGCGTGCGATCGACCGCGGGCAGCGACCTCAGCGCTGCGAAGCGGCTGGCTGGACCGTTGCGCTATGACGAGGTCGGCGTGCTCGGCCATGGTGATGACGTTGAACTCGCCAACAAGCGTGTCGACAACTTCACTGATCAAGGAGAGTTTCTTGTCGCGCGGCATGGACATGCCCGGGAAAAACGCGAGCGACTGGTTGTCTTCGCAACCCAAGAAGTCTAAAGGATGCAAGAGCAGCGAAGGCTGCGTGGCGGTGAGTTTGCAGAGTGCAAGCGCGCACCGAAAATACGAGCGTGCGAACGCGCGCGAGATGCTTGCCAGGTACAGAATGTAACTCGCGTGGATCGGCAGCCGCAGTCCGGGCATTGTCGTCACCGGAATTTCGACGAGCTGCAAGCCATGGTCGAGTCGATAAGGTTTATTCGAACGGAAGCCGTCGAGTGCCGACCCGAAGAGCGCACTGCGCCGGCGTAACTCGGCTTTGGGCAGCCGGCTCTTCATAAGATAGTATGCGCGAGCGAGCGGTCCGATAAACGTGGGAAACGTCGAGGCATCGTAACGATAACCACGCTGACTCAACATTTGCAGCAATTTCGGGGGACAGCTGAAGCCCGGGCCCCGGAAACCGATCGGCCGCCGCCCGGTAGCGCGCTCGATATGCTCTTCGGCCAGCGCGATCTCACTCTCGATTGCTTCATCGGAGTAGCGATGCAGCCAAGGTTCGTGGTTGAAGGAGTGGTTGCCGATCTCGTGGCCGGCGTCGGCAATCGAACGCAAGGCCACCGCGTTTTGAGGCAGCGCCGCATCCTGACCCACCACAAAAAATGTGATCCTCAGTTCGCGCTGGCGCAAGAAGCCCAAAACGCGAGGTACGACCACGTCAAGATATGACGGGAACGACGACCAGGCGGCATCACCGTGGATTTTCAAATACGACCATTCGTTGTCGAGGTCGAGCGATAGGCTGGCGACAGGCTTGTGCGTCATGCGATTATACCGCCGCCGTTGTGCGGCCAGCATCGACCTCACGCGCGAGCAATTGCGCCGCCGTTGCGTTGGCTAACTGTACGGTCTCGTTGACGTTGAGCGTGCCATTGACGATATGCGCGGAATTGACCGCGAACACGCCGGGCACCGATGTGACGACCGGCGGCAGGCGTTTCGAATAGCCGAGCGTCGAGATCGGCAGGACGTAACGGGCACGCGAAATTCGGAAGCACAGAACGTCGTCGCGCGAAAAGCTCGGATACATACGCTCGAGCGCGTGCAGGAAGCCGGTTTCGATTTGCTCGTCCGGCACGGCAAAGCCGGGATCGTCGGCAGGCAAGTATTTGGGGAGATAGACGAGCGAGTTGCCGCCGAAGTGGCGACGGTCCACCAGCGCGGACATCTCGATGACGGCCGTAAAGGGAACCCACGCGTCGGTGATGTTGGTGACGTAGTATCCGGCCAGCGGCCGTCGCAGCAAGAGCGACGCACAGACGATCCCTTGGTACTGGATGCCTCGCAAACGGGCGACCTCGTCGGCATTGAGCTGCGGACAGACGGCTGCAGCGATCGGCGCGGGCGTCGTCAGGACAACGCGATCGAAGCGCTCGCTGTGACCGCTGCGGAAATCGATTCTCACCCTTTGCGCCGACTCGCTTTGCACGCTTGCGATGGGCTGTGCCAACTCGATTCGAACACCGTCTTCGTGAAGAACTTGTTCGAAGCGCTCGAGCACCCGGGCGTAGCCGCCCGGAACGTAGCCAAACATTTCCTTCTTGAGTCCGGTGCGGCGCGCCGCATACATGCGAGCAATGACAGCCCAAATGAACGCGGCAGACGTCTGCCTGTAATTATCGCCCAGTTTTGCTCGTAAGAGCGGCAGCCAAATCTTTTCAAAGGTACGGCGCCCAGAAAGACGCGTCAGCCACTCGCTGACGGTCATCTCCTCGAGCTCTTGCCAGCGCTTCAAACGGGAGGCGTGAAGAATCGTGGCAGCCAGCCGCGCTTTGTCGACAATTCCGAGCGGGGGAAAACTCAAAAACTCGGCGATGTTGGACATCGAATACAGCCGGCCGTCCGTATAGAAGCCGGTCTTGGTATTGACCCAGCGCAGCTCGCGCTCAAGCTTGAGCTCGCTCAGCACCGAACGCAGAGCGCTGTCCGATAGCAGCGTGACATGGTAGTGGCGGTCCCAGGTGACGTCGCCCAACTGCCACGCCGACGCCAACCCGCCCAGGCTCGGCGCCGCTTCGAAGAGGGTCACCGCTTGACCGGCCTTGGCCAGCCTGCGTGCGAGCGTCAGGCCGAGCATTCCGCCGCCGACGATCGCCCAACTCTTGTGGCTCATCGCGCTATCGAGCCAGTGCGGCGACTGGCGGCGTCAATTCGTGCACGACGCCGGCATCGATCGAATAGGCCAGGCCGCACGCCGCACAGGTGCTGATATGCTGGGTCGTCGCCGCGGCGCCATTGCTGTAACGCAAGAGGACATTGCCGCAGCGGCAGACATAGCCGGCAAACTGCGCCGGTTGCCCAATGACGAGGTGAAAGTCAGGCACGGATCTCGTGACCACCGACCCCATGCCGATCATGGCAAAACGGCCAATGGTAATGTCGCAGCCGATGACACAGCGCGCGCCGATCGTCGCTCCCTCGCGAACGAGGGTCAGCCGCGTGTGCTCGTCGGGGTCAGATGTTCGAAGCTCGCTCATGTCGGTGGTCGTCGCGCGCGGGCCACGGTCGTTCGTGAAAATCGTACCGGCGCTGATCATCACCCCATCCTCAATGGTCACCCCGGTGCAGATGAAAACGAACGAGTTGATTTTGACGCGATCGCCGATTGCAACATCATACGAGATGTGTGTTTTCCCTCCAACGATGCATTGCCGGCCAAGCCGCGCGCCGTGACGGATATGCACGTGGTCCCACACGGCGCTGCCCGCCCCGATCATCACGTCGTCTTCGACGATGGCCGTTGGATGGATGCGGCGCTGGTCGATCATCGCGCGGCGCTGACCGGCGCGAGATCGGGCAGCAACGGAGCATGCCGGTCCGCCATCGAGTCGATCGCGATCCAACGGTCGTTTCTCAGCGAGCGATAGGCGGCTGCGATAACCTGGACCGACGCTAGCGCGTCATCCGGCGTAATGAGCAGCTCCTCTTCGCCGCGCAGCGATCGGCAGAAGTTGTCCAGTTGGTCGCGCAATGCGTCGAATTTGCTGTAGCCGCTGCCGAAGCTTATCCAGCTATGGCCGTCGCCGTGGCGATATTTCGAGCGCGCCCAGCCTAAATTGATCGCGCCCTCGGTGCCGCACACGCGCAGATAGCTGTCTGTCTCCTGATTGCAGCTCCAGGACAGATCGATGCTGCCGAGTACACCGCGGCTGGTGCGAGCGACGACGTGTGCCGTGTCCTCGACGGCCAGCTTTTGAACTTGAACGCCCTCGTAGGCGGCGACCGCGGTCAGCGGGCCGCACAGATAGCGCATGATGTCGACGGAGTGGGTGCCGTTGTCAATGATCACGCCCCCGCCGCTGACGACCGGGTTTGCATGCCAGCGACCTGCCATCGCGACGTGTGAGGTGAAAGAGTTTTCAAAGGTAAGCACGTCGCCGAGCAGACCGCCCGCAATGAAGGCTTGTGCTTGAATGACATCGCCGACGTAGCGAAACTTTGAGGCCATGGTCAGTCTGACGCCGACGCGCGCGGCGACGTGCAGCATGCGGCGCGCGCTCGCCACGTCGGTGCTAAACGGTTTCTCGCACAGGACGTGAATGCCGCAACGCAGCAGGTCAAGCGCAATTGGCGCATGCGAGGCGGGCGGCGTGCAGATCAGCGCAGCATCGAAGCCGCCAGCCCGCAAGAGCGAGGTATGCGAGTCGAACACTCGGCACCCGAATAGATCGGCTGTGCGCACGGCGGCCTCGACGTTGGTGTCGACCACCGCTACGAGTTCACACGTCTCGCTTGCGGCAAAGGCCTTGACGTACGCCTGAGCGATTGAGCCGGCGCCGATCATGGCAAATCGTATCTTGAACATTCGCGTCTTCAGCCTTTGTGGGTGAACGGACCTAAAGGTCCGTTGCTGCAAGGTGCGTTGCTGGAAGGTCCGTTGTTGCAAGGTGCGTTGCTGGAAGGTGCGTTGCTGGACTGGTTTAACGGACCTAAAGGTCCGTTGCTGCAAAGGTCCGATGCTTCAAGTGACGACAGCGCGTCGCGAACGGAGCGTGCGATATAGTCCACGTGATCGTCGGTGTAGCGGTCATTCCAAGGGACGACGATAATGCCGTCGAGCGCGGCGTAGGTTCCGGGGAATCGTTGCGGGCTATAGTCGAGCGCCTCAGGACGCGCGAGCGTGAATGGGAAGCGGCTGTTGCCGAAGGTGCGCTGCTCGCTGAACACGGCGCACGCAAACGCCGGTTTCTGAATGTAGCGGGGCACAGCGGCGATGCCTCGCTCGCGTAGCGCCGCCGCTAGTGCGCCGACGCCGCCCGTCCAGCGCGGCTGATCGGCACGCAAGCAGTATTTCCAGTAGACGTGGCGGCTTTGGTCGCGGACAACGGGTACGCTTAGGCCTGGCAGATGAGCAAGGCGGCTGCTGAGCTTGTTGGCAAGGGAGATGCGGCGAATGACCGCCGCTTCGAGCCGGTCGAGCTGGGCCACGCCAACCGCGCCTTGCAATTCGCTCATGCGGTAGTTGAGCGCTAAGAAGTAATGGTCGGGGTTTTCGTCACCGTAGCCCCAGGCCTTATTAATGAAGAGTTCCATCCGTCGCGCGAGCACAGGGTCGTTCGTGACGACCAGTCCACCCTCGCCTGTGGTAATGTGCTTGCCTTGCTGGAGGCTAAAACAGCCGATGCTTCCCATCGTGCCGACAGCGCGCCCGCGGTCGCTTGCTAGAAATGCTTGCGCGCAGTCCTCGATCACCGGAATGCCGCGCTCGGCCGCAAGAGCCAGGATGTCTGCCATGTCGCAGGGGTTACCGAAGAGATGAGTGACGATAATAGCTCGCGTGCGCTCGCTCAACACTGGCCGAATCGTGGCGGCCGTAACATTGCACGACAGCGCATCGACGTCGGCAAATACGGGAATCGCGCCCTGGTAGATAATTGGCGCCAGCGCCCCCATGTCGGTGATGGGGGATGTCACGATCTCGTCTCCCGGGTTCGGGTTGATCGCTGCGATCGCGCAATGGATCGCTGCGGTACCCGACGCACAAGCCGAGGCGAAACCGACCTCCAGTAAATCCGCGAAGTTGCGCTCGAGGGTCTTCACGAATCTGCCTCTCGTGCTCGTGAGCGTTCCAGAAAGAATGGCTTCACCCAATAGCGCGAGCTCGTGGCGGCCCAGGTTACGGCCGCTTGCATCCTGGTCGGAGGGAAGCGTGACGCGAAGGTCTGCTGTGTCGACTACACTACGCATTGGACTCCGTCTTGCCGTTGGCAAAAACCGGCTGGGCGCGCGATCGTGAGCGCAGCTGGCGGATGTAACTGCCGGCCAATACCGTGGCGAAGCCCATGCTCAGCAGCTGGATAGTGATGGTGCCGGCGGTGACTGCGGCGCTGACTCCGTGCGGCGGCTGAATGAGCACGAGCAAGGCGAGTACGAGCGGCAGCAACCCTGGCACGAGTCCAGGGATCACAAACAGGAGGGATGGCCGGTAGCGTATACCAGCCATCAGCACGGACCAGGAGTGCGAGAAGATTCTCATGCTTGAGCGCCGCTGCCCAGCGTCGTTACGCCCGCTCGGCCGCCATTCGAGGCGGGCAGGGGCCTCCACCACCGTTACGTGGTTGCGAAGCGCCGCAAACGTCATCCGGTGATTGAAATCCATGTCGTCAGGTCGAAATGCAAGAGCTCGCACTGCGGCGGCATCGTACGCCCGGACCATGCAGGTGAGCGTCGCGATGCGCCCACCCGTGGCAATCGATAAGTAGCGATTCGCCCAGACCGAAAGCTGTTTACGCATCCATGGGACGTTCGCCACTTGGCCGCCGCGCATGTAGGGCGAAGCCAAGACCATAGCCGCGTTTGTCTCCTCGAGGGCGTGCAGCATCGTGCCGACATGATGCGGTGCATAGCTCAGGTCGAGGTCGAGCGTGACGATGATGTCCCCGCGCGCGTGATCAAAACCAGTCTGCAGCGCGCGAGTCAAGCCGCAGTTGGCGAGATGGTGATGGACGTGCACCTCAGGGTGCCGTGAGGCAAATGCGTCGGCCAAAAGCCCTGTCTCGTCGCTTGATCCATCGTTGACCACGATGATCTCAAACGAGTAGCTATGGTCCAGGGAATGGGCATAGCGGCACAGCTCGTCGAGGTGTGGCTCGACGATAGAGGCCTCATTGAAGGCCGGCAGGACGTACGAAACGAGAGGTCGTTTATAATGCATATATTGGTCTGGTCTGTCCAGTCCAGTGTAGCCCAGTGAGGCCTGTCACAGCGAGAGAATAACGGCCTCGGCCTGGGGGCGGGGGTCTTATGAAGGGCTTGTGGTCTGGGACCAACGGTCCAGGCCCACTGTGGGGACCCAACCACAGGCGGCAAAAAGGGCGGAGAAACCCGGCTTTTCGGGCATACCTGAAGAACGGCTTTGCCGATACAAATGTTACCTCCGTCACACGGATGAGGAAGAAGCATGGCACACGCGCTCTGGTCCGGATCGGTCAACTTTGGGCTTGTCAGCATCCCAGTCAAGCTGTTCACTGCGGTGCGCAGCGGCAAGAACGAACTCACGTTCCACTTTCTGCATAAAAAGGACAAGGGACGCATCAATAACGTCCGCATGTGCAGCATCGACGGCAAAAAAGTAGATTGGCAAGATATCGTGCGTGGCTACGAATACGAGAAGGGTCAGTACGTCATCCTCACTGACGAGGACATCAAAAAGGCCAGCGTCGAGGCGACGCAATCGGTCGACATCGTGCAGTTCGTGGACTCCAAAGAGATCAATCCCATGCTGTACGATACTCCGTACTACCTCGAGCCCGACAAGAAAGGCCGCCATGCATATGCGCTCTTGCGTGAAGCGCTTAAGAAGTCGGGCAAGGTCGGCATCGCGCAGGTCGTGATCCGCACACGCGAGCACCTAGCGGCGCTGCGGCCGCTTGGCGAGGCGCTTGTTCTCGAGACCTTACATTATGCGGATGAAATCGTTCCTTCCGAGCAATTCGAGATTCCGCCCGCCAAAGAAAAGACTCCCGCAACCGAGATGAAGGCGGCGATGATGCTGATTGACACGATGTCAGAGAAGTTCGATCCGGCGAGCTTCCACGACACATACAAAGAAAAGGTGTTGACGATGATTGAGGCACGCGCCAAAGGCAAGGTGCTGCCCAAAGCGAAGACCAAAGCGCCGACCGCGACCAACGTCGTCAATATCATGGACGTCTTGCAACGCAGTTTGAGCGAGCGGCGAGGCAAGCGCGTGAACAACAAGCAATCGACGAAAAAAGCTGCGCGCTTGGTGGCTGTCAGCTAGAAGCCAATCTGGGCTTTGGCTAGCGCGCGCCGGGAAGGGCGCGAACCTCCGTTCGACGAACAGGCGTTCGTCGAGTGCACGGAGGTGCCTAGAGCATGCCCTCATTCCAGCTTTGGAGAGAACGCGACTCTGCTTTGAAGTGGCATCTCTCCACCTCGATTGCTGAGTCAAAGCAGCTGACTCGCATCGAACGCCGCGTCTTGCTCTTCTTGTTTGCATACTACGATCGGGCGCGC
>JALYZV010000069.1 GCA_030948685.1 Vulcanimicrobiota bacterium | reverse complement strand
ACGCCTTACAGCGACCTATCCCCGACAGGATGTTAGGAGGGCGACCCGGACGCGGTCTTGTTTGCTCATTAGTGGCCAGCCGCAGTTGAACGTTCGAAAAGGTCTCGCCGCTCACCAAGGGCTCGTGCCCACCTTCGTAGACTTCCCATTCCTCTCTAGGGTTCTTGCGCTCTCGCGCCTTGCCCGTGGTCGAGTTCTTCAAAACCGAGCGTCGACCGTAGACAATGCTTCCTAGGTAAACCTCGTTTTGAAGAATGCGCCAAACAGTTCCGTCAAGCCAAACATTGCTGGTCGCCCCTCGAGGCTTGCGACCTAGCCGTTTAGCTGGCGTCGGCGTAAACGATGTAAGCCAGCGCGTGATAGAACTGATGCTTGCTCCACCAGCGTACCTCTTGAAAATCTCTTTAATGATTGGAGCGGTTTCTTTGTCGGGAACGAGCCTTCTAACTCGTCGGTTGGCAACTAAGGAGAACTCATTATTGTAACCAAAATTTGGATCGCCGCCAGTACCAAACTTGCCTTGTCTTACGGCCTCACGTTGGCCACGTGGGACCACCTTTCTAAGGTTGTGGATATAGTGGCGAGACATTAATTCAGAGAAGCCCTCTTGTATCATGAAGTCGTCGCCGCTTCCCATGTTTTCGGAGACGTAATGAATTGCCACATTATTCTGACGAATCTGTTCCTTGTATAAAGCGTCGGCGGCGCTTCTGCCAAATCGATCAAGCGCCCAACAGACGATTACGTCAAAGGGTGGATCCGGGGATAAGGCCAGCTCGAGCATCTGCGCAAAACCTGGTCGCTTTGAATTGGTCCCGGTGTACCCTTCGTCTTTGTAAATGGTTTGAATTTCCCAGTTGTTAGCGCGGCAGAATCTCTCCATTTCTTTGATCTGTGAAGGGATGGAGAGGCCCTTATCCCTTTGCGCGTCGGTAGAGACGCGGGCATACAGGACCGCGCGGACAGTTCTACGGGCTCGCGCTCGCGACGAAATGGTTTTGGAGCTTGCTAGGGGCGTTAAGGACGCCAAGGGCAGTATGGGGGCCCGAGAAGCTATTTTGCGCCGAGAAAGCGGGAGAGGGGCAATCCTAGGCCGTGCTGGGCGTCCGGGTTTTCTACGCCCGACGGCTTCCTCGATGCTTGCCTCTTCGAACTCGGCCGCTCGTTGATCCCGACCCCTATCCCGCAACATGGGAGCTACGTTCTGGCGTTGGTTATAATCTCCCGCTTTTTGAACCGATCGGTATCGATGAAGAAAAGTGCGATGTCTTTGCCCAACCCGTCGCGGCGACGCGTTTCGAGCTCCTCGCGCAACCGCTTGCGGAACGTCGCCGCGGTCAGCATCTGCGTGAGCTGATCGACCTCGGCTTCGCGCTTGACCTCGTCTGCAAATCGGGCTCGCTGCAGAGCGTCGCCCGCAAGCCGCGCAACCGTTATGGCGGTTTGGATATCTTCAGCAGCAAAGGGCTCATCGTGTTTGCGCTCTAGGTAAATTGCGCCGATGATCGCCGGTCGCAGGCCATAGCCCCGGTGTTGCATCATCGGAGCGCAAAACGCCCAGACGCGGTCGCGGCTGCCGACGAGCGGACCGACAGCTCGCAGGCCATCGGGTGCCGCCGACATATCGACGACTGACTCTTCAGGCGGCAGCGCCGCGAGTGCTGGACCGACGATTGCCGCGCAGTGGTTGCGTTGCGACCAGTCCACGATGCTATCGCCTTCGTAGACTTCGCCGACACGCAAGAACTCGGCATAGCCTGCGTCGGACTTGGCTCCCAACACCATGCGGCCGTCGACGGTAAGGAAACACAATACGGTTTGCGCACGAATCAACGTCGAGAGACGTTCGACGATGCGTTCGCAGGTGTGGACGGTCGACTCACGTGCTGCTTCGGTAAGCGGCGGTGCGATTTCACCGAGCAGAGCAAGCCGTCGCCGGGCGTTGCCGACTTGGGTGTTGAGCGCTATGATGCGGCGTCGTTGCCAGACGAAAACCGCCGCTGCGACGAGCGCGCAAACGGCGGCAACGACCCACCCCGCAAGTTGGGTCACGTCGGCTCCTTCGCGCCTTTCTTCGGTAATGCGCGTGCCGGATTGCCGGCGACGCGTTCGCCGGCCGGCACATCGTGCAAAACGACGGAACCCGCACCCGTGACTGCGTCGTCGCCGATGTCAATCGGTGCGCGCAGTGATGAATTCGAACCGATGAACACGCCCTTGCCGATCTTGGTTTTGTTCTTCTTCTTGCCGTCATAATTGCAGGTGATCGTCCCTGCGCCGATGTTCGTGCGTTCTCCGATTTCGGCGTCACCGAGATACGACAGGTGACTTGCCTTTGCCCCGCGCCCCATGCGCGTGTTCTTCATCTCGACGAAATTGCCCACGCGGGCGTCAGACTCGATCACGGTTGAGCCGCGCACGTGCGCGAAGGGGCCGACCGTGACCCCAGCGCCGACGATCGAATCTTTCACTTGCGATTGTATGATTTCGGCGCCATCAGCGATGCTGCTGTTGACGACCAGGCTATTCGGACCGATAATGCACCCTCGGCCGATCGCCGTGCGCCCGCACAGGTGCGACTGTGGGTGGATCGTGGCGTCGGGTTCGATCTTCACCGCCGCATCGATATAGGTATTCGCCGGATCGACAATCGTGACGCCGGCCAGCATGTGCTGTTCGAGGATGCGCTGTTGGAGGATCGAGCGCGCAGCCGCCAGTTCGACGCGATTGTTGATGCCTATGACGTCTCGATAATCGTTTGCCTGCACCGTCGTAATGCGGGCGCCTTCGCCCGCCAAAACCGCAACACAATCGGTCAGGTAGAGTTCGCCTTGCGCGTTGTCGGCTTTTAGGCCGCCAATCGCACGGCGCAGCGCCGACTGGTCAAAACAGTAGATGCCGACGTTGACCTCGTCAATTGCAAGCTGGGCGGGCGTCGCATCGCGCTGCTCCACGATCCGCGTCAACACACCACCCTCGCGGACGATCCGCCCGAAGAACGAGGGCAGCGGCACGCGGGCGGTCACCATGGCGAGCGCAGCCTGGCCGCTGCGCTGGGCTTCGACGACGTCGAGCAGCAGCTGCGCAGGCACAAGCGGTAAGTCGGCTGGTACGATGAGGACGGGAGCGTCGTCTTTGGGCAGATCGTCCAGCGCGAGCGCAACTGCGTGCCCCGTGCCGAGCTGCGGCTCTTGGATCACCGGGCGCAATTCGAGCGCTTCGATGTGCTCGCGCAGCTGTGGGTTGACGACGACGCGCGTGTCGGCTGTCTCGCAACGTCGCAGCGTCTGGATGACATGGGAAAGCAGACTGGCGCCGCAGATCTCGTGCAACACCTTGGGGCGGCGGCTCTTCATGCGCGTCCCTTTGCCGGCAGCCATGACGACCGCGTGAACGCGGCTCACCGGTGCAACGCCTTGGCATGTGCCAGCGCCCCAGCGCTCAAAGCCTGCACCAGCGCGTCAACGCGTCCGAGCACGCGCTTGGGACCCAAGATCGAACAGACTTCAAAAATACCCGGGCTCACCGCCTGACCGGTTACTGCAACGCGCAGCGGATGGATGTATTCGGAGGCTTTGACTTCTTTGGCGGCGGCCAGTTCGCGGATTGCCCGTTCGATTGACGACGTATCGAATGTCGCAAGCGCTGCCAATGCTTCGCGCACATCGCGAAGATACGTGATGCTCTCGGGCTTGGCGCAATGCTTGGCAAGCGCATCTTCGGTGGGCTGGATTGCGCCGTCGCTGAAAAAGTACGAACCCAGCTCGAGGACATCGACGACCGTTCGCACGCGATCGTGAAAGAGCGTGGCGACGCGTTCGATGTAGTCAGCGTCAATGGAATCGCGGCCGGCACGATGCATGAGCTCGATAACGCGAGCAGCCAGCGCACTGGCGGGCATGGCCTTGATGTATTCTTTGTTCATCCACCCGAGTTTGGCTGTGTCGAAGATGGCCGGATGCTTGACAACGCCATCGAGATCGAAGAGCGCCACGAGTTCATCTCGCGACAGCAGCTCGCGGTTACTGCCGGGCGACCAGCCAAGCAGTGAAAGAAAGTTGACCACTGCGTCGGACACATAGCCCATCGCTGCGTAATCATTGAGCGACGTCGCGCCGTCGCGCTTGGAAAGCTTGCGCCGCTGTGCGTTGAGAATAATTGGGATGTGGGCAAAACGGGGCGGCTGCCAACCCAGGGCCTCGTACAGCAGCTGCTGTTTGGGCGTGTTGGCCAGATGTTCGTCGCCCCGGATCACGTGCGAGATCGCCATGTCGTGATCGTCGACGACGACTGCGAGGTTGTAGAGCGCCCTTGCGTCGCTTGTGACGATGACAAAATCGCCGACGGTCTCGGCTGGGAAGGTAACCTTGCCGCGAATGAGATCGTCGACTACGAACTCGCGGCCGGCCGGCACCCGAAAGCGGATGGCCGCCGGACCCCGCTCGTGGGCCAATGCTTTGTCTTCATCGGAGAGCTGCCAGCAACGGCAGACGACGTCCTCCGAGCGCGAGTATTGCGCCGCTTGTTTTTCAGTCTCTTGGTCATCTTCGTTCTCGTCGTCATCCGTCGGACGTTGCGAACAAAAACACTCGTAGGCGCTGCCTTTGGTGAGCAGCATCTTGGCGGCCGCCACGTGCCCTAGGGCGCGCTCGCTCTGCAGATAAGGCGCATGCGGACCGCCGCGGTCCGGTCCTTCATCCCAATCGAGCTTGAGCCAGCGCAACCCGTCGTAAATGGCTTGCGTGTATTCTGGGCGATTGCGAGCGACGTCGGTATCCTCGACGCGCAGGATAAAGCGCCCGCCGTGATGGCGGGCGAAGAGCCAATTGAATAACGCGGTCCGCGCGCCTCCGACGTGGAGATGGCCTGTCGGGCTCGGCGCGA
>JALYZV010000066.1 GCA_030948685.1 Vulcanimicrobiota bacterium | reverse complement strand
GTGCTACCGTTACTGCCAAGCGCGACACGTCGCGCGGGTTCCCTGGGGTGTGCGAGAGCTCGTCTTGTGATTGATCCAACATCATCACGAGAGGGAGCCGAGCTCCGGTCCTTCTTTGAGCAAGCCCTCCACGCAGAGGGAAGCCTACCGATGACCGGGCCAGCACCCACCTGCTGAAAGCGGGTTCAAATCTCCGGCGGGTAACGGCACTTTGGGGAAGCGTCACGTAGAGCGGCCGAGTTTACTCGACCGCTCTACAATCATATATGAGGAGGCGAGAGCTACGATTCAGTCGCCGCCGCTTTGAGCGCGTCCTTGGCCAAAATTCCGCGCAACCAGGCCACCGCCCGAGTCACGGCGTCTTTTTCGTCTTCTTGGCCGAGGTATTCCAACGAAAGAAAACCACGATAGCGCCGCTGCCACAGCAAGGTCAGAACGGCCAGATAGTCAATGCCTTCGTCCGCGCCGAACGTGTCCAGCTGAGTCATCGGGGCGATGACGATGACGGACGAGTTCAGCGCTTCGCTCCACTCATCGCGGGACCACGCGCCAAGCATTGTCGCACCCAGACCCAATCGCAGCCAGGCTGAATCGCACTCTTTCATGGCACGTTTGACGTCGCTGGGCGAGGAGACCAGCGAATCTGGGTGCGGTTCCAGCCCAAACGTGATGTTATACTGCTTGGCTTGTATGCAAGCCGCCGACAGACCGCGAATGAGCTCGCGCCAAGCCAGTACGGGTGACCCTTCGGGAGCCCCCACCCGCAGGCGCACGATGGGCGCGCCAAGGCCCGCCGCGACCTCCAGCGAGTTTGTCAGCTTGGCAACGTGCTGGTCGACGTCACTTGCTTCAAACGGAGTATCATGATGAAGCGACGCGACGGTCAGCCAGCGATCGACGCACAGCTTCTTGAGCTGAGCGACATAGTCGGTATCGAGCCGAGGAAAATGCGAACGTACGAATTCCACGCCGTCGAGCATCAGCTCGTTGGCGCACAAGTCGACCCATTCCAGCTGGGTGAGATCACCGGCCGCAAGCGCCCGGGCATACGAACGCGAGCTGCAGCAGACGTTCATGCCAGCTCGAAGGCAGCGCGATGGCGCGTCGTCTTCAACGGGGCGCAGTTCTGCGGTATAGAGAGCAAACCTGCCTTCGCTCCAGCGCGCAACGCCGCTGCGCAGTCGCAGGATTGCCCCAGGTGAGCTTCACGCTCTGCGTCGGCGAGGCGCTCATCGACTTCGTCGCGCAGTCGACCATCGGGGACGTCGGCGGGAGCGAGCTGTTTCGGCGCGCCGCGGGTGGCGCGGTCGCCAACGTTGCAGTCGGCATAGCGCGCCTGGGCGGCGCCGCGCATTTTGCCGGTACGCTCGGCCATGATACGTTCGGCCGTTTTCTCTTGCGCACACTCGCGCTCGAAAACGTTCACGTTGACGGTGTGCGCACGGTGGACGAGCACACGACGCTTGCGTTTGTTGCGCGCGGAGAGGCCGGAGCCCGCGATTTCTTTTTCCTGCGCGATCCCGGCGCCGATAGCCAGCTCGTTCCGTCAGATATTTCAGCGCACGAACTCGCACAGGCTCGCATGCTGCACTTTGGCGGCGTGCTCTTGAGCAGCGACCCCGGGCGCTCGACCTGTCTCTTTGCCGCAGCCGCGGCGAAACGAGCAGGCGCCCTCGTCAGCTTCGATCCGAATGCACGACCGGCGCTGTTTGCCTCATCGGACGAGCTGAAGCGTTGCCTCGTAGCGGGCTGCGCCAGCGCACATCTTGTCAAGCTTTCCGAAGACGATCTTCACGAACTCGGCATGCAACTGGCGGATGCGCCGACGCTGATCAATGAAACAACGCGTGCCGTCATCGTGTCGCGCGGTGCGCGCGGCTGCCGCTGGATCGGTGCCGCCGGCGCGCAGGGTGACGTTGCCGCGCCGCGCGTGGACGTCGTCGATACGACGGGAGCGGGAGACGCGATGATGGCTGCTATCTTGTGGCGCTTGCAGCAGGCGCACAGCGCGACACTGTCGGCTGCTGCGCTGGCCGACGCTGCGCGCTACGGCTGCGCAGCCGGCGCGCTTGCGTGTCTGCGCGAGGGAGCGATACCTGCCTTACCGACTGCCGCAGCGCTCGAGGCCATGCTCTCCAGGGTGCCCCAAGCAACCTAGGGAAGTCACATCGTATGCCCACGGCCGCGTCGCGCCCAATACTTGTCTTCATCTGCGCGCACAATGCATGCCGCAGCGCCATCGCGGAGGTTGTCGCGGCGGATGAAGCGCAGCGCCGTGGCCTTTCGTTGCAGGTGGCGAGCGCCGGCACGCACGCGCTCCCCGGTTACGCGGCAGCCACCATCGCTCAAGCGACCATGAACGAAATCGGTCTTACGCTCGAGCACCATCGCTCGAGGCCGGCCAATGCCGAACTCATCAGCGGCGCCACGCTCGTCGTGACCATGACCGACATGCAGCGCGACATGCTTCATGCGGCGTTCCCCAAAGATCGGGAGAAGGTCCTCAGCTTCAACGATCTGACCGGGCTGGGCGATATCGCCGACCCTATCGGTGGAGATGCCGAAGAGGTGCGCGCGCTGCGAGATCAGCTGCAATCCGCTATGCCACTCATCTTCTACGAGCTCAAGCAGCGCGGCGCCACCTGAGTTCGGCAATAGGCTCCAAAGGCAGCGAACTGGAGCGGGGAGAACGACGAGATCGTGGTTACCGCAAACAAGATATTCCGCATCGCCGTGGGCTCCGATCATGCAGGTTTCGGCTACAAGGGAATGGTCGCTGAACATCTGCGGGCCCTCGGGCACGAGGTAGTCGACTTCGGCACCTACTCCACCGATCCGGTCGATTATCCGCTCATCGGCTTCAAGGTCGGTGAGGCAGTCGCGGGCGGCGAGTGCCACCGGGGCGTGCTCGTGTGCGGCTCAAGCCTGGGCGTTGCCATGGCGGCCAACAAAGTGAAAGGCGTTCGCGCCGCATCGATTGCCGAACCGTATTCGGCCAAGCTCTCGCGCCAGCATAACGACTGCAATGTCATCTGCTTCGGCGAGCGCCTCACCGGCTGGGACATGGTCCGCGAGTCCCTCGAGGTTTGGCTGCAGACCGATGCGGAAGGCGGCCGTCATCAACGCCGCGTGCATGAGATCGACGAGTATCCGGCCATCGACGCAGCCACGACGGCGGAGGCAACGCCGTGAACGCACGATTGCTCGAGCAGGCGGCTTTGGCTGTCGCGGATCCGGACGTCGCGCACGCCATTGAGCTCGAAGAGGATCGCCAGCGCCGCAACTTGGAGCTGATCGCATCCGAAAACTACGTCAGCGCAGCCGTTCGTGAAGCAGCCGGCTGCGTGATGACCAACAAATACGCCGAAGGGTATCCCGGCAAGCGCTACTACGGCGGCTGCGAGTACGTCGATATCGTCGAAAACCTTGCCGTCGAGCGCCTCAAAGAACTTTTCGGCGTCGAGTACGCCAACGTGCAGCCGCACTCCGGCGCGCAAGCCAATATGGCGGTGTATTTCTCGGCGCTCTCGCCTGGCGACACGATCATGGGGACCGCGCTCGACCACGGCGGACATCTCACCCATGGGAGCAAGGTCAGCTTCAGCGGCAAGATGTACAACGTGGTCACCTACGGCGTCAATGCCAAGACCGAGCGCTTCGACTACGACGAAATATTGGCCATCGCTCGGGCGCATAAGCCAAAGATGCTCGTGACCGGCTGGAGCGCCTACTCGCGCATTCCGGATTGGAAAGCATTCGCAGACATCGCCCACGAGTCGGGCGCGCTTTTAATGGCCGACATTGCCCACGTCGCAGGCCTCGTGGCAGCTGGAATCCACCCAAGCCCCGTCGGCCATGCCGACTTTATCACGACGACAACGCACAAGACACTGCGCGGACCTCGCGGCGGCGTCGTCATGACGGACGCAGAACGCGGCAAGATCGTCGCCAAGACCGTGTTCCCGGGATTGCAGGGTGGCCCGCTCATGCATGTCATCGCGGCCAAAGCAGTCTCATTTGGCGAAGCCCTTGCCCCGCAGTTCAAAGACTACGCCGCACAAGTGGTGGCCAACGCCAAAGCGCTTGCCAAAGCGCTCGAGGCTCGTGGTCTTCGCATTGTCACGGGGGGCACGGACAACCATCTCATGCTGGTCGACGTTTCGGTGCGCGGCCTGAGCGGCAAAGCGGTCGAAGAGTATCTCGACACGATCGGCATCACCGTTAACAAGAACATGATTCCATTCGACAAGAATCCACCGGCGGTTTCGAGCGGTATCCGGGTGGGGACGCCGGCCATTACCACGCGCGGTCTCAAAGAGCCGGAGATGGAGGAGATCGCCGACATCATGGGCTCGGCGATGGATGACATCGATCGCGCTGCGCGTCGCGACAGCTTGCGCGCGCGCGTCTACGACCTCACCGGTCGCTTCGGCGTGCCGTAGGGCGCATATGGATGCGTCGACCAACGGAATGAGTCTTACCCCACACCCGGATTTTGCGGGCTTGTCCATTGTCGACCATCCCTTGGTCGCGGACAAGTTGGGACGGCTGCGCGATGCTGCAACGCCGAATAAAGAGTTCCGCGAGCTGTGCGCCGAGCTTGCAACGCTGCTCGCCTGGCCGGCGACGGCAGATCTGGAAGTAACCGATACGCAAGTTGCGACGCCGCTCGATTGGGCGCCGGCCAAAACTGTGCTGCGCGTGCCGTTGCTCGTTCCAATTTTGCGCGCCGGCCTTGGACTCGTTCCGGGCTTTCATGCACTCTTGCCACAGGCGACGGTTGCGCACATCGGCATGTACCGCGATCCCGATACGCTGCAAGCGGTTCCTTATTATGTCAACCTGCCGGACAAGCTCGAAGGCTGGCGTGCATTCATTCTAGATCCGATGTTGGCCACCGGCGCTTCTGTCATCGCAACGATTTCACTCTTGCTCGAACGCGGCGCCAAGCTCGAGAACCTACGCTTCATCTCTCTCATTGCCGCTCCAGAGGGAGCGCGTGCGTTGTTCCGCGAGTATCCCCGCTTGCGCGCGTTCACGTGCGCGGTCGATCGACATCTCAACGATCATGGTTACATCATTCCAGGTCTGGGCGATGCGGGAGACCGTCTGTTTGGCGCCGGCGCCGGCCGCGTGCCGGAGGTAGCGGCACGCTCGCTGCGTCGCAAAGGCACAAGCGCGTGAGCGACGCGACGTCGCTGCTTGCGCAGGCCCACGACCGTCCCTCATGGGACGCGTATTTCTTTGCAATCACCCGCGCAGTTGGAACGCGCGCCACCTGCTCGCGCAAAGCAGTCGGCGCAGTGTTGGTCAAAAACAAACTGATCCTCGCCACCGGCTACAATGGAGCGCCGGCGGGTCTGCGCCACTGCGACCACACGGGCGGCGGCGATCTGCTCAACGGACATTGCGCACGATCGACGCATGCGGAACAGAATGCGATCGTCCAGGCGGCGCGTCATGGAATCTCCATCGACGGCGCGACGCTATATTGCACAAATAATCCTTGCCTAACGTGCACCAAGCTGATCATCAACGCCGGTGTTACCAAAATTGTCTATAAAGAAGAGTATCCCGATCCGCTCTCATTCGAGCTGCTGCGTGAATCGGGCATCACGCTCGTGCGGTTCGGTGACGACGTGCATTAGCGCCGCCGATGAATCAGCACGTCGTCAACATCAGCATCTACTGGCTTTGCGGGTTGACCTTCGTACTTGCAGCAGCCAGCTGCGCCGTCGTGACGCCGCTCGTCCGACGCTTGGCGTTCGCGCTCGGTGTTTTCGACGAACCGGGTGACG
>JALYZV010000042.1 GCA_030948685.1 Vulcanimicrobiota bacterium | reverse complement strand
CGAGCTCCACCAGACCGTCACGAAGTAAGGGCGGCGCGGCTCGACCGCGCGGGGCCTGGAAATCGCGGGACGCGGCAAGGCCGCTTCCCGCTTCTTTTTTGGCCGCGGGCGACTGGAACAATGGAAGATGGGGCGTGATTCTATAAGACATTAGCCCCCATGTTAACTTGTCACATATGCTGTGCTATATTACCTGTGATGATATCACGGGATGACGAACCGTTGGACGGAGTCCAACCCAAGCTCATGGCGGCCGCGCGCGAATTCGCGGCGCGCGAATGACTGGACCAATCCCCCAGCTTGTCTCGATACAAGGTGAGGCTACAGTAAAATCTCATGAGCCATACACGATCTCAAAGCGATAGGCCAGAGCCAACAATACAGAATGCTTCCCCGAATCAGCGCCTGGGAGGCCCATTTGTTCATGAGTCAACAGCGGGCGGCGAGCTGATTAAGGTCGTCGGCGAAGTCGACATCTCCAACGCACAACACCTTGAAGACGCGATCCGCACGGCATCGCAAGACTCGAAGCCGATCACCGTCGATCTAACCGAGTGTACGTATCTCGATTCATGCTCGGTTCACATCTTGGTTCAGGCGAAAACGACGAACGGCAAATCGCTCAAGGTCATCGCGCCGGCGAACAGCGCAGCGCAACGTGTTTTTGAAATTCTCGGCCTTGAGGAGGTTTTGCAGGTGGTCCCCGGCGCGCGGGGGCAAACCGACCCGCAGGCGTAGCCGAGCGTTTCAGTTCGCCAGGAATGCGCGGGTTGCTGCGATATAGCGATCAAATGCCGTGCGGTGCAAATTGTGTCCCTGATCGGCAAACGTCTCGAGCGTGATGTTTGGACCGCCTTGCGTCCGAATGTATTCAGTGTCATCGGCCGACAGCACCGAATCAGCGGGAGCGGCCGCCAAGATGAGCAGAGGTTTTGGGTACGCGGCCACAATAGGGCGCAGGTCCCAGCCTCCCCGATCGACGTCGTTCTCGCTGCCCAAGCGAGCAACTGCGTCCGCCGTCATGTGACGGACCGCATGCAGCTTGCCGACGACATCGCTTTCACCCCAGCCGCTCAGCCTGCGCCGCAGCTCGCGCTCTAACTCACCACGCTCGAGCGAAAAATCGCGTTCGGTATCGTCGAGGTACTCGCGGCGCCAGGTGCCCGCGCCCGCTTCGACGCGCAGCATAGGGTCGATCGCAACCGCCTTGGTGGTGAACGGCTCGCGACCGCCCAGCAGCGCGACCGCACCGCCCCACGAATGGCCGATAATGGCGGCCGGCTCACCCACTGCGCCCGCGACTGCGCGCAGATCCAAAAGCGAGCGTTGCAGCGTCATGGGACCGGCAACCCGCGCGCTGTCGCCGTGCCCTCGCTGATCGTATGCGAAGACGCGGTACGAGCCGCGTAGCGCGTCAGCCGTGCGGGTCCAGGCTTTGCGAGAGCTCGTGATGCCGTGAATGCAAATGACCGCAGGTCCACGCTCTCCCCACGATTCGAGGATCGTGGTGGCGCCGTCGTCGAGAGTCAGCGTCCGTTCCAAACGAGCTCCTATCGGCGGAAGATAGCTTGGTCGAGGTTGCGGGCGTTGCCAAGGCCTTTCATGGACGAGCGCCCGCGTACCCCAATAAAGATTGTGCCTGCCAGGTCGGCGTTGGCAAAGTTCGCGTTGGTCACGTCGGCCCTGCTGAAATCGGCTCCCGACAAGTCAGCGCCGCGGAAATTGACGGCCCGCACGATGGCGCGGCGGAAACTCGCATAGCCGAGGTCTGCAAACGACAAATCCGCGAAGGACAGGTCCGCACCTGCCAGGTCGGCATGACTGAAGATCGTGTGCAGCAAGCCCATCGGCTGGTTGCTCAGATCCGAGCCCAGACGTGCATGCGCCAGCACAGCGTCACGCAGGTTCGATCCGGGTGCGATGAGATAGCCAGAAACGCGCGATAGGTCGGCAGCCTCGAAATTTGCGCCGCTGGCCGTCGTGAGCAGCATGGCCCCGCGAAGCGAGGCGTGCTGCGCGCGAGCATGATCCATCTTGACGCCGGAAAAATTTGCGTGATCCATCGTGGTCCCGGCAAGGTTCGCCGCGATCAGCGTTGCTTCAAACAGATTAGCCGACGCGAGGTTCGCGCGCCGAAAATTGACGCCCGTCAGATCGAATCCGGCAAGCCGCAACCCGGCAAGGTTCGGCCTGGCGCCAGGGCGCGCAGCGGCGATGATCGCCTTCACGCGGCTAACGCTCAGCGGCGGCGCATGATCTGCTAGCACGGAGCTCGGCGCGCACGCGGCCAGACAGATGGCAATAAAGAAGATGCGTGGCGGATTGATCGCAGAATGGGTCACGCCGTCCCGCTTCGATAATGCGATGCATGGTGCCCTGTGCGAATCAGCGGCGATGCCTTTCGCTGACGACGTGCGCTCGGGCCTGACGGCCCGGCCGAAGACGCTGCCACCGAAGTATTTCTACGACCAGCTTGGCTCGACGCTCTTCGAAGCCATCAGCTTGCTGCCCGAGTACTATCTCACCCGGGCCGAGGCAGAAATACTGACGGCCCACGCGCGGGATATCATTGCAAGCGTGCAGCCTGCCCGCCTCATCGAACTGGGCAGCGGAAGCGCGGTGAAAACGCGCTACCTCATCGAGGCCGGCCTGCACCTGCGCGGAGCAATCGAGTACACTGCCATCGACATATCGCAGACGGTGCTGGAAACAAGCGGCAAAGCGCTGCAGGCACAGTATCCACAGCTCACGGTCCGCAGCTATCAAGGCGACTATTATGAAGGGCTGCGAATGCTGCCGCGCGTCAACGCCGCTGACCAGCGCACCCTTGCACTTTTTTTGGGATCGAACATCGGTAACTTCGACCCGCCGGAGGCGCTGCGCTTTCTGCGTGCCATTCGCGCGGTTCTCGAGCCGGGCGACGCACTGCTGCTGGGTACCGATCTCAAAAAGGATCGCGCTGTCCTTGAAGCTGCCTACGATGATCCCATAGGCGTGACCGCTGCGTTCGATCTCAATATATTGGCACGCATTAACCGCGAGCTGGGCGGCGAATTCGAGCTGCGCGCCTTCCGCCATCGCGCGGTTTACAACGAAGCCGCCGGGCGTGTCGAGATGCACCTGGTGAGCACCGTTCATCAGGTGGTGCCCATCCGTGCGTTAGCGCTTGACGTTTCCTTCGCAGCCGATGAGACGATTCACACCGAGTCATCATACAAATTCTCGCCCGACGATCTCGAACGCCTCGCGCACGACGCCGGATTTGACCTGCAACGCAGTTGGACCGACGCCGCCAACCGCTTTGCGTGCAGCCTGTTGCGCTGTGCCGTGCCCAAAGCGAAGTGAACCCCCTAGGCTCGGCCGGAACGCCGCGAATAGAAGCTCTCAAGTTTGCGCAAGCTCTGGTCGGCTGCGACCGCCAAGACAACGGCAGCCAGGGCGCCCGCCACCGCCTTGTCGGGATAATCGTGCTCGATGCCGTCCAGCACGAGCGTACCCAGGCCGCCTGCATTGATCCACGCAGCGACCGTCGCGATGGCGATCAGCGAGACGGTGGCAAGACGAACGCCCGCGATGAACACTGGCATGCCTAGCGGACGTTCGATACGCCACAGCAACTGCGCGCTGCTCATCCCCATTCCGCGCGCCGCTTCAATCGTCGCCGGATCGACGCCCGCGAGTGCGGCGGCGGTGTTGCGCACGAGGATCATTTGCGCGTACGCGGCAAGCGCCGTTACTGCCGTCCAAAAGCCGAGGCCGAGCAGCGGTACGAGCAGCGCAAAGAGCGCCAGGCTGGGAATGGTGTAGATGGCGCCGAGGACGCCGTAGACCGGTGTTGCCAGCATGCGGTAGCGCGCAACCAGCACACCCGACGGCAACGCGATTGCAAGGGCGATGGCCAGCGCCGTGACGACGAGCGCGAGATGCTCGGCGCTCAGCCGAGCGACCATATCGGGATGCCGCAGCAGGTAGCTCACGAGTTCGCGCCCGCGGCGGCATGGTGAGCGGCGCTGAGCATGTTTTCGAGCGTGAGTATGCCGAAATGCGCGCCTGCCGAATCGACGACGCGCGCTCGCAGGCTGCCCGCCCGCAGCATCGCCGACAACGCGCTTCGCAGATCGCTGTCTGGGTCGATCGCCGGCAAGCTCATGCCCACATCGTCCGCTGGGACTGCAGCTGCAAGCTCGACCTGGCGGACCTGCATCAGGCTAAAGAGACGAACCAGGTCGCCCGCGTCAACCAGTTCGCTGACAAAAGGATCGGAAGGACGCGCAAGAATGTCGAGCGGCCGGCCGTATTGCACGACGCGCCCTGTGCGCATGACGACGATGGCGTCAGCCAAACGTAATGCCTCATCCACATCGTGCGTTACAAAAAGCACGGTCTTGCGCAGCTGCTGGTGGAGCGCGATCATCTCGCCTTGCAGCCGCGACCGCTCGATAGCATCCAGCGCGCCGAATGGCTCATCCATGAGGAGGAGTTCCGGGTCGGCTGCCAGCGCGCGCGCCAAGCCAACGCGCTGCTGCTGTCCCCCCGACAGCGCGGCTGGGAAACGTCCGCCGAACTGTCCAGCCGGCAGCCGCACGAGATCCAGCATCTGCTCGACCCGTGCTTGGATCCGCTGCTTTGTCCAACCCGCCAGCGAGGGCACGACCGCCACGTTCTCGGCCACCGTCATGTGCGGGAACAACCCGATCTGCTGGATGACATAGCCGATGCCGCGGCGCAGCGCCGTCGCCTCAAGCGAACGCGCATCCGTGTCGTTGATCATCACCGTGCCCGACGTCGGCTCGATCAACCGGTTGACCGTTTTGAGCAGGGTCGTTTTCCCACAGCCGGATGGTCCTAGGAGCACGACAAACTGTCCGCGTGCGACGTCGAATGAGACGTCGTCGACGACGCGTTTGCCGGACTGATACTCTTTGACGATGTGTGAAAAGGAGACGGCGGACGCTGAGGTCACGTCGTCAGCGCGGCACGAGGCCGACGCCGGCGAGAAAATCAGCAGCGACGTCGGCGGGTTCCTCATGCTTGCCGTCGACGCGCCAGTTGAGGTGGCGCATGATCGCGTCCGTCAGATGCGGCGCGAGCGGGTTGAGTGCACCGGGTATGCGCGGGAAGCGCGCAATGCTGTCGGAGCGCACGACCGGTGCGACTTGATAGGGTGGAAAGAAATGCTTGTCATCGTCGAGCACGACGAGATGGTGTGCGTCGATCTGCCCATCGGTCGAGAAGGCTACCACCACATCGACCTGGCCTTGCAGCAGCGCCGCGTACTTGAGCCCAATGTCGATCAGCTTGATGCTTTGGAACTGGAATCCGCCGTAAGCTTTTTGCAGTCCCGGCAGGCCGTCGGGACGGTCGGTAAACTCCGGCACGGCGCCTAGCCGAAGCTGCGGCGCCAACCGCGCGCAGTCCGACAGCCGGTAAAGGTGCAGCCGCTGTGCGGTCCGCGCAGTCGTTGCCAGGGCTTGCGAGTCGTTCATCGGCGCTGGATCGAGCCACGTTAAACCGTAGCGAGCAGCATACTCACGCTTGACCGTCTGATAGACGGTTGCGCGGTCATGCAGCGGCGCGAGTTTGAGCTGTGCGAGCAGTGCGGTTCCCGTATACTCTGGATACAAATCAATCTCGTGGCGCAGAATTGATGCCATGGCGATATTGGTCCCGCCCAAGTTGAGTCTGCGCCGAACCGGCAGTCCGGCATGCTCGAGCAGTCGTGCATACATCTCGCCCAGCAGCAGCTCTTCGGCGAAATTCTTCGACCCCACGCCCAGCGGCGGCTCGCGTTGTGCACATGCGCCGGCGAAAACCAAACCGCCAAGCAACCACAGAGCGCCGCTGCGCGTCATCGTGTTAGGCAATCGTCGTTCTCCCATACCGCCGCGCTGCAGCGTAAGCCGCAGCACCAAGCGCAATCTCCGCGACCAGGGCTAAGGCCGCCACCGCCACCCCGCCGAGCAGCAATTGGCGCATGTCATTGTTTGCCAGACCGTCGAGTATAAAGTTGCCAAGACCGCCGCCGCCGATAAACGCCGCCAACGTGGCTGACGCAATGACTTCGACCGTGCTCGTGCGCAGACCGGTGATGACAACCGGCAGCGCCAGCGGATACTCGACGCGGCCGAGCAGCTGCCGGCTGCGCATGCCCATGCCGATGGCGGCCTCGCGGATCGCAGGGTCGATGCCGCGGAACGCGATGTCGGTATTGATGAGAATGGGCGGACAGGCAAGCACGACGAGCGCCACTAGCGCGGAGCGGAAGCCAATGCCGGAGATTGGCAGCATGAACGCGAGCACCGCCAGGCTGGGCACGACGCGTGCCGCGGTGACGAAGCTGACGACCGATCTGCCGGCGCGCGCGCGTGACGTCCAGATGCCAAGCGGCACACAGCTGAGCGTGGCGATCGCAATGGCCATCGCGCACAACGACGCATGCTGCCGCACGGCAAGCCAGAGATCAGGTTGATGCGCGAGCGCATACGACCACGTCTGTTCGAGTAGCATGCAGGCGCCTGCGGCTTTCTGCGCAGCGCGCGCGCAAACCCGCACATTAAGAAAATGCCAGACCGACCATCGCACCAACGGACCTTTACAACGTACCTTTGAAGCAACGGACTATTGCAGCAACGGACCTTTAGTTCCGTTCACAAATGAAGCAACGGACCTTTGGAGCAACGGACTATTGCAGCAACGGACCTTTAGGTCCGTTAAAGGCGTGCCGCGACGCCTCGCCAAGAGCCCAGCTATGGAAGTCTATCTCTTGCGCCACGGAATCGCACAAGAAAGGGATGCGAAGAAATATCCTGACGACCGTCTGCGGCCCCTCACGCTGGAAGGTCTCGAACGTATGCGCGAGATCGTGCGCGGTATGCTCAAGCTTGGCATCGAGTTCGACGCCGTTTTTGACAGCGGATTCACCCGCGCGCGCCAGACGACTGAGGTGGTCACCGATGCGTACCGCATCGACAGCGCCGATATTCAAACAACGCCTGCGCTGGAACCCGACCACAACCCGGCGGAAGTCCTTGCCCTGCTCGAAGCCAACAAGACGGTCAAGCGCGTCCTGCTGGTCGGCCACGAACCGCATCTCAGCCTCACGGTGGCCTTCTTGATTGGAGGCCGTGACGGGGACGCTTTCGATTTCAAAAAAGGTGGGTTGGTGCGCGCCGACATGCAAGCCCTAAAAAAGGGAACCGCCACGCTGATGTATCTGTTGCCGCCCAAGGTGCTTCGCAAAATCCGCTAACCATCAGCGCGGCAGGTGCGGAGGGCGCCAGCCCAAAAGACCGGCGCGCACGGCCTGTCACGGCGTGCCATAACGTTGACGCTTTGCGCCAGCGTTCGACTGACGTGGGAGGTCATGCCAATGAAAATGCTCGTGAAACTTGTCCTGGGTACGTTCGTTGTGGTCGCGGCCGCATACGGCGTCGCACGGCTGGGTGAGGCGGCCAACTCGCCCGCAATGATGAAAACGGCTGGGATCTCCCCGGCCAGCGGCTTTACGTTGCATATCGACGCCAAGCGCCACTTCCCTGGAAATCCGCAATTCATCGCCCATCACTGGTGCCGGCCGGCCGCAGGCGGCATCACGCAATGCCAGCTCTACGACAGCGACGCTGCCAACGCGCGTCTGGTTGGCGTCGAGGTGGTCGTCCCAACTGCAACCTACAAGACGTTCAGCCAAAGCGAGCAGGCGTTGTGGCATTATCATCGCACCGAGATTCCAAAAGTTTCGGCAACGATGCCCGGCTTGAGTCCAGCAGCCGCCAGCAAAGTTATGGCAGGTATGCAAGAGACGTATGGCAAGGTCTATCTGTTGTGGGACGCAAGCGCAAAAAACCAGCCGCAGGGCCAGCCTTTTGTTTACGTGCTGAAGTAGGCGTCAGCCAGGCGGAGACTGCATTCGCTGGCGCGAGCGCGCCAGCTCGTCGCGCACTCGGGCGTCCGTGACTTCATTAAACATGAAGTAGTAGCGGCCAACAGCGAACGGGAGCTCATGAGACGCGACCAGCACGACGAGTTCGTCGCAGTGCGGCCGCAGATGCGCAGCGCAGTCCGCCGGGGCAACGGGCACAGCGCAGGTGATGTGCCGCGCACCGAGTTTGCCGGCGGTACTGAGCGCGCACATCATCGTGGCCGATGTCGCGATGCCGTCGTCGACGATGATCAGCGGTTTTCCGTCGAGCGCTAGCGGCGGATTGTCGCCGCGCAGGCGCTCTTCGAGCGCGTGTGCCTGCAGGCTGGCGCGGCTGAAGAGCGACTGCGAGACAGCCTGCGAGAAACCGGCGGAGTGTTCGGTCGCTACGGCCTCGCCGTGACTTGAGACTGCGCCGATGGCGAGCTCCGGCTGCATGGGGTGACCAACTTTGCGGACGACGATGACGTCGAGCGGCAGACGCAGCGCTTCGGCGACGGCGGCCGCGACGACCACTCCTCCACGCGCGATGCCGAGCACGATCGCATCCGCCGGCGCGTGCAGGACCCGGGCCAGCCCGACGCCGGCCGCACGACGATCAAGAAACGGGAGATCGGGTTCTTCTTGGATGCTTTCCACCGAAGAAGGGTTCGACTGGCGCGCAATGCGCACCGCCTAAAAAGCGGTTTCCCCTCGCTCGAGGCTCGACGAGCTTGGCCGTACGCCAAACTGTCGCCCAAACTTCTGCTCGACGATGTAATGATTGATTTCGTTCTGGTCGCGCTCGGGCAAGCCGAGAAAGCGCACCCCGTAACGTGTCTGATACCCTGCCGACTGCGAGAGCGCATAGACGACGCGCGCCCGGGCATCGAAGCGCCGGCCGACGCCGAGGCTCACGAGCAACCCGACCGTGTCGCCCGGTCGCATCCGAACATGCGTTCTAACGCACGCCCCGCCGACGGAAATATCTTCCAAAATCGCCTGCTGTTCGTTCGACCATTCCGTGCGTACGCGGATCGGCTCGCTGATCATCACGCGCGGATGGGTCCGCGGTCGTCGGGTGGTTACTGTCCGCGCGAGGGCGCGTCGTAAAGCGTTAAGGAGAGCCACAAATACTTAGGTACGGCGAGCAACGGAACGCCCCCTGGCTTCGGGGCGGAAACTCAAGCGGAGCGTCTCAAATAAAGGGTTCGTTTAGCCTATCCGGCGAGGCAGCAGCTCTCCCGGCGTCAGCAGATTGCCGTCCAGGATGAAAGAGCTCGTCCGCAGATTGCGGGCGGCGCGCTTGTGGCGTGACAAACTCGAAGCGACGGCGGAGAACGAAGGCAGGGCGGTGCGCGAACTGCACAGGCCAACCACGGTCAGCGTCACCGTATCCGGGCGCAGGGCGTCGGCCGATTCGATGAGCGGCAGATCGCGGCTGACGTGGAGCGAGGCGACCTTGCGCTGGAACTCAGCGATGATCGCGGTCGCAAGCTGTTCGACCCTGGTTTCCGAGCACAGCACGACAAAGTTCACGCCGCCCAGATGTCCCACCAGACTGTGTTGTGCGTCAAAGGCTTTGGCAGTTGTGCTCAGCGTCTCCGCCAACAGACTGATGACTTCGTCGCCGCGGCCGAACCCGTAGCGCTCATTATAGTGGCGCAAATGGTTGATGTCGACGTGCAACAGCGCAAATGGCGTGCCGCTCGCCGACCGCCGCTCGATCTCTTGTTGCACGAGCATGCGGCCCGGCAGGCCGGTGAGCGGATTTGAGTAGCGCGACACAGATGCCTGGAATTCGGTCATGGTGTGGAGCAAGTCGCGCACGGAGACAACGCCAGAGTAGGCGCCATTTTCCAGCACGACGATCTCATCGTACATTTCGGATCGCCGGCGGTGCACGACCTTACGCGCGACGTCGTCGATGGAGTCGTTGACGTCCACCGCCAGATACGAGTCATCCATGACCAAGCGTGCCGGACGCCTGGCATAGATCGAATAGCCGAATTGGTGCGAGAGACGTTCGTAGAGCTTTGTTCTGCTGACGAGTCCAACCGGCGCGCCGGAGTCGGTCAGCACCACACTGTCGAGATCGGGATTGCGATCGAAGATCTCCATGACCTCCATTGTGTACGCGGTCGGCGGCAGCGCCGGTGCTCGCCGCGTCACGGCGCTCACGGTCATGCGTTTGGGGGTGGGTGCCGTCCGGCTGGCTGAAGCTCGTTCTCGAATGAAAGCGGCAATTTCGGCTTTTGGTTCGGCGAACACTGATGATGGCCGAGCAAGCAGATAGCCCTGACCATACTCGACGCCGATTTCGATTAAGGTGGCGAGTTCTTCAACCGTCTCGATGCCTTCAGCCAGCACCTTGGCGTCGATACGGCGGGCGAAGATGATGATGGCCGAAACCAGCGCGTTCTTTGCGCGATCGCGATCGATGTCGCGCACCAGCGCGATGTCGAGTTTGATGTAATGTGGCCGCACCTCGGTGACAGCGCGTAATGAGTTATGTCCGGCGCCTGCATCGTCGATGGCGACCTTAAACCCCTGGCGGTTGTAATGTAGCAGCGTGCGCTTGAACAGATCGAAGTCTTCGATGGCCTGTTTCTCGGTAATTTCGAGAACGATGCGATCCTGCGCCAAACGATTCTGGTCGACGACGTCACGCGACAAGGCCTCGTTGCGCTCCTCGAAGACGCGCGGACTGATGTTGAGAAACAGGTAGCTGCCGGGCGGGATGCCCGATGCATTAGCAAGCGCACGAAAACGGCAGATTCGTTCGAGCTGCGCAGAAACGCCTCGTTCGGCCGCGGTTGAAAACAGCGCGTCAGCGCTTTCTAAACGGGTGCCAATGGGACCGCGCGACAGCGCTTCGTAACCCAGCACGCTGCCGTCAGACAGCGAAACGATCGGCTGGAAAAGCGTGCGGATGCGGCCTTCTTTGAGGAGACGATCGAAGTCGTCACCGCCGGCTTCGGCGGGAGTCGCCAAAATTTCGTCTTCGACGACAGGCGCAGCAGTCGGTTCGGGTAGCGGCGGCTCGCTCTCGCCCTCAGGACCTTGCGGCAACGGAGCAGCATCGCCCGTGACGAAGCCGAGCAAGCGTAGAACACGGGAGCTGAGCTTCGAAGAACTCATCGATGTTGTGCGCCGTTGGCAAAGGCCGGTGAAGCAACCCTGGGTGTAAGGAAGCGTTCCCAGGTTGGCCCCGCGCCCTACTGGTTTCATCGGCGCCGCGGACCGCAAGGTTAACGTTCGCCGGCCGCTCTTGTCCCGGCTCCTCTTCTTTTGAGTCTTTCGACGCATATGAAGGGCGCACTTTTGCCCGGCCGAAATAGCAACCACGCTATGAAAGCCGATTTACCGCGCCTGACCGAGCCCATGGTTCGCGACGGCGACCGTCTCCGAATCGCGACCTGGGATGAGGCGCTTGACCGAGCAGCCGCAGGCCTTGTGGCGGCGGTCAACGTGGGCGGACCAAATGCTGTCGGCCTGTTCAGCTGCTCGAAGACGACCAACGAGTTGAATTTTCTCGCGCAGAAGTTCATTCGCGCCGTCATTGGCTGCAACAACGTCGATAGCTGTAACCGCACCTGACACGCGCCCAGCGTCGCCGGTCTGGCGGCGGTTTTCGGAGCGGGCGGCGGCACGAGCTCCTATCAGGAAGCCGAAGAGACTGACCTGATCATCCTGTGGGGATCGAATGCTCGTGATACGCATCCAATCTTCTTCCATCACGTCCTCAAGGGAGTGCGCAATGGCGCGCGCCTTTTCGTCGTCGACCCGCGTCGCACCGGCACAGCGCAATGGGCTGACACATGGCTTGGGATCAACGTGGGCACCGACATCGAGCTGTCCAATGCGATGGCTCATGAAGTTCTCGAGCGCGGTCTTGAGAACCGAACGTTTATAGAGCGCGCCACCACCGGGTTTGATGCATACCGCGCTTCGCTTGTAGCATACACGCCCGAACGCGCCGAGCGCGTGACCGGTGTGCCGGCAGACGTCATCCGCCGTGTCGCATGCGAGTACGCTTCAGCCGACCGTGCCATGATTTGCTGGACACTTGGCATTACAGAACACCACAACGCGGTCGACAATGTGTTCTCGCTTATCAACCTTGCGCTGCTGACCGGACACGTCGGCCGCTACGGCAGTGGACTGAATCCGCTGCGCGGTCAGAACAACGTGCAAGGTGGGGGTGACATGGGCGCCATTCCCGATCGCTTGCCGGGATTCCAAAGCTTGGGTGACGACGAGCAGCGTGGCAAGTTCGAACGAGCCTGGGGTGTCACGATTCCAAGCAAACGTGGCTTGCGCCTCAACGAGATGTTCGATGCGATGGAGCGTAAGGAGCTCAGGGCTCTTTACGTCATCGGCGAGAACCCGCTCGCGTCGGAAGCGGATCGAACCCGCGCTGAACACATCTTGTCGAACGTCGACCATCTCATCGTCCAGGATCTGTTTTTGACGGAAACGGCCGAGCTTGCAGACGTCGTCTTTCCTGCCGCCGCGGGTTGGTGCGAGTCCGAAGGAACGGTCACAAACTCCGAGCGCCGCGTTCAGCGCGTGCGCAAGATCGTGAATCCACCGGGCAATGCTCGCGACGACATTGAGATCGTGTGCGACGTCGCGCGGCGCCTCGGACATGATCTCGGCCGTCCAAGCGCGGAAGAATTGTGGAACGAGCTGCGCAGCTTGAGCCCGATGCACGCGGGCATGTCGTACGAGCGGCTCGAGAAGCTCGGCGGCCTACGCTGGCCGTGTCCGAACGAGGAGCATCCAGGCGAACAATTCTTGCACGCGCGCCTGTGGGAAGAACCTGTCCGGGGTCCACGGGCACCTTTCCATGTCGTCGTGCAGGAAGCGCCGGTCGACCCGATTACGCCGGAATTCCCCATTTTGCTAACCACCGGCCGCCGGCTCGACTCGTTCAACTCCGGGGTGCAAAGTGGCGGCTATACATCGCCGCTGCGGCGTGGCGAAACGCTGGATCTCTCGCCCGAGGATGCGGTGCGCTACGGCGTCAGCGAAGGCGAGGAGGTAAAGGTGAGCTCTCGCCGCGGTTCCGTCGTCGTGCCTGTGCGCGTCGATGAGACGTTGCGGCCGGGCCTTGCTTTCATGACCTTCCATTTCGATGTGGCCACAAACTTGCTCACCATCGAAGCCAACGATCCGAAATCCGGCACTGCCGAGTTCAAGGCTTCAGCGATACGAATCGAAAAGCTGGCTGTTGAAACAGCGGACCTCGCAGCAGCAGACCGTTGAAGCAGCGGACCTTCGAAGCAGCGAGCCATTGAATCAGCGAGCCATTGAATCAGCGGACCTTTGAAGCAGCGGACCTTTGAAGCAGCGGACCTTCAGGTCCGCTAGTCCGCTCATCCACGCCGCGGTCGGAGACTGATTTTGGACGTACATTTCACGGACGCGCTACCGACCGACACAGAACGCGAGGCGGTCGACCAGATCTTAGGAAAGCCAGCTACCAGTTGGGAAGGTGCGGCGCGTTCGCAGGCCGATGGTCACGTATCGCTCGGCGGCCGCGAGGCACGCGAGCGCCGCCACTTGTTGCTGCCGGTCTTGCACGCCGTGTCCGATCGCGTCGGATGGATCAGCGAAGGGGCGATCAATTACGTTTGCCGACGGCTCACCGTTCCACCGGCCGACGCATACGGCGTGGCGAGCTTCTATGCGCTTTTTTCTACGACGCCCCGCCCGCCAATGGTTCTGCATGTGTGCGATGACATCGCATGCATGACTGCCGGTGCCGAGCAATTGTGCGAAGAGCTTGAGCGATCCGTTGGCGCGCCAGGCGCTCCCCTCTTTGACGGAATGTCGACGTGGCTTCGCAGCCCTTGCTTGGGCTTATGCGACCGGGCACCAGCAGCGTTGTTCCTCGGGCCGAAATCGGAGCCGGTTGGTCTGGCGGCGGAGATGGCTCGGTCACAGAGCCCATCTGGGCCTTCGTCTCCTCGAGGCGCAGTTGCGCCTACCAATGCATCCCAGATTCGTCATTTCTTTAGTGGCTCCGGCAAACTACCATTGACGTTGAGCGCGGCGACAATCGGCGGTTCCGATCTTCGATTGTTGCGACGCGTCGGCAAAGTCGATCCCACGAGTATCGATGCTTACCGAGCCGCCGGAGGTTTCTCAAGCCTGCGTCGCGCGATTGAGCTTGGCCCGAGCGAAATCATCCGCGAAGTGACAGAGTCCAAATTGATGGGACGTGGCGGCGCCGCTTTCCCAACCGGCCGCAAGTGGGAAGCCGTGGCGCGCGAAGCCGCTCGCCCTCATTACCTCGTGTGCAACGCTGACGAGTCAGAGCCGGGCACGTTCAAAGACCGCGTTCTCATGGAAGAGGATCCATTCGCACTGATTGAGGCGATGACGATCGCAGCCATCGCCGGCGCCTGCGAAAAGGGCTACATTTATATACGCGGTGAGTATCCACTCGCAACCGAGCGCTTGGAAGGGGCACTCGCTCAGGCTCGCCAGCACAACATGTTGGGGCCTGACATCCTGGAGCGCGGCATTGGTTTCGACCTCGAGCTGCGCCGGGGGGCCGGCGCCTATATCTGTGGTGAGGAAACCGCGCTCTTCAATTCCATCGAAGGCTTCCGGGGTGAGCCGCGCAACAAGCCGCCGTTCCCAGTTCAAAAAGGCCTCTTCGGAAAGCCGACAATTGTTAACAACGTCGAGACGCTTGTCAACGTCCTCGACATCGTGCTCAACGGAGGCAAGACCTACGCGGCCACTGGCACGCCTGATTCAACTGGCACGAAACTCTTCTGCGTATCGGGCCATGTCGCGAAGCCAGGCCTCTACGAGGTCCCCTTTGGGACGACGTTGCGATCGCTTATGGAGCTCGCCGGCGGCGTCCGCGAAGGCACGCAACTCCAAGCGGTACTTCTCGGCGGCGCGGCGGGTGCGTTTGTCACACCCGATGAGCTCGATACGCCGCTGACATTCGAGGGAGTTCGTGCCATTAAGGCCAGCCTCGGATCCGGCGTCGTCATTGTCTTCGATGAAACAACCGACCTCAAGGCGATCCTGCTGCGCATCGCGGCATTCTTCCGCGACGAGTCCTGCGGTCAATGCGTGCCGTGTCGCGTAGGAACCGTGCGCCAAGAAGAACTCTTACATCGGCTTGCTTCAATGAAGCCAAACGGATCGCTGGACACTGAGCGTACGTTGCTGGCCGAGGTCGGTCAAGTCATGCGTGATGCGTCGATCTGCGGACTCGGACAGACCGCATCCAGCGCCATCGAATCGGCCCTCGCCAAGTTCAATCTGTTCGCCGGTACCAGGTCATCATGAGATCTCCTGATTCCAACAAGCGCAGCGTCACCATCAATGTCGATGGCACCGACGTCACTGTGCCCGAAGGATCGACGATCTTGCAGGCGTGCCGCACGCAAAGCATCGACACCCCCACGCTCTGCTATCTCGAGAACTTGACGCCGGTCAATGTGTGCCGTGTATGCGTCGTCGAACTCGAAGGCGCTCGGACACTTGTACCTGCCTGCTCGCGCGTATGCGAGAACGGCATGAAGGTCAAGACCGACAGCGAGCGCGTACGCACGAGCCGGCGCATGGTGCTGGAATTTTTGGCATCGTCGGTCGACGTTTCCCTCGCGCAGGACATGCAGCGTCAGATGCAGCGTTATGGGGCCCAGCCGCTACGCTACGGGCAAGCGGCGCTGCCTGCACGCGCCGGCGAGCGCGACGGGGCTGTTGCCGGGCATCACCATGCGCCTGCCGGAGATACTGCACACACGGTGGCCCAGTCGGTGAAGGTCGATAACGATCTCTACGTCCGCGACTACTCCAAGTGCATCTTGTGTTATAAGTGCGTCGAGGCGTGTGGCAGCGACGCGCAAAACACCTTCGCGATCGCCGTCGCCGGACGCGGCTTCGACGCGCGTATCTCGACCGAGTACGCGGTGCCGCTGCCGGACTCGGCCTGCGTATACTGCGGCAATTGCATCGGCGTGTGCCCGACCGGAGCGCTGATGTTCAAAACCGAGCACGACATGCGCACGGCGGGCACGTGGGATGAGTCGCGCCAGCAAAAGGGCGACACGGTTTGTTCCTATTGTGGCGTCGGCTGCACGTTGACCGTGCACGCCCAAGATGGGGAGATCGTCAAGGTAAGCTCACCGCTGGATAACGAGGTGGGGCGCGGTCACTTGTGCATCAAAGGCCGCTTCGGTTGGCAATACGTGGGAAAGCGCGACAAAAAGACGTAAAAAAAACGGACCTAAAGGTCCGTTGCTTCAAAGGTCCGTTGTTACAATAGTTATTGTTTTGTGAAATAGTCGGCGTTGATCTTGGTATACTCTTTCCACTCTTCCGGCACTTCCGTCTCATTGTAGATTGCGTTGACCGGACAGGCTGCCACGCACGCGCCACAATCGATACAGACGCTCGGGTCAATGTACAGCTGCGGATCTTCATCGCCGCCCTTGATGCAATCGACAGGGCAGACGTCAATGCATGACTTGTCCTTGACGGTGATGCACGGCTGGCAGATAGTGTAGGTCAAACTTTTATCTCCTTGGGATTTTGGGGTTTCTGTTCGCCGCTGAGTGGAACCTACTGAGAACTCGGCCAGACTGTCGCGCGCGTATCAGCGGCGGCCTGCGGCGGGCCTGCTTGTTCGAGCCTGCGGGAGAGCACCGCCGCGCCGGCGATATCTTGCACGAAATGGCCAAGCATGCATGGATAGAGAGAGCCGGTGGCGAGAAAAATGATTGCATACAGCAGGCCGGTGATCGTCGCCCCGACCACCCCGCTGCGGCCCTGATAGGCATGGCCGGCGCCGAAGGCGATGCTTGAAAGCAGCGCTCCGGCCACAACGCTGCCGGTGAGCGAGCTCAGAATCGTGAGCGCGTACCCTCGATACAGGAACTCCTCGCAGATGCCCGCGCTGGCGGCAACCGGGATAAACGCGATCCATTGAGCCGCGCCAGCGGGCACGACGGCGCGCAAGGCCCGCGCGTAATCACCCTCGAGCACGCGCCGTGCGCCACTGAAGTGCGCCAAGAGCGGCGCCAACAGCGTGAGCAGTCCGAAGGCCAACTCTGCGATGTGTCGTGGCGGCCGCAGTCCGACGTAGGTCGGCTCGAGATTGTGCAAGCGAAGGGCGTACAAAGCCAAAGCGGTAAGTGACCAGAGGATCACAACAGTGCGGGCGTAGCGCAAATACTTGACTGTCGGAGCGGCGACCGCGGCACGGATGCGCTTGCCGGTCCAAAGCGACAGCAATGGCAGCGCAATGATGAGGATGAGCAACGTTATAATGGTGAGGATCGTCGCGTGGGGCATTGACCTTGCCCTTAGGGCGCGAGGGCGTCAAGCCCTCGTCGCTGCGATGAGCCGTTCATGAACCGCAAAGTGCTCGCAATACTCTCCCTGGGACACCTCAGCGTCGACATCGGCGCCGGAGCGCTGCCCGCGCTCCTCCCGTTCCTGCAAGCCGAGTTTCACGTTTCTTATTTCTGGCTGGCGATGCTGGTCATGACCTCGGGCATCACCTCGTCCATCATGCAGCCGGTTTTTGGCATCGCATCGGACAACTTGCGCACGCGATTCTTGCTGCCCGTCGGCGTCTTTCTCGCGCTGGCTGGTTATGCCGGCATCGGAATCGCGGCGACATTCGGCGCAATCTTTGTGCTCGTCGCACTCGCCGGCGTCGGCTCAGCGATGTATCATCCCGAGGCGACCAAGTCGGCGCGAACCGTCTCGGGGCAGTTGTTGGTCACCGGCAACTCCTTGTTTGCGGTCGGCGGTAATATCGGCGTCGCGCTCGGGCCGATCATCGTTACCGGCGTGATTGCCTGGCGCGGTCTGGCTGGTACGTGGCTCCTCATCGTTCCCGCGGTGCTGGTAGCGGCGATCGTTGCAACGGTCGTGCCTGCGGTCACAAAGGCGCACGAAGCCCACGAAGCGCTCGCTAAAACCATCCCTCCGGCCCACAACATACCGCGCGTCATGGGCATTCTCGTCACCCTGACAAGCCTGCGCACGATAGTATATGCAGGCGTGCTCACGTTCGTGCCGCTCTACGCGGTCAACGTCTTGCACCAGCCTGTTAGTCACAACGGACTGCTGCTGTTCCTCTTCTTGGGCGCAGGCGCCGCCGCCAACCTCGCTGCCGGCCCGATCGCCGATCGCTACGGCGTCAAGCGAACGATGAGTATCAGCCTGTCGTTTGCGCCGTTCGTCCTTGCGCTCTACCTGCTTTCGTCCGGTATCGTCGCCTGGATAGCATTGGCGCTCTGCGGCGCGGTTCTCATCGGCACTTTTTCGACGAGCGTCGTGATGGGCATGGAATACATGCCCAACCGCGAGGCGCTGGCATCTGCATTGCTTATCGGACTGACGACCGGTGTGGGGGGTCTAGGCGTCGGATTGCTCGGGCGCGTTGCAGACACGTACGGTCTGATGACGACGCTTTGGACGCTGGTCGGCGTCGCCGCTCTTGCCTATGGGCTGACGTTCATGCTGCCCAAACCCTCGCCCGTCAGGCGCTTGGCGCCCGAGCAATATGCCACCTGACAAAGTGCTGCTCATCGACGCCTACGCGCTCATCTATCGCGCATTCTTTGCCTTGCCGCCGCTGACGACGTCGAGCGGTAGGCCGATCAACGCCGCCTACGGTTTCCAGCGCATGCTGCACCGCATGCTGAGCGAAGAAAAACCCTCGCACGTGATCGCCGCGTTTGACGCCGGCATTCCCGCCGAGCGCTTCGCCGCCGTACCCGAATACAAAGCAAATCGCCCCGAGACGCCCGACGACCTCAGTCCGCAGTTCGACATCGTGCGCACGATCCTCGACGCATACGGCATTCCGATCGTCGAGGTGGAAGGTGAGGAGGCCGACGACGCCATCGCAACCCTCGTCACCCAGGCCGGCCAACGGCAGCTTGAGACCACGATCGTTTCCGGTGACTTGGACTTGCTCCAACTCGTCGACCGCCATTGCACGGTGGTGGTGACCAGGCGCGGCATCAGCGAGATGGCGCGCTACGATGTCGAAGCGGTGAAAGCGCGCTACGGCCTGACGCCGGAGCAATTGCCCGACTATCGAGGCCTCAAGGGCGATCCGTCCGACAATCTCCCGGGCGTGCCTGGCATTGGGGAAAAAACTGCCTCCAAGCTCATCGCGCAATTTGGATCGCTCGATTCGCTTTTAGCCAATGTTGACTCCGTCACGCCGAAGCGCATCGCTGACCTGCTGCGCACGCATGCGGACAAGGCGCGCGCCTGTCGAGACGTCTCGACTGCCAAACGCGACCTGCCGATCCTGGCCCGCTGGGACGAGTGGCGCTACACCGAGCCAAGCAAGGAAACGCTGGCCGAGCTTTTTAGCGCGCTCGAGTTTCGCTCGCTGCTCTCCAAAGTTGCAACACCTGCATTTGCGGCGCTGAGCGGGTCCAATGGTGTCGCGACCGAGGACGAAGTCAAAAACTTTGAGCTCGGCGCCTATCGCGTGCTGGACCAGAGCGCGGCGATCGCGCAGGCGCTCGCAGCCGCGGCGAGTGCGCCGCGCGTCGCGCTCGTCCTCGTTCCAAGCATCTCCTCGTGGCGCACGCAGCAGCCGCTGGCCCTGGGTGTCTCGTGGCGTTCGCGTGAGGGTGTCGTCGTGCCGGTGCGAGCGCTGGTCGAGGAAACCAGCCTGCGCGAACAATTTTCGAATTTGCTCTCGTCGGCACAACCGCGCAAAATCGTCTTCGATGCAAAGAACTTCAGCGGCTGGCTGCACGCGATCGGCCTGGGCTGCGAGGAACTCATGCTCGATGCGATGCTGGCTGCGGGAATCCAAGATCCGGCCCGCGGCGAACCAACATTAGAAGAGGCGCTGTCCGGCACGCCGGGTGAAGGCGTTCCCGTGCAGGCCGCTGGCGCCGCCAGCAGCTCTCTCTTCCAGGACGGCCAGAACCTCGAGCCGCTATGGGCTGCGCCGGCGGACGCGCTCATGCGCTCAACCGACGCGCTGCTCGATTCGACGCGTCAGCTCGGCTTGGAAAGAGTGCTGCTGGAGATGGAGCAGCCGCTCGCGTCGCTGCTCGCCCGCATGGAGGCGGCCGGCTTCCGGCTCGATCTGGAGGAACTCACGCGCATCCGCGAGTCGCTCGAAAAAACGATTGCGCAGACCTCCGCCGATATCTTTCGATTGGCGGGTGAAGAGTTCAATCTTAACTCACCCAAAGTGTTGGGCACGATCTTGTTCGAGAAGCTCGGGCTACCCGCCGGCAGCAAGAAGAAGAGCGGCTACGGCACCGGCGCGGAAGTGCTCGCGCCGCTCGCCATCGAGCACGAGATCGCAGCCAAGCTCTTGCAATATCGTGAAGTATCGAAGCTCAAGTCCACCTATGTCGACGCGCTGCCGGCGCTCATCGATCCCGTCACCAAACGCTTGCATACCACGCTGCACCAACTGGGTGCCGCCACCGGCCGTCTTTCCAGTTCGGATCCCAACCTGCAGAACATACCAGTCCGCTCTGAAGTCGGTCGCGCGATCCGGCGCGCGTTTCTGCCGCCCACTGGGGGCAACGCGCTAATGGCGGCCGACTACTCGCAAATCGAATTGCGCATCTTTGCCCACATGTCGCAAGACGAGAACTTCATCGAAGCCTTTCGGCGTGGCGACGACATCCACGCGTTTACCGCACGGGCCGTCTTCAGCATCCCTGAAAGCGAAAAGATAGGCGCCGAAATGCGGCGGCGCGCCAAGGCGGTGAACTTCGGCATCCTTTACGGCATCAGCGATTTCGGCCTGGCGCAGAGTGCAAGCATGACGCGAGCCGAGGCCAAGCAGTTCATCGCCGAATACTTCGCGCGCTTTCCAAAGATCAAGGGCTACATCGATGACGTGCTCGAGCGCGCGCGACGGGATGGCTTCGTCACCACGCTGCTCGGCCGGCGCCGCTACCTTCCCGATTTGCGCTCGCACGTCTACCCTATGCGCGCGGCGGCCGAGCGTATGGCAATCAACGCCCCCGCTCAGGGCAGCGCCGCCGATCTCATCAAACTCGCGATGGTGCGGGTGGCCGAGTCTTTCGCCACATCCGGGACTCGCGCGCAGCTTCTTTTACAGGTGCATGACGAGCTGATCTTCGATGTGCCGCCCAACGACCTGGCCGACGTGCGCGCGCAGGTCAAGCAGGCGATGGAGCATGCGATGCCCCTCTCGGTGCCAATCGTCGTCGACTTTAAGGCAGGACCGAACTGGGCCGCGGCGGAGGCCATGGACTAGTGCCGGAGCTTCCCGAGGTCGAGACCATCGCGCGCGATCTGGCGCCGCTGTTGCGTGGGCGACGCGTTATGAGCGTGCGCGCCGCGCGCAGGCCACCCGTGTTTGAGGGGGCCAGCCTTGCTCCGCGTCTGTTGCGCAATCGCAGGATCGATAACGTTGGACGTGCCGGAAAATTCATCGTGCTGGAACTCGACGATCAGCTGCGCCTGGCGGTGCACTTGCGCATGACGGGCAATCTGCTCTACCACGTTTCCAACAAACCGGTACCTTATACACGTGCGACATTCGAACTCGACAACGGCGCGCGCCTGATATTCGCTGACGTTCGAAAGTTCGGGCGCATGCGCATCTTTGTTGGCGACGCGCGTGCGGCGCTGGGCGTCGGCGTGGATCCGTTTGACAAGGAACTCGATGCCAACCGCTTTGGACAGTTGAGCCGCGGGCGCAAGGTGCCAGTAAAAGTTTGGCTGCTGGACCAAAAACGGCTCGCCGGCGTGGGGAATATCTATGCATGCGAATCGCTTTTTTATGCGCGGCTGCGTCCCAAAAGGCGCGTGGGGAAACTCTCATTAGAAGAACGCTCAAGACTGCTCGTTTCCCTGCGTCGCGTTTTGCGCCGAGCCATACGTCATCGGGGTTCGAGCATCGACGACTACGTCGACGCGGAGGGAAAGGAGGGAGAATTTCAGAAGCAGTTGAGCGTCTATGGTCGTGCCGGTATGCCATGCCGGCGCTGTGGCACGCCGATCCGGCGAATCGTGCTCGCACAACGGGGCACTTTTTACTGCCCGGTCTGCCAGCGCTAGTCAACGTTCCGCGGACCCACCCAGACGGAAAATTCAAGCAAAGGTGATAGTTTCTTAATGTCCGATACTCACGTTCTCGAACCTGAAGGCACGGTCGACGACCAGTTCTCGCTCATCCAAAAACTCTACGAAGAAAGCCTGAAAACCCTCGACGAAGGTCAACTGCTCAAGGGCCTTATCGTCGCCAAAGGCAGCGACGAGCTGCTCGTCGACATCGGCGGCAAGTCCGAGGGTGTCGTCACTGCGCGCGAGCTCTCGCCGGGCATCAACATTGCCGACCTCAAAGTCGGCGATTATCTCGAGGTGCTCGTCTATCGCATCGACAGCGATGGCGACGGCACAATGTACCTGTCGGAGAAGCGCGCACGCGCGCTCAAGACATGGGAGAAAGTCCTCGAAGCGCACCAGCGCAATGAAGCCATCAATGCCACGGTGACCCAAGTAGTCAAGGGTGGCGTGCTCGTCGACCTGGGCATGCGCGGCTTCGTGCCCGCATCGCAGATTCGCCGGCAGCCGGTGGGCAATCTCGAGGAAATGGTCGGCAAGCAACTGCGCCTCAAAGTCATCGATCTCGACCATAAGCGCCGCCGCGTCGTGTTGTCGCAACGGGTCGTGCTCGAAGAAGAGCTCAATCAAAAGAAGCAAGAGCTGCTCTCGACGCTGCAGCCCGGACAGATTCGCGAAGGCACGGTTGTCCGTTTGGCCGACTTCGGCGCCTTTGTCGATCTCGGCGGCATCGACGGCCTCATCCACAATACCGAACTGTCCTGGGGCCGCATCAAGCATCCCAGCGAAGTGGTGAAGATCGGCGACAAGGTTCAGGTCGAGGTGATGAAGTTCGACGCCGAGGCCAAGAAGGTCAGCCTGTCACTCAAGCATTCACTCGACGACCCGTGGAAGGCAGTCCCGGAAACGGTGCACGAGGGCGACGTCATGCCGGCCTCGCTGACGAAGGTGACGAGCAACTATCTGTTGGTTGAGCTCCTGCCCGGTGTCACGGGCATGGTGCCGAAATCCGAGTTCGATCCGGCTGCACCGCCGGAGGCCGGCGCGACATTGCAGGTGAAAATTCTCTCCGTCAACGTCGGATCTCGCCGCATCACGGCAAGCATCAAGGCGCTCGATGAGAGCGGGGCGCAAACGGCGCAAGCCGAAACGGAGCAAGCCGCACAACCAGTTGACAGCGAGCATGCTTCCGAAACGCCGGAGAGCACGAACGCCGACGCATAAAAGGCATGATCATCGGACTGACCGGGGGCATCGGGTCTGGTAAGACAACCGTCGCTGCCCTCTTTGCTCAAAAGGGCGCGTTGGTCATCGACACCGACCTGATCGCACGCGACGTCGTCCACACCGGTAGCCCAGTTCTCGAATCAATCCGGCGTGAGTTCGGCGACAAGGTCATTCTTGCAGATGGTACCCTCGACCGTCAGGCACTGGCGCGCATCATCTTCAGCGACGAGGCCATGCGGGTCAAGCTCAATGGGCTCACTCACCCGGAAATCCTCAAGCGCGTGTTGGCCATCATCGGAGCCCAGCCGCCCGGCGCGACCATTATCGTTGTCGTGCCGTTGCTTTTCGAATCCGGATTCGACCGCAGCTGCGATCGATCGGTTGCGGTGGTTGCCCCGCCCGAGATGCGTCGCAAGCGCCTGCAAGATCGCGACGGGCTCTCCGGCACCGACGTGGAGGCGCGCATGCGTGCGCAGCTGGCGCACGGCGAATACGAGCGTCGCGCCGACGTCATCATCCGTAATGATGACAATCTCACCGCGCTCGGGCGCGAGGTCGATCGCGCTTGGGAAAAGCTCACCAGCTCAGGCGCACCGGCGGCCTAAAGCGTTACGGCTGTTCGCCGTCCTCGATCAGCTTCGACACCGTCACGAAGGTGTAGCCTTGCGCGCGCAGTGCATCGATGATATCGGGCAGCGCTTCGATCGTGCGGTACTGTCCGCTGTGCAACAAGACAATGCCCCCCGGGCCGGCTTCGCTCAGCACCCGCTGCGTGATGACCTCTGGCGGAATGTCCTTGACGTCGTTGGCGGCTGCACTCCAAAAGATGGTGTGGTAACCAAGCTCCTGCGCGATGGCGACCACGTGGCGGTTGAAACGGCCGTGCGGCGGCCGGAAAAGCGACAGCGGTTTGCCGGTGAAGCGCTGCAGCAGCGCCCCGTCGGTTGTGATCTGATTCGCGATCTGTTCATCGGAGAGCGAGGTCAGCGTGTAGTGGTTGAAGGTGTGATTGCCGATCTCGTCGCCCGACTGCACGATGCGCGACACGAGCTCGGGGAACTCCTGGGCGCAGCGGCCGACGATGAAGAACGTGGCCGGCACGTGCGAGCGCTCGAGCACGTGCAGCAGAACGGGCGTGTAAAAAGGATACGGACCGTCGTCGAAGGTCAGCGCGATCTCTTTGCGCTCCATGCGCACGCGCCAGACCTCACCATAGCGGCCGTAGCCGAGCCCCGGATCGACATCCGGCGCCTCGGCGGGCTCGGCCGATAAAGCTTGTGGCACGACGGGCACCATCGTGGCCGGAACACGCCCCGGTGAAAAGGCTGCAGCGTTGAACGCCAGCAGCGACAGCAGTACCAGCGCCAGCTTCATTGCGGGACCTCGGGCGCGACCCAGACCTGGCCGAAGGCTGCCAAGAACTCTCGATCGCTCAGCTGCCGGTCGCGAATTGCTTGATAGGTGGGCCGATCAGCTGAAACC
>JALYZV010000145.1 GCA_030948685.1 Vulcanimicrobiota bacterium | reverse complement strand
GGTCCGTTGCTTCAATATCCGTTGCTTCAATAGTTGTTGTTCGATTTATCTGCGTTTGTCGGCGTACATGGCGGTGTCCGCGCGCGCGATGAGGTCGCGCTTGTTCTCGCCATCGCGCGGGAAAACGGCTATGCCGGCTGAGATGCCAATCGGGATGGGCAAGAAACCCGATCCGGCTTGTTCCTCGATCTTGCGACGCACGCGGTCCAGGAGAAGTTGAGCACCGTGTTCATCGGACTGCGGCAGGATCACCAAGAACTCATCGCCGCCATAGCGTCCGGCAATATCCGTTGCGCGCAGGCTTTGGTGCAAGATGGTGGACATGTAGCGCAGCACTTCGTCGCCGGCTTGGTGGCCGTAATTGTCGTTGAACGCCTTGAAGTTATCGAGATCGAACAGCACGACAGCCAGCGGCTGAGCAGTGCGCTCGCTGCGCTTCAGTTCCTGTTCCAGCCGGCCGTGCAGATAACGGTGATTGAAGAGACCGGTCAGTGAGTCTTCGTTGGCCCGCTCGCGAGCGCGCCCGTACAGCCTCGCATTGCGTACGCCCAGGGCGAGTTGGGTTGCCACGGTCTCAACGACGGCCAGCTGCTCCTGGCTGAAGCTGCGCGGCTCGCTTGTTTGGCCGACAATGAGCGTTCCCAGAATCTGCCCCTCGGATGCGATCGCAGCGACCGCGCAACCACGCATGCCAAGCTCCAGCATTTCCTGACGGTTGCCGTCGAAGCGCTGATCGGTTGCTGCGTCGGGGCTCGTGAATGCTTGGCGTTGGCGCGACATCTGCAACACAGCGGAGTCGTTCTTGACGGGGAAATGTGCCCCCACGGCTGTGACAGAACCGCCGCTCCAAAAGTCGGCAACGACCTCGGATTCGCTCTGCTCTTCATTATACAGGCTGATGACGCAGCGCTCGACATGCAGGCCTTGGGCGATCTTCTCCGCGGCGGTTGCCAGCATCCGGTTGAGGTTGAGCGTGGCGTTGACCGCCGCACCGACGGCGCCGAGCAGCTTGAGCTCATCCTGGCGTCCTTCCAGGTAGCGAGCGTATTCCTCCGCCTGTGCGCGAGCTGCTTCGAGGGATCCGAGACGTTCGGCGGCCATCGCGTACTGACGGGCATTGGACATGGCAACCGCAATCTGGTCGGCCGCGGCGGCCAGCACGCGGCGGTCTCGCGCATGGAACGCATCCATCTTCGGGCTCTCGATGCTCAGCACGCCGAGCACTTCATTTCCAACCGCCAGCGGAAAGGCGATGAATGAACGGACCTCCGGCGCGGCGTTGATGTGGCGCGGTTCCACCGAAACGTCGGGAACGTAGATCATCTCGCGCTTCGTCACCACCAGGCCAGCCAGACCGCGGTCCAGCGCTGCGTGTGAATTCGCGGCGGCTTCAGTATAGCCCAGCGCTGCCTTGATGCGCAGTTGCGCCGGATCACCCTCGACCGCGAAGATCGTCAGGTGACTATAGCCGAGCTTGTCGCGTAATATGTCGAGCACGCCGCGATAATCGACGTGCAGGCTCGAGACGAGCGCGCGGCCGACGCGAGCGATAAGATCGAGGTCCTCGATGCGTTCGGCGAGCGTCTGCGCAGCTTGCGCACGGTGCATTGCAGCCGCGACCTGATCGGCGAATACCTGCGCGAGGTGCGATTCGCCAGGTGAGAGCCGGACGATGCTCTGGCGTCCATGCAAGGCAAGGCTGCCAACGAGTTTGCTGCGATAGACGAGCGGAATAAAGAAAACGTTGCGGATACCCTCGGCCGCCACCAGGTCAGGTTGACCGATAGAGTCGAGCTGGTCTGGACCAATGAAGCGCTCTTTTGGCGGATCACCATACAGCGCGTGCAGCACCGTCCCCGGAATGCGGCGCTTCTTACGGTATTGTTCGGATAAGCCGAAGGTGGCTGCCAGCGGATAGTCGCCGTTTTCGTCTTCAAGCGCGATCGATGCGGCATCTGCATGGAAGATCGATGCCGCCTCCACCACAATGGCGGCCATGATGCGGTCGAGCTGCGTTTCCGAGCTCGTCAACAGCGCGACGCGATGCAGCATGGTCAGCTCAGCCATGCGCCGGCGCTCCTCGCGCAAGACGCCTGCGTTCTGAATAGCCGTGGCTGCCTGTTCTGCCACCTCGAGCAGAAACTCGACGTGGTGTTGGTTATACGCGTTCGACCGCTTGGACTGCGCCGACATCACGCCGATGATGCGGTCGCCCAGTCGCATGGGCACCATGACGACCGACCCGGCACTGGCTGTCGCCTGGCTCTGGCTTTGGTCGTAGGCGTCGGCCCACTCGACGAGCGCGGGTCGGCCGCTCTGATGCACTTGCGCGGCCAGACCTTCGCGTCCGGGCAGCGCGTCGGAATGAAAGCGCAGGCCGGATTCAATTGCATACTCTGTGCGCAGCTGCCGCGACTCGCCGCTCTCGAGCGCAACGTAGAACGAAGGCGCGTCCATGTGGCGGCTCACTTCTTCGTGAATGGCGGCGAACAGCTGCTCCAGATCCAGCTCGCCGGCAAAACGTGCAGCGCTGTCGAGCAGCGCGGCGAGGCGGTCGGCCCGGTCGAGTGCGCTCTCACTGCGGCGCGCGAGATCGACCATGGATGAGGCGATTCTGACGAACGAGCTCGGCGTCACTTGGCTGGCTGCAGAGACGTGCCGTGCCCAACGATAGGCGCACACGACGAGGCTCAGCGGACGACGCTCGGTGCTCGCGCGCATAATGAGGGCCGACGCTGCGCCAAGATTATCCACCGCTCCTCGCAGCGATCCAGCCAGCGTCCGAACGTCATCAACTGCGCAGATTTCAGAGCCGTCGGGAAACATTTCATCAACATCAGCAGCCGGGAGCGGTGCTCCCGCGACGGTGTCGTTGTCGTCGCTTGCGTGACCGCCGCCGGAGCGAGCCGCGCTGAGATAAGCGCCGCCGTCGCTTGCGCGAGCCGCGCTCAGATATGCGTCGGCATGCTCGTCATAGATATAGACCTCGCACGCGTTGCATCCCAACAGTCCGAGAGCCGACTCGGCGAGCGTGGCCGCGGCGCTTCGGCCCGAGTCGCCCAGCGGGTTCGTAGGGTACGGAACCTGTGGGGCGCCGCCATCCATCGTCTGTTTCGCCATCTTCAGCCGTGAATGACGTAGACGGGGGTCAGGCCTGCTTTACCCTTGATGCGTGCCAGCCGGCGCGTCGCCGCAAACCGGCCACGGACGCGCTCGTACGTCTTTTCGTCCACTAGGATTTGATTGGGCTGTGCGATCTGTTGCAAACGAGATGCCAAGTTGACTGCGTCTCCAATAACCGTGTACTCGAGCCGGCGCTCCGAACCGATGTGGCCAGCGACCACGTCGCCGGTCGCAAGCCCGATGCTGACCGCCAGCGGCCAGCTCACACCGGGCTGCTCGTTGAGTGCCCGCACCTGCTCGAGAATTTGGCCGGCCGTCAGCACTGCTCGCATCGCGTCGTCGTCGCTCGGGCGAGGCGCGCCGAACACCGCCATAACGCCGTCCCCATAGAATTTGTCGAGCAGACCGGCGTTGGCGAAGACCACATTGACCACCGGCGCAAGATAACGATTCAGCAATTCCACGACCTGTTCCGGCATGAGGCGCTGTGAGAGTTCGGTGAAGCCGCGAATGTCCGCGAAAAGCATGGTGGCGGTCTGGCGGGTGCCGCCCAGCACGACCTCGTCCGGGTTTCTCATGAGAGAGCTGACGACGTGGGGGGCCAGATAGCGCTGGAACGAGAGGGCGATTCGCTCGCTTTTTTGCGCCTGTGCCTGATTTTCGGCCTCCAGCGCGCGGCTTTCGGTGAGGTCGTTGATGACCGCAGCGGAGCTATAGGCACCCGGCTGCGAGCCCCGAATGCGGAAAAAGGTGATCTGCAGGAGGAACGGACCGCGCACAAAGTGGTTGCCCGGGATTTCAACCTGCATATGAGCATCGGGGTCTGCCTTATGCTGCTCGAGTAGCGCGGTAAAGCCGGGCAGCCATGTATCGAGAATGCGCGCGCCTCTGCCCTGCACGGTTGAGCCAGAAAGGCCAAACGTGAGTTCCGCGGCGCGATTGAACTGCGTGATTGTATCTTGGTCGTCAAAAATGATGACGCCCGAGGCGATCGACTCGAGCACCTCGTCGTTTTGCGCCTTCATTGTTGATAGGTCGTGGAAGCTGCGGCTCAGATCGTCGTACAGCCGTGCGTTGTCGATGGCGACGGCCGCTTGATCGGCAATTGTCGCGAGCAGGTCCGGATCGTGTGCCAGCAGTGTTTCCGTCGTTATGCGCGAGTCGACGTAGATGACGCCAATAATTCCGTCCTTGCTTTTGATGGGAACGCAAATGATCGAGCGGATGTGCAGCGAGCGGATACTCGGTGCGCTGTTGACGTCGGGGTCGTTTTGCGCGTCGGTGGTGTTGACCGGCTGGCCGTCGCGGAAGACGCGCTCCAAAATGGAGCGGCTTATGGCAAACTCGGGTTGGCGTAAAATGCCGGCGTCGAGGTTCGCCGCTGCGGAGAACTCACGCACGCCGCCGCTCGGGTCGCGCACCACAACGAGCCCGCGCTCGGCGCCAGTGGCGTCGACACCCAAGTCGATGACCAGCTGCAGCAGCGCTGGCAGTTCACGAACGGCGTTGATCGCTTTGCCGATACGCACCAACACGTCGGCGCGCCGGCGCTGGCGGTCGAGATCCGATTCAAGTCGCTGCGCGCGTGCAGCTGCGACGCGAGCCTCGAGTTCGCGGGCCGCAACGTCGCGGCGGGCGTCGTTGAGTAATGCGAGCAGCTTTTCGACGCCGCGCGTGTTGGGGGCCGGTCGCTCGTCCGCGAGGTTACGCGCGTCGTCGAGAGCCTCGTCGAGCCGCGAGGCGATGCGATTCCACGGATCGTCCCGGCGTTCGCGCTTGTTCACAATGTAGGTATCGGCATAGTGTGACGGCCGCCGCAAAAAGCAATGGCCGTCGCTATGTTCGATGGCCGCATTGCGGTCAAACGACGGTCATGTCGGGGCGCTATGATGCCGGCCCTATGAGCGACCGTGGAATCGACTATATCGAGGCTGGTCTGCGCTTTGCTCGGACCAGGGCAGCCGTTTTGGCGGAGGATGTCGCGAACGCCCGTACGCCCGGTTTTATTGCGCGCGACGCAGTCCCCATTGAAAGCGACCCGCAAAGCGGCTCGCCCTTCTCGGCTGCGTTGCGCGATGTTGCGGCCAAAGGAACAGTGGGTGTCCTCGAGTTCGCGATGGCTGCTCAGGCAAAAAACGCCGTCACCTACCGCGCGCTTGCCGACCAAGAGCGAGCCGTGCTGCGCGAATTGCGCACCGTCGCAGAAGAAGCGCGGCGCTGACATGGCCGACCTCTACCAGATTGCGGCGAGCGGTATGGCGGCGCAGCGCGCGCAGATGGATGTCATTGCGGAAAATCTTGCCAATGCCGGCGTCGTGCGCGCCGACGGTAGCGTGTTCCGCCCCAAGACCGCGGTGGTGCAGAGCAGCGTCCCTTTTGAGACCATGCTCCGCGATGCTCAGGCTCCTCTTTCCTCGGCTAGCCTTTTGCCAATCGATGAGCAGGCTGCAACGGGCGATGACGATAGCTGGAGCAGCGGTTTCTCGATGTCGGCCGGCACGGACGAATTTGCACAGCCGGCCGGCGTCACGGTCGCCCAGGTTGTCGAACAAGGCGCTGCGCAGTACCGCTTCGATCCGGGCAATCCATTTGCAGCCAAACATGGTGCTCATGCCGGATACGTCGCGCTGCCGAATGTGGATCCAATCCAGCAGATGATCGCGCTGATAACGTCGGGCAGAGCGTATGATGCCGACGTCAGCATGCTCCAGGCAGCAAAGCAAATGGACATTGAGGCGGCGGACATTGACCGCGCATAGGGTGCCGCATGCACGTTGAGCGGCTGGATGCGCTGCCGGTTCTTGGCAATGCGCTGCTTCGCGGTTCGCAAACGCCGTCGTTCGCCGAAGCACTCGGTGCTGCAGCCGATGGGCTGTCGCAGGCAGTAACGCGGGCGGATGCGCTGGCGGCGGGCGTTGCCTCGGGAAAAGCGGATATAGCCGAGGCGGCTATTGCACGCGCCAAGGCAGACGTTATGCTCGAGGTTGCAGCCATCGCGGCTTCGCGCGTCAGCGGTGCGATCGGCACGCTCTTGCAGACCCAGGTCTAAGCGGTGCTCGCGCATCTGCCTCCGGCGCTGCCGCAGGTTGTGCGGCGCTGCGCCGCTTGGCTTGGGCCGAGACGAGTACCGGCCATCGGCGTCGGACTCGTACTCGCGATTTTATTGGTCGCTGCCATGGCCGGGTCGAAGATGAGCGTTCAAACATCGCTCTTCAGTGCGCCGCTGCACGCAAGCCAAGCGATCGAAGTCGAGCGGGCGCTCACGATCTGGAACGAGCCTTTCGCCGCCGACGCGCAGCACACGCAGATCTTTGTGGGCGCAAGCCGGCGGCGCGATGTGCTGCTGCGGCTAACGCTGGCTGGACTGCCGCACCGCTACGTGCCGACATCGTCCGATGTCCTCGATCTGCCGCAGAGCGCATTTGTGCCGCAGGCGGTGGTCGACGACCGACGCCGTGCCGGCATCGAAGGAGATCTGGTCAGCGGCCTGCGGCGCATCAACGGGGTTGCCGACGCAACCGTCGTCATCGCACCGGCAGTCGATGATCCACTGGCGGACAGCGACGCGCGCGCCCCGGCAAGTGCGAGCGTGCAAATCGTCATGCAGTCTGGCGCCCAGCTGTCGAGCACTGCAGTCAGTGGGATCAAGCGCTTTGTGGCTGCAAGCTACGCGGGTTTAGCCGCCGATCGCGTGGTCGTGGTTGACGGTTCCGGCGCCTCGCTCGGTGCTCAGACGGTTGCTGACAGGGCATCGTCGCGCGAAATGCGCTTGCAAGGCTCGATCCAATCTGCGCTGGATGAGGTGTTCGGCGTGGGTGCCGCGATCGTGCGCGTGAGCGTGCGCAATGCGGGCGAAGATCGCAGCGCCCAGAGCACCCGGGTTACCCCGCACGGTCTGCTGGAAGCCGATAGCGGCAAGGAGCGCGGCTCGGAAAACGGCAGGCGTTTTGAGAAAGAGCGCGACCGGCGGCGCTACGCGTACGACACAATAACCGAAACCCGCACAGCACGCGCAGACGCGGTGGGGCGCGTGGCGGTCGCGGTTTTCCTGGACGCACATAAGATCGGCCTCGATCAGTCCAAGCTGGTTGCCGACCTTGTCCGAGCAGCTGCCGGTGCAGATCTTGCAAGCGGCGATGATATCGTTGTTCAAGCGTTACCGTTTCGGGCAGCGGCGAGTGCGCTCGCGCCGCCGATCCGGGCACCGGGATTTGATACCATCGTTGCTCCCGCGATTGTGATCGTCGGCGTCGCCGTGCTCGGCACATTCCTCCTCAAACAGCACATGACGGTCTACCGTCGTCCTGAAGTGGATGCGGGGATCGCCGTCCATGCACGTTTGCAGTACGAACTTCCGCAAACAGCGGCGTACGTGCTTGCGTCCATGCCGACGCGAGTGCGCGATCAGGTCCTGCGCGAATATCCGACCGAGCAGCGCGAGCGCATTCTGCGCTATCTCAATGGGCGCCCACATGGGTGACGATCATTTCATCCCATTCGTACCGCCCCGAGCCGCCCCCAGCGCGCAATCAGGGGTTGATGATGACGTTGACGATGCCGGATCGCAAGTCCGCGACATGGCAGCCGAGCACAATGCAAAGGTTGAGCCGGGCCAAGCAGACCCAAAGGCAGTCACACAGGCGGCACAAGCAAACGGAGCAATGGCGCAGACAGAAGTTGCTTCCCCCACAATCGGTCCAGACCAACAAACGCAACAGACGAATTGTGGCGCTCGCCAAGGTGACGATCCAGAGTGCACCGTTTCAGAACCTGTTGGCTACGCTCGCTGCGACCACAGGATCGAGATCCGCAACACCGCGGTACGTTTGGCCGCCATCGCATGTGGGCGCGCCTTGCAGCATGCGGTGATGGTTCATCCCGGCATCATTGCCGCCTTTGTCGACGACGCGCTCACGGCGTCTGGGTATCCGCAGCTCGCTCGCATCCGCGTCCACCCCGATTCGATCGAGCAGCTCGCAGCGACGCGGTACGATTGCGTCGGCGACGACAGTCTTGCTGCAGGTGACGTCGTCGTCGAGTGCGATGACCTCAATCTGGGTGCCAGCCTGCTCGAGCGTGCGGCGTTGCTTGTCGCGTCGGCAGAGGCATGAAGTCCGCTGGCTCTGATCCGTTTCCGCTTTCGTTTCGATACTGCGATGGCTGGGTGCGCAACGGCTGGGTAACGGGCTGCGGTCCGGATTCGCTTACCGTTCGCATGCGTGGCGTGTCGGCTGGCAGCGTTATCGAGGCCGACGCGAGGGGAGAGAAAATCTACGCCGAGGTGCGCCGCGTCAACGACCGCGAGGTCGTCTGCACGCCGCTCGAAGCAATGCCGAACGTGACTGCAGGAGCCCCTGCGACGTCGAGGCGCGCCATCTTGGGTGCCTATTGTGGGCCGAGCATGCTCGGACAGTGCGTGGATGCGTGGGGACGAGGAGCCGGAAACGAGGCGCGCGTCGTCCGCACGGCGCGCTTGCGGCCGCTGCCGCTGGACGAGCGCCGAGCGGTCAGCATCCCACTGAAGACCGGCATCACTGCCATCGACGCGTTCTGCACAATCGGCATTGGCCAGCGTGTCGCACTCTTCTCGGGCGCAAGCGTTGGCAAGTCAACACTCTTACGGCAGATCGCAGAGCACGCGCAGCTCGACGCGCACGTCGTCGCCCTCATCGGTGAACGTGGGCGCGAAGCGGCGGAGACGGTTGCCGCTCTTCGCGCTAGTCCGAGCTGGTCACGAACGACGGTCGTGTGCGCGACCGCCGAGTGTTCGCCGCGGGAACGTTTTGCCGCAGCTCGCACGGCGATGGCCCAGGCCGAATACCTGTGCGAGCGCGGCGACAACGTGCTTGTGACGATCGATTCGCTCACGCGAGTCGCAAACGCGTGGCGCGAGCTTGCGCTGGCAGCAGGCGAAGTGCCCGCCCATCGCGGCCACCCGGCCTCCATGATCGGAACGCTGGCTGGCATTGTCGAGCGTGCCGGAGCACGCAAGCGGGGAAGCATCACGGGCGTGTACGCCGTGCTGGTCGACGGCGATGATCCATTTGAACCGGTGACCGATGCAGTGCGGGGGTTGCTTGACGGGCACATCGTCCTGTCGCGCCGCCTGGCCGACTGCGCGCGCTTTCCCCCCATCGACGTGCTTCGCAGCTCGAGCCGCGTCATGAACGCACTCGTTTCGGCAGATCACTTGCGCGATGCAGCCCTCCTGCGCAAGGCGCTGGCAACCCTGGAGCGCGCCGAAGACCTCTTCGCCATCGGCGCCTACAAGCCGGGCGGCGACCTGTGGCTGGATGCCGCCGTGGCACTTCGGGAGCGTCTTGAAGATTGGATATTCCATGGCCAACCAAGGGACGGTGATCCCGCTGTGGAGCTGCGCCGCATCGCGGCGGCGTTGCGGCTTTGATTTCCAGGGCGATTGAGGAGCTGTGCAGTACCCATTGCTAGCTCGGAAAGGGGACTGCCTTGCCATGAAGACTGGACGCACGATTGTCATCTCATCTGTACTGTTCGCGGCATTGATGCTGACCACGCTCTTGCGCGCTTACGGTTTTGGATTTCCGGGTCTTCCCAACTTGCCCGGTCTCAGTCCTCAAGATCTGGCCATCAAAGCCGCCGCCAAACAGTTGGCGCCGTTCGTCGCAGCCAAGGCGCCGATCATCCTCGATTGGAAAGCGGTCTTTGCGACGACGCCGACGCTGCCGGGGAAACCGTTCGCGCCAATCGCCGATACAGCCCAGCAATCGAAAGTTCGAACGTCGATTTTGAGTCAGCTGGCACACTCGACGACGGGCGTCGTCAATCTTTCGCCCGGCGACTACGCTTTGCAGATGCGCGTGTATTGCACCGACGTTCATCGGCACGCAGGCCACCAGGCGCTGTGGCTGATGGGGCCGCTGCACGGCGCGCGCGCAAATGTTTTGGCAGCGATGTATGCGCGTGCTTCGGGCAAGAATCTGAATTTTACTCAACTGCAGATGCTTTCGTGGGCACTGCAAGCCGGCATGCGCTATGATGAGTTGAATCCGGCGCTGCGCCAGCTCGCCGATCAGCTCATTCCGGATATGCGGTCGCAAATCGCAGGCAGTTTTTTGGATCAAGTCCAGGGTCAGTGGAACACGCTGTCATCCACGATTCCAAATCTGCCGTCGCTCGACGAGGCGCTGGGAAGAATGGGTGAGACCGGCCAAACGGTACTCAACATCAAATATGCGCGCGAGTCGATCCTGGCCAACGCCAGCGACTTTACGGCGATGAGCAGATCGCTAGCACCGCCCGGCGGCAGTGCAGAAGACGCAAACGCCGGGGAGCCGCCCTGGAGCATCGTGACGGATCGAGTCTACGAGCGGATCATCACCGCGGGAAACTTTGGCTCGACCTCGACCGTGCAGATTCGGGTGACGGGCGCCGGGACCACGACGGTCCCGCTGACGAGCGTCATCAGTTATCCGCCCAACCACCACGACTGGCAGCCGCTCACCCAGGAAAGCCCCACCTTGGCATTCGGCACGGCAACCGCGCCGTAGAGGGATTTGCTGGCGGTAGGTTACGAAATGGTTGCGGTTACGTTTTGGTTGCGGTATACTAAGGCAAATGAACCAGGTTGCCGTTTTGACCTCCGCCCGCAGCGCGCGGGCGATTGACGAAGTCCGCCTCATCTTCGGCCTGAGCGAAACCGCCTTCGCCCGGCTGTTCCACGTTTCGCGTCAGGCCATCGAGAAGTGGCGCCGCCAGGGTGTGCCGCCCGGTCGAACTGCCGACCTCGACCGGTTGCTTGAGATCGCGCGCGTTTTTAGGGATCGTCTAGTCGAATCGCGCATTCCGCAGATCGTCCGAACGCCAGCCGAAGGCCTCGGCAAGCGCACTGTGCTGGAGGTCCTCGAAGCCGAAGGCGTCGAGCCCATCTATCGCTACCTGCACCGGCTGTATTCATACGCCGGCGCGTGATCCGATTTCGGCATGTCACCCGCCACGGTCGCTACTACCGCGTCTGCGATCCGCGTTGGCAGGACTGCAGCGACCCATCGTTTTCGAAACGCTACGGCGGGCGCTGGAATCCCCCCGGCGAATTCGGTGCACTCTACCTCTGCCGAACGCTCGCGGTAGCGGCCGCCAACGCGCGCGAAAATTTTGCTCTTGAAATCCACTCGCTCTACGATCTTAAGCCGCAGTTCAGGCCCATCATCATAGAGTTCACCATCCCCAGCACACCGGCGCGCACCTTCGTCGATGCGGTAAGCGACGAAGGCCTCGTCGCTTTGGGGCTTCCCGAAACGTACCCGCTCGCGCGCAACGATGCCGTGTCGCACGGGACATGCCGCTCAATCGGACGCGCAGCGTACGCCAGAGCCGAACGCGGGATCGCGTGTCGATCCGCGGCCGAGGCGCAGCGCGGTCCATGGCCCGGTGAAGAGCTCGCGCTCTTCGACCGCAGCGTCGGCATCGCGCGAACTGGTCGAAAGCGCGCATTCAGCGATTGGTACCCGGCTGCCAGCTAAAATCATTAGACAGCAATGGCGCTGCGCGTGATAGGATCGACGCACTGTAGTCTGCGGGGAGAATGCCATGAATGTGAACGCCGCGCCAACGCCGCACATCGCCACCAGGTTGCCGGTGTACGAACCAAGCCCGCTGCCAAGCGGAGAGACCGAGGAAGACGACGTTGAGCAGCCTCAGGCGCCGACGCCAACGGCCTCGCTGTCGGCCATCGAAAAACAGTTCGCATCTCTCGTCAAAGAACTCTCACAGCAACTCAAGAGTCTGGAGAACCAGCTCGCGCAAGCCTTAAAACAGCTGAGCGTGTCACAGAAGCCTGGCGAAGACAAGCCCGAAGCTAGCGAGCTGCCCCCACCCGGACATCCTCGATTCCATCGATACGGGAAGATCATCAACGATAGCGCGCGGCGGCACGAGGTCGACCCACTGCTCGTCGGCGCGGTGATCCGTCACGAATCCGGCTTTCAGCCGGCAGTGGTTTCAAAGACCGGAGCCATGGGGTTGATGCAGCTCATGCCCGACACCGCCAAGTCGCTCGGCGTGAACAACGCATTCGATCCGCAACAAAACATTGAGGGCGGCACGACCCTCCTGCGCCGGCTGCTCGACCGTTACCACGGACAGCTGGATCTCGCGCTGGCTGCGTACAATGCCGGGCCCGGAGCGGTCGACAAGTACGGCGGAATCCCGCCCTACCCCGAAACGCAAGCCTACGTGCGTAACGTGATGGAAACGTATCGCGAAGAGGCGCTTTCCGCCTAGCATATAAGACGCTCGGAGCCGGCCGTAATGACGGTGAGGCGGCATTTAACATGAGATGCAACCGCAGGCTACATGACCATTGACGGTCAGGCAGCCGCAGCAACTCGCGGGTTAGATTATCGTTAATGACAGAAATGGTCGACCGCTATTCGCGCACCATTGATTCCTACCCACAGTGCAGCGAATATGGTCAGCGAGAGAGAGAGCGCATAAGCGTGACCTTTGCGCTCTCGCCAGCGCAGATATACGAACACGCAGGCAATCGCAGCTACGATTAGCGGTATCGACCACCCTATGACGTGATAGTTCATCCTCTCCAGTTGCATACTCCAGCAGCGGTTCCGAATTCCTTTCCAAACTCAGCAGAGGCCGCAAGAAACACGATACCAGACACGCCGCACAAAACGATTGTCGCGCACCCGGCAAGGGCAATTCCACCCGCAATCAACCCTATACCCGCGACGATCGCCCATCCTATAGCCTCTGAGCATGGGGTTTGTGGGCATATTTTACTACAGTGAGTTCCTCCAGTTCCACCATCCCAAGAGTACACGTGATTGCCATTGAACTGATTCGCGGCGACCGTTGCGTAAGCGTCGTAAGCGTCGGGATTCGTAACGAAGTCGGAGTGACCTGACACAGTGCCGGAAAGGCCAGCTTTGGTGAACCCGCCGGTTCGCGTGACCGTTACGCCTTGACCGGCGTTAATCGATGACCCTTTCGCAAACACGCCGGGCATGGTTAGCGTATGTCCGGCAACAGTCACGGTCATTCCAGACGAGGAAAGCTGTTCGGTGATGACAACGACGCCTTGAGGATTTATGAATTGAATTCCAGTGTTGTTATTTATGTATCGCTGTGTCCAACCGGCGGGAAGCGACTGCAGACTCCTTTGAGTACCAGGCTTGGATGTGAGGAACGTAGACGCGGGGACGACTGCGCCTGCACATCCTGCGAGCGCAGCGGTTGCTAAGAATAGACCGCTAGAACATATAAACTCCGAGCGATATTGCATGTCAACCTCCAAGGGATGAAAGTTGGATTCTCCATTTTAGCCCGTTCTGGCTGGCCGTTCACTAGGGGAACCCGAGTGCTAAGCCACCTTTTTGACGAAAGGTCGAACCTTTGTTCTCTGTCTCTCCGACTCCGCAAAAGGGAAGCGGCCCCCGAAGGGCCCGGAGCGGTCGACAAGTACGGCGGAATCCCGCCCTATCCCGAAACGCAAGCCTACGTGCGCAACGTGATGGAAACATATCGCGAAGAGGCGCTTTCCGCCTAGCATAAAAGGGAGCGCCCATCGGCGGCCCGTATTATCGAGAATGATTCTCGATAAGGCGAAGCGTTTTTCTTTTCTTGTCCTCCTCATTGCGATCGCCGGGTGTAGCCGCACGCCTGCCGGCCAACCCAGTGCTTCTTCCTCCGGTCGACCGGTCGTCGTGACCACCACGTCGACGTTCGCTGCGCTGGTGCGATCCGTTGGTGACGACACCGTCACCGTCCACGCACTCGTTCCTGTCGGTGTGTCGCCTGAAACGTACGAGCCGACGCCGCAGGACATCACCGAGCTGGGACGCGCCGCCCTGATCGTCGAGAACGGCGCCGGCTTGGAGACCTGGCTTGACAAGCTCATCAAAAGCGCGGCTCCCAACGCGCGCGTGCTCGTGTTGAGCAGCGTTATCCCAAGAGCGCAGGCGATCAACCCGCACTACTGGCTCGATCCGAATTACGCCGAGCTGTACGTCGCGGAAATTGCGCATGCGCTCGCGCGAATCGACCCGCCCAATGCAGCACGCTACCGTTCCAACGCAGCCGCAGAGCTCAACCGCCTATCTGAACTCGACCGGTGGATCCGCCGGCAAATCGCGACGATTCCCCCAAACCGCCGAGCGATGATAACCTTTCATGACGCATGGTACTATTTTGATAGGCGCTACGGTCTCCGCGACGTAGGCGCCATCGAACCGTCCCCGGGCAGAGAGCCGTCCGCCGGCGAACTGGCAGCTCTGATTGCAACCGCAAGAGCCAACGGCGTGCGCGCAATCTTCGGGGAGCCTGAGTTCTCGCCGAAGCTTGCCAAACAGCTGGCAGACGGGGCCGGCATCACAACAGTGACCAGTCTCTACGACGATTCTTTGGGCACGACGCCCGATCTGAGCACCTACGAGGGCATGATGCGCCACGACGTCGACACCATCGTGCAAGCGCTCCGCTCATGAGTGAAGCACACGGCCGTCACGATCACACGCACGTCCCCTTAGGCGTCGTCGCGCCTCCAGCCGGGCACAGCCATGTGGTTGCTCCAGCGACGCCCCATCTCCACGAGCACAAAGGTCACAAAGCGCGGACCTCCACGGCGATCTCATCCGGCACAGCGGTCGCCGTCAACGGAGTGTGCGCCGGATATTTCGGACGAGACGTGCTCGACGAGGTGTCGTTTGAGGTAGCCAAGGGCGAGTTTGTCGGCATCATCGGTCCAAATGGCTCGGGCAAGTCGACCCTTCTCAAAGTCATCGCCGGGCTGCTGCCCGTGCAGTGCGGCTCGGTCGAGATTTTTGGCAAGCCGCCGAGCCCGCAGATGCGCCACCTCATCGGCTATGTGCCGCAGAGTGAGGTCGTGAACTGGTCATTCCCAGTCACGGTCACCGACGTCGTGCTCATGGGCACTTACGGACGGCTTGGGTTTCTCCACAGACCGCACGCGACCGAGCGGGCAGCTGCGGCGAAGGCCATCGAACAAGTCGGGATGAGTGCATTCGCAGATGCGCAGATCGGTCAGCTCTCCGGAGGTCAGCAACAACGCGTTTTCGTGGCGCGAGCCCTCGTACAGCAACCCAAGCTGATGCTGCTCGATGAACCCATCGCGGGCGTGGATGCCACGACCCAGCACGCAATCTTCACCTTGCTTGAAGACATCCAGCAGCGCGGCACCACCATCCTCGCAACCACCCACGACCTATCTTGTGTGGCGGAGTGGTTCGACCGAGTCTTGTGCCTCAACCATCGCGTCATTGCGTACGGCGCACCGGAAGAAGTCCTCAATCAAAAAACGCTCTCGGACACCTTCGGCAGTCATTTGCTGCTGGGCGCAAGCTCGGCCGGCTGACGTGGAGCTGCTGACCGCGCCGTTGCACAACGACTTCATGATCCGCGCGCTCATCGCAGCGACGCTCATCGGTCTGACGTGCTCGGTCGTCGGGGTCTACGTCGTCTTGCGTAACATGTCGTTCATCGGCGATGGTTTGGCGCACGCCTCCTTTGCAGGCATCGTGATCGCCTATCTCCTTAAATTCGATCTCTACATCGGCGGCCTCATCTTCACCATTCTGACCGCGCTTGGCATCGGTGCGGTGAGCAAGAAGTCGGAGATCTCGCTCGACACGACCATCGGCGTGTTTTTTACTGCCGCGTTTGCGCTCGGCATCGCGCTGATGTCGCGCGTGCGCACGTACGTCGTCGACCTTCAGGACTTTTTATTTGGCAACATCCTGGCGATCGATCGCAAAGATATTATCATTATCGCTGCGCTCGCCACCATGGTGCTGCTGGTGGTCATCGTCCTTTACAAAGAGCTGCTGTTTGCGTCGTTTGACCCCGTCTCTGCCGGCGCCAGCGGCCTGCCGGTTGACGCGCTGTCATACACCCTGCTCGTGATGCTCGCGGTCACGATCATCGTGTCGCTGCAGGCGGCCGGCATCATTTTGGTCGCCGCGCTGCTGGTGACGCCTGCGGCGACTGCCTACCAGCTCACCAACAGGTTCGGTTCGATGATGGTCATCTCTGCGCTGGTCGGCGTTGGCGCAGGCATTTTTGGACTCTATCTTTCCTATTATCTGAACGTCGCTTCTGGTGCGACGATCGTTTTGGTCGCCACTGCCTGCTTCTTCATCGCCATGGCGCTCTCGCCCAAGCGTCGCTCGCTGTTGACCACGCTGCTCGATGCGCGGCGCACGGCGGCTCGAGTGCGATGAAGACGCTGCGTCACGACGACGAGCAGACCTTGGCCGGTGCATTCGCCGGCACGAGCCACCGGCTCACGAACCAGCGCCGGGTAATCATGCGCCAGCTGGCCACGCTCAAAAAGTATGTGACCGCAAAAGAGCTTCATGCACGGCTCGTGCGAGCGAAACCGACCATCGGCCTGGCGACCGTTTACCGCACGCTCGAAATGCTGCGCGGACTCGGCGTTGTGGCAACGGCCGGACTGGCGCGGGGCGAGACCGCATATTTGTACTGCGGCAGGGAGCACCATCATCACGCTGTCTGCACGCGCTGCGGCAGGGTCGATGACGTGCCATGCCGTTCCCTTCCCAGGTTCGAGCGCATGCTCTCGAGCGGGTTACGTTTCCGGCTCACCGAGCACCAGCTCGAGTTCTACGGCGTGTGCGCACGCTGTTCGTAGCCGCAGCGCTGGCCGCCGTCGTCGCGGCCTTACCGGCTCATGCGATGGAGCTTGCGCCCAAGGCTGGCCAGACGATTACCCAGACGCAATTGCTTGGCTACCTATTCGTTGCTCCGCAACGCCGGGACTGGCTGCGCTACCGAGTGTCGGTGGACGACAGGGAGATTTTGGTCAAGACCACGGGCTTCGGCGTCGAACGGCTACGAGGGTCGGACGCCGCTTTCTTCGAGACAGAAACCCAGACGTCCGGGCTCGTCAATTCACCCGTCCAGACCCGGATGGTGGCCGGCGGCAACCTTGTCTGGAAGATGTTCGTCGACGCGCCGAACTTCGATGACGCAACCCGTCTCTACACGTTCGCGGCCGGCGTCATCAAGATCGGCGATGGCTTATTTCGCTTGGGCAGCGGGCAGGGCGAGCCCGTGCCCGCCTACCGTCAAACGCTGCAGTCGCTCTTATTGTATGGCACGCTGCCGCTGCCGGATAACCGGCCGGGCGTTGTTGAGACCTCGAAACCCGAAGACGTCCGTATTGGCGGGAGAACTGTTCACACCGTGCACACGACTGTCGACTTTGAAGCGCGCGATATTGGAATGGCGACCGGACTGCCGGAGGCTCGCGTTGAAACCTGGCAGACGACCGACGTGCCGCTTGGCCTGGTTACCATCCGTTCGACGACGAACGGGCACGTGTATAGCGTAGATCTCATCGCGTACGGGCACGGCTCGTACCGCGCGGTGATCAACCAACAGTTCGAGAGCATACCATACTTTCCGGGGTAACCAATGCCAAAATCGAACAAGAAGGGCCAAGGGCCGCAGCAAAAATCCCCGGGGCCGCGCTCAGTCGTGCAGTGGTGGCCGGCGGTGGTCGCAGCAGTCGTCGTGGTTGCGGCCGGCTGGCTTCTGTATGCGCATCTGCGCGCAGCCAACGCCGAACCCCAGCCGGCACCCAGCGTGATCTCAAGCGATCACTACCCTGCGCAAGGACACCAGGGCCACAGCCCCGGCGATGCCAAGCGACACGCCCACTTTCGTTACAGCTCCGATCCGCCAACCTCCGGCTTTCATCTTGAGATCTTCTCGCCGGGGTTCGTCAATGCGCAGCCGCTGCCAAAGTACGTGCAAGTGCACCTGCTCGAGCACGGCAACATCTTGCTGCAATACAATTGTCTTTGTCCAGCCACTGCCAATGCGCTTGCCGAGATTGCCACTGAGTTTGACAACCGTCTCGTGCCGGCCGGCGCAGCGCCGACGACCCGTCAAATTCAAAACGCCGAAGAGCGTGGGCTGGCGGTGGTCGTCGCGCCCTATCCCAACATGAAGCACACGATCGCGCTCACCGCCTGGACGCGACTGGCGAGCATGAACAGCGTGAACAAAACCGATATCATTTCATTTATCAATCGCTGGCTGCGCGACCCGGACAACCTCAGCCAGTAGCCGCGAGGCCAGCGCACGGCCCAAAGCGAAGGCATCGTCATGGAAAATATCCGCGCGTTTCGAAGACGCTTCACATTTGTCGTGCTCGTCACAGCGGCGCTCGCCGCCTGCGCAAACACGCGAGGCGCCAGTTCGCCATCTGCTTCGCCGCTAGCAGCGCCACAAAGCACGCCGCTCGCGACGCCCGCGACAGCGATGCCCCCGGGTTTCGTGGGCACTCACTATCCGACCCAAGGTCATACGCACCTCACACCGGGCGAGCCTGACGACTTCGTGTATAACTCCAACCCGCCAACCTCGGGGCCGCACCGCGAAATCCTCAGTGATGCGTTCCAAAGCCAGACGCCGCTGCCGTCGTATGTTCAAGTGCATTTACTCGAGCACGGCAACGTGCTGCTGCAGTACAATTGCAAATGCCCGGATGTCGCGGCTGCCTTAGGCCAGATTGCGATGCAGTTCGATAAACTATTCATGGCGCCCGGTGAAGGCCAGCCCAGCATTGCGGAAGTGCAAAACGCAGAAGATCAGGGGAAGGCGGTCATCGTTGCGCCGTACCCGCACATGCAATCAAAGGTTGCGGTATCAGCCTGGACGCATCTCGGCACGCTGCGGACGGTGGACACGGTCAAGATCCAGTCGTTCATCAAGGCGCACCTGGGGAATCCAAGCGACTAAGTTACAGCTCGCGCAGCGTTCCGTTATCGCTCTCGTAGTCGACTCGCATCAGCCAGAGTGGCGTGAGCCTGCGTTCGCTCAGCCATGCAGCAGCCGCGTCAGCATCCTTGGCTTCGAACTCAACCAGCAACTTCTCGGCCACTTGCCCTGCAATAATGCGGCGGGCGGCGCCGCCTTCAGACTCAAAAACGCGGCGGCACAGCACAGCCAGTGCTGGTTTGGGTAAACAACCTAACGCGTGCAGCGACAAATAGCGCGCCATGGGCACTAGCCTCCGGCTTGATGGATCGCGCGCAGCAGCACGTCTTTTGTGACCTCACCGCTGCCTGAATAGGCGATCTTACCCTTGCGGTCGACCACGAAGAATGTCGGGAAACCGTTGAGCCCGAATTTCTTGGCGACGCTCAGGTTGGGATCGAACAAGATCGGCCACGTGACGCCGTACGTGCTGTCAAATTTATCCACATCCTGTTGGTTCTCAGAGACCAGGTTGTCGGGAGTAGAATTCGCGGCATACGGTGATCCCGTCACCGATAGCATGGCAAGTCGCGACTCAGGCACGCGAGTCCGGATCTCGCGCAGCACCTTCGTCATGCGCTGGCAGTGCGGGCACCACGTTGCAAAGATCTCCAACAGGTACGGCTTGCCCGCCAGCGTCGAGGAGGAGAACGATCCAATCGTGCTGCGCAGTTCAAAGGAAGGTGCCTGCGCGCCAGCCGTGAGCTGCGGGGGCAGCTGCGCAGCATCGGTTGCGACCGCCGCGCCAGGAACAGCGCGGTTTTCGTGCAGAACGGCATACACGACGATGATGCCGATGGCCAGTGCGCCAATGACGCTTGCGATGAGTGTGACGTTCGATCGCCGCTGCGGCGGTGCGGTCTTTGTCTGTTGACCCTGTCTAACGTTTTTGGGCGGCGAGCTCATGTGGTACCGTTCCTCGTGCGCGTCGGCATTGGCGGCCTGTTCGTGGTCGCCGGCATCATGAAAATCGGACACCCCGCCGATCTAGCGGTCGCGATCACGGCTTTCCGGCTTGGGCTGCCTGCACCAGTGGTTGCGGCAATAGCGCTCGCACTCCCGCCGTTTGAGATACTGCTTGGGATCTATCTCATAGCCGGTCTGCTGCTGCCGCTGTCGTCGGTGATTGCGGCTTTGGTGCTGGCACTCTTCACTGCGATCGTTGCCTCAGCGGTCATCCGCGGGTTGTCGGCCCCATGCGGTTGCTTTGGCCCCGCCGACAACCAGCCGGCAAGCTGGCTCACCGTGCTTCGCGATGCGAGTTTCCTCGTGCCGGCTGTCTACCTCGCGTGGTGGTCGCGCGCCCGCATCATAGTATCGGAGTCGTCAGCTTCAGGGTGACCGAACGGCCCTGCGCATACTGGGTCGAGTTGAATCCGTTGTTCAATTTGAGCAAGTAGAGATGGTTGAGCAGGTTGTTCGCATCGATCTCCCAGCCGACGCTATGCCGTGAAGCAGGTTGTCCGTACGCCGCGCCGAGTTCCCAATGAGCCGGCAGGCGCCCCGAACCATTCTCAAATTGGGCGGGGAAGCCGCTGCCAAAGAGCGTTTGCAGGGTTGCGTAACGCCCGCTGGGCGAGAGGTTGACCGTGTAGGCTGCGTTGATCGTGTTGGTCTGGTCATGATCCTCGAGCGCCCAATTCGAAGCGCCTTGCAGTTGGTTGACTGGGAAGAGGAACGTGCCTCCCGAGATGCCCTTTGCCTGGCTCAGGCTCGTGCCGTAGGAGAAGAAGTACGTATTGCCGCTGTATGTGTGACCGCGAATGCTCAGCTCCAGGCCCATCGCTTCGCCCTGCGCGGAGTTGAAAAGCGTGAATAGCGGCGTCGAGCCGAGCTGGGTCGTGTCGAGCACGTTGCTGACATAGCGGTCCCACAGATTGATCGAGCCGCTCGCCATCGTAGAGAACGTGTGCGCGACCCCAGCCTCGTAGATCGAGTCGCGCTCCGGCTTGAGATCGTACACCGGCAGCGAACTCGGCAAGCTGCCGCCGAAGACGACGGCGCTGCGGCGGACGTCTTCGAGCAGCGGCGCCGCGTACAGGCGCCCGTAGTACAGATGCACCACGTTTTTGGAATCGGCCTGAAGGTTCAGTTCGAGGCGCGGACTGATCTGATGGCCGCTCGTGAAGCCGGTCGAGTGATCGTAGCGCACGCCGGCGTTGACGGTCACTGCATTTGAGACGTAATACTTATCCTCCGCGAAGAGGCCGAAGTTTGAGCCGCGTTGCGAGACGTTGTCCGTAAACGGCGGCTGCAGTACTCCTGTGGCGGGGTCTTTGAAGAGGAACGAAAATTGACTGGTGGCGTTTTCGACGCTGGTTGCGATGCCGGTCTTGTAGCTATGCCGGCCGCTGCTGCGCGCAAGTGTTGCAGCCAGGCCCAGAAAATTGGAGTAGCGATTTTGAAAGACGGAGGACTGTGACGAACCGGCCAGATCGTTTTGGGTATCGGGAAGGTAGGAGATGCGTCCGGAACTCCACCACGGAGAAATCTGAAAGTACCCGAGGCCGTCAGCGCTGAGCCTGCTCAAGGTGAGATTGGCAAAGCGCGAATATTCGTGCTGGTTGTCGTCCGTGCCGGGGACCGACCAGGTGGAATCGTTGGGATCGTTTTGGTTCGTGTTGATTGGGATCTGAAACGCCGCATACTGCGTGGCGTAGTCGAACGCAATGGTGTCGCGCGTGTTGGGTGAGAAGAGCAAACGCAAGAACCCGTCACTCTGACTCGAGTTGTCGTGCATCGCCACTGCGGTCGGCGCATCAAGCCCGCGCGCGCTACGAAAAATGTTGGCGCCCAAGAATGCTCGGAAATTGCCGCCGCCGGCAGCTTGATTCAGCGAAACGCCGGCGTTGCCGTAGGAGCCGCCGTAGAGCGACAGCATGCCGCCGGTATTGGCGGCGACGTCGCTCGCCCGCCGGGTAAGGATGTCGACCACACCGCCTTGGCGCTGGCCGCCGAACTCCGCCGGGAAGGCGCCCGTGAAAACTTCCAGCCGGCTGATGTCGCGCGGGTCGATAATCTCCGAAAAGTACGAACCCGCAGTTTGCGGGAGGGGGACGCCGTCGACTTCGTAGCTGATGCCGTGAAAGCCGCGCGACACCGGCTCGTCGTACGAGAAGGGCACGATGCCTGGTACCGTCTCAACTACTTTGGACAAGGATGCGTTATTGGGCAATGTCTGTACGGTCCGCGCGGAGATGACATTGACGCTGACCGGCTGGCCGCTGATGGTGCTCGAGCTGCGCGTCACCACCCGGCCGATCGTCTTTGGTGCGAGGTGGAACGTTACCGTTACCACATCGCCGGAGGCGACCGTCACCGTGTTGGTTACTTTGTCGTAATCGCTGCCTTCGACCGTGATCGTGTACGTATCGAAGGGGACACGCGCGAAGCGGAAGTGTCCGGCCTTGTCAGTTGTCGCGTGGATCGGCGCTGAGGCCTGTGCCTCCAGCATGACGACCGCGCCCGAGAGCGGGCGACTGTTCGGGTCGAGCACAAGGCCCGTGACCGAGCCATAGGCGTCGGCGCGTGCCACCGTCGCTAGTGCGGTGCTGAGAAATATTCCAAGAATGAAAGCCGCGATTCTCGATCGCATGGGTGATCCTCCTCAAACGCAGGGGAGGCTTAGGCGCAGGCAGCGGAGCTGGCTTGATGCCTAAGCCGCGAGTGGGGAGGTTGCAGGCGGTGGTCGGTTTGCGAGACCCAATGCAAGCAGCGGCGGCTTGCGAGTGGATGCCCAAAGGTTGACGTGGCGGCGCAGCCCGGTTCTCGCCGGGCGGCGTTGCGCCAGCCGGCGCAAGAACGTGGTGATAGCGACGACGATGGTGCGTTCGGTCGCGCAGACAAACCGCGAAACGCGATACAGAACGTGCGCGAAGATTAGCCCGACGACCAGGTGGACCGCAATGGCTGTCGCATGCCCCGGTCCGATGACCGCCGAAACGCCGCCGCTAAAGCCTGACCAGCGTTGCTCGAGAAGCTCGATGCCGATGAGCGCGGTGAATTGCGATCCGACCAAGACGATGCCGGCGCGGACAAAACCGAGCCGAACGATGCTCTGCAGCGCAGGCACGACGCCATCGACGTCGTCCGCTTGCCTACGCGCGCAACGAACGAGATGGCGCACGACGAGCGAGAGTGCGACCACAAACAGCGCGCCCGCCATCTCGATCGCAAACGTCTGTGCCGGGTGCGCGTAGTTTGCGCGCCCGTCTCCGAAGGCGCGCAGGCCTTCCAGCCACAGCTCGAGAGCATGGCCGCAAACCATCGCGGTCAGCGCAGCTGCCCAGATGAAAGGCCACGCGAGGCGGTCCGAATCGTTCATAAAGCTGGCACTTATTTCGTCGCGCTTCAATGCTTCCATTCCCGCTTTCAGAGTCTTTTCAGCCCCTGGGCCAGCCGGGCAAAGGGACACGCAACTATTATTGAGAATCGTTATCAATAACTTTGCCGCCCCGGGCAGCGACGGCGATCACGTTTCCATAGCGCGCCAATTATATCTATCCGGATTTAGGTCGATATTAAAAGAGCACATGTCAACAACGCCGGTACCCAGCTTGCGGATATTCTACCTCCTGCTCATCGCGGTGGGCAGCATCCTCGCGCACCTGGCAGCTGAATTTGGCGCGATGGGTGCTGATGCCGGCAGCGTGGTCTTTAGCACGCGTCACTGGTACCTCGGGTTGAGCGCACTTGTTGGCGTCGTCATTCTCGTCGTTCGTGGTCGCAGTTTGCTTCAACAATCGTCCGGTCCGAGAGATCTCAAACGCATCCTCGGGCAGGGGCTTGACGCGCTGCCGCTGCGGGGCAAGGGGACGCGGTTCTTCCTGCTGACTGCAGGTTTGCAATTGGCGATTGGTTCGGTTACCCAGATCGGCGAAGGCTGTCCATTTTGCAGCCACGACATCGCCGCCGGTCTGCTCGGAGCGCTGCTCACCGTCGCGGCGCTGGCACTGCTCACGCGAGCCATCGGCAGCAGGCTTCCGTCAATAGTCAGCGCCCTGACATGCTATGTTGCGCCCGGCTGTGGACATCCAAGCTCCGTTTTCGTGCATCGCGATACCTCGGCTCGGGCATCCGGCCTAGGCGTTTGGTTCCCGCTTCTTTTTAACCGCCCGCCTCCGTCTCTCCAGTCTGAACTCGCATCAGCCTAGGCTGGTGCTTCCGCTCGTCAGCGGTTCCTACCCCATTCCAGACTGGAGTTCTCATGCGTCGCATACGTCACTTTTTTATACTGCTCATCTGCATCACGCAGCTGGCAGTCCTATGCTCTCCGGCAGCGGCAAGCACAACGGTGCTTGCTGGAACAGTGCTCGCTGCTGGTGCGCCCGTTGCAAGCGCGCTCGTCGTGGCGACGGGCAACAACGTCACCTTGCAGACCAAGACGGACACGCGTGGGCGCTTCACCTTCCCGAATCTGGCTCCCGGTTCGTATCTCGTGACCGTAACCGCCTCGCAGGGATCTGCTTCTCTGCGCATCGATCTGCCGGCGGCGGGAACAGCGATCGAAGTGAGCCTCATGCCCAAGGAACTGGGCGTGGTTGCGGTGACGGCGCTAGCGGTCCGACGGCCGGGCACCAATGTCACCTTGAACAATCAGCTGCTCGGCAAATCGCCGTCCGCGGGCAGCTTTCCGGAACTGTTGGTCCAGTTGCCGGGGGCGGCGCGAGGGGCAAACGGCGTCGTCCACATCAACGGCGATCACGGCGACATCAACTACATCGTCGACGGCGTATCGATTCCGCAAGAGCTCAACCGCGTCGTGGGCAGTGAGTTCAATCCCAACAACGTGTCGTTTGTCGACGTTCTGGAGGGCGCCTATCCTGCCCAGTACGGTCAGCGATTCGCCTCGGTCTTGAACATCAACACGCTCAGCAGCGTTGGATCGCCTGGCTACAGCGGTGACATAACGCTGGGATCGTTTGGCTTGCTCGACGCTTCGCTCGGATATCAGAATCACGTCGGCATCGGCTCGCTCATTGCCGCCGTGCGCGGTCAGATGACGCAGCGAGGACTCGATCCGCCAAATCCGGGCTCGCCCCACAACAACTTCAGCGATGCGAACCAGTTCGTGCGTTATACGTTGCCAAGAGGCAATGACTACATCAACCTCACCATCTCGAACGCCTATCAAACCTTCCAGATACCGAACGATGTTGCCGGTGGCGAGCCACCCACGACGGACGACAACGAATCGCAGGCAGACCTCTTTGCGGCGCTGCAAGTTCGCCACGCGGTCGGAACGCACGGAGCGCTGTCGTACGGTGTGGGATACAAAAACTCGCACATCCGCGATTTCGGCGATCCTGCAAACGACTGGGCGTACGGACAAGCGATCGCCGCCGCTGCAGGCGGGGCGCCGACGGACTGCGCCAAGGCGTTGACCATTCCGAATTTCTCGAACGTTACGTGCGCCTACAGCCTGCGCTCCGATCGCACGGCCAAAGATTATACGTTCAATATCGATGACGCCCTCAACAGCGCCATTCATGACGTCCGCTGGGGGGCGTCGTATGGCGTGACCAATGTGTCGAAGTACTACAAGGTCACCCTGCAGCCTGGCAATTTTCTGGCGCCGCTCTTTACGCCCTCAATGCCGAATGCGGCGTATGCCGTCGTCGACAATGCCCCCAACAACGCCACCGCCGAGTCGGTATACCTTCAGGACAGCTGGCACCTGGGCAACGCCTATGAGCTCGACTACGGTCTGCGAAGCGACAGCTTTCAGTTGCGCTCGACAGAATTCCAACGAGGTTACGCGATGCTGAGCCCGCGCATCAAACTGACCCGAGTCTTGACCCAGCGGTCGAGCGTGTACGCGTTCTATGGTCGGTTTTTTACGCCGTTTTCGTTCGAAAATGTGTCTCCGACGGCGGCATTTGCTCTCAACCTGCCGCTCGAGCCGTCGCCGGCTGCGTTTGATCTGAAGCCGCAGCGCGACTCGGTATACGAGATTGGCGGCAATCTACCGGCCGGGTCTGCCAATGTGGGCCTGCGCGTAATGCAAAAGAACGCGACGGACCTCATCGACGACACCCAAGTCGGCGTCACGCAGCTGCATCAAGACATCAACTATCAGCAGGGTAGGGTTGCAACCCAGACGGCCTTCTATCAGTTGCCCTTGGCGAACCAAGGCAGCTTTTATCTCACGCTGAACCACACGTATGCCGTCAACAAAGGATGCGAGACGCAGCTACTGGCGCCGTGTTTTGGCTCGCCCACGGATTGGACGCCCGCAGATCACGAGCAGCGATGGGGTTCAACTGCGGGCATCGTGCTCAACAACGATCGCGGCGGTTGGTTCTCGATGAACGGCGAATACGGCAGCGGCCTGTCATCAGCCGCTTGCCCGCCTGGGACGGTGGGCTTTTGCAAGTACACGCCGCACGCGGTATTCAACGTTGAACAGGGCATCGCTGTGGGGCAGCAGACACGGCTGGTCGTACGCATTGTGAACCTGCTCAACGACCGGTTCCGAATCACCTACCTGAACGCGCAGGGAAACCACTACTACACGCCACGCGCGTTCAGCGTCGGCCTGGAGTTCGGAAAAGCCAGATAAGCCCCCAAAGATGCCAACATAGCGCCGGCAGAGAAACACCGGGCCGATGAGTGCAACATTATCAGCCCCGCTGCAGTATGAAGCCGGTGAGCACGTCGCGCTGTTCTTGCCCTGCTACTGCGACGTGCTCTTTCCTGACGTGGGCAAGGCAGTCGTCGAGCTCTTTTCACGGCTCGGCGTTCCCCTCGTGTACCCGATGGACCAGACGTGCTGCGGGCAGCCTGCCTTCAACGCTGGGTACTGGAACGAGGCCGGCGCGCTGGCGGCTCGGTTTGCTGCGGTGTTCGCCTCCTACCGCTGGATCGTCGTTCCGTCGGGATCCTGCGCGGCGATGAGCCGCAATTTCTATGCGTATATGGATGCCGGATCGGATGCTGCCCTGGTTGGCCAGCGCGTGTACGATCTCGCGACCTTTCTCGTCGACGTCCTCGGCAAAGTTGAGGTCGGCGCGCGCTTTGACGGACGCGTCACCTATCACGACGGTTGCCATGGCCGGCGCGAGCTTGGAGCAAGCGCGGCGGCAATCGCGCTCCTCAGGGCAGTGCGCGGCCTCGAGTACGTCGAGCTGCCGCACATCGACGAGTGCTGTGGTTTCGGCGGTACGTTCGCAGTGAAGTACCCTGAGCTGTCCGTTTCCATGGGCCGTTCGAAGTGTGAAGCGATCGCGCGCACCGATGCCCAAGTTCTCACGTCAGGCGACTCGAGCTGTCTCATGCACATTGAGGGGTTGATCCGTAAGGCTGAACCCGCCGCTTCGCTTCGCTGCGTCCATCTCGCCGAAATTCTCGCCGCGACCTAAGGCTATGGATGCCGGCTTCAATCGCAAGGAAGTTGCCAGAGCGTTCCAGCGCCCGGCGGCGGCGGCTGTGCTTGCGCCGACGCTGCAACGTTCGGTCGAGGCAGCCCACCAAGCGAGAGCGCAGGTCCAGTGGCAAGCACTGCGCGACGCAGCGCACGACATCAAGGCCTATGCCATCGATAACCTGGACCGGTTGCTGGTTGCCTTTGAAGCACAATTCACGGCACGCGGCGGCATCGTGCTGTGGGCTCCGACCGCCCAAGACGCGATCGAGCACCTGCTCGAGATCTGCCGGCGTCACGGCGCGACGGCGGTGGTCAAGGGCAAATCAATGGTCTCCGAAGAGCTGGCCGTCAACGAGCATCTCGCTGCGGCCGGCATCGAGGCCGTCGAGACGGATTTGGGTGAGTACATCGTCCAGCTCGCCGGTCAGCGTCCATCGCACATCGTCGGGCCGGCGCTGCATCTATCGCGCAAAGACATCGGCACGCTCTTTGTTGACAAGCTCGGCATCGCATATTCGGAAGACCCTGAGGTCCTGATGTCCGCGGCGCGCACCCGCCTGCGCGAACGCTACCTACAGGCGCAGGTAGGAATGACCGGGGTAAATTTCGCGGTCGCCGAGACCGGCACGATTGTCGTCATCGAGAATGAAGGCAACGGAGGCCTTTCGTCCTCGCTGCCGCCGGTGCACGTCTTTTTGATGGGCATTGAGAAGGTCATCCCACGTCTGTGCGACCTGCCGGTTTTCTTGAACGTGCTTGCCCGCGCCGCAACCGGCCAGAAAATCTCCACCTACACGCATCATTTTCTCGGGGCCGAACCAGGAAAAACCGTCTATTGCATCATGGTCGACGCCAACCGCACCAAGCTTCTGGCCGATCCGAAGACTCGACAGTCGCTGTATTGCATCCGCTGCGGCGCATGTCTCAATGTCTGTCCGGTCTATCGTCGCGCCGGGGGATTCGCGTATGGCGGCGCGTATGCCGGGCCGATCGGTGCCGTCATTACGCCGGCACTGATCGGCATGCACGACGCGGGCGAGTTGCCGTTCGTATCGACACTGTGCGGGGCATGTCAAGACGAATGTCCGGTCAAGATCGATCTGCCGCACCAACTCGTCTATCTGCGGCATAAGGCAGTAACGCAGCATGCAGGGACTAGCGGGGTTGCCGAGCGGGGCATCGCAATGTGGGCTCGCGCTATGCGCGATCTCTCGTCGTATCGCCGCTCCATCGGCTGGCTGCGCCGCGCCGCCGCCGTCGGACGAGCGATCGGTTGGTATCCGGGCGTGCTGGGCTCGTGGGCGAAAAATCGGACGGTGCCCAGACCACCGCGTGAGAGCTTCAAAGAATGGTGGGAGCGGACGCGATGAGTGAAGAGGCCGGCAAAGGGTCCTCGAAGGACGCGCGCTTGCGCGTCTTGTCGGCCGTGCGCGAGGCGCTCGGCGACATCGGCGATCGTCGGGTCGAGTTGCCGGTGAGCACCTTTTCCGAGTCGAGCCAAGACAAGCACGAGCTCGCGCGCATATTTGCAGGCGAGCTTGCCGCCCTTGCCGGGTTGGCAGTCGTGGTGCGCGATCGCAACGAATGCGCATCGTCGCTGGCCGCATTTCTACAAGAACGCGGCGCGCGAAGCGTTGCGTTCCAGTCGACCCCGTTGGCGACGGACATTGCGTCGCGGCTGCATGGTATAGATGTCTGGGCTGCCGTTGGCAGCGACAAGCACGAGCTGGCGCGCGTCGATTGCGCGTTGCTCGAGGCACGCGCGCTCGTGGCGGACGCGGGCGCCGCTTGTGTCGTGCTCGACAACGCCTCAGACCGAGTGCTGCCGTACCTGCCGCGCACGTGCGCTCTGGTCGCGGAACTGGCATCGCTGCACGCAACGCTGAGCCTCGCGGCGCTGACCTGCATCCAAGACGCTGCAAACGCTCGCAGCAGGGGCGAGGCACTCATCGTTGCGGGGCCGAGCAGAACCGCCGATATCGAAAAGATACTCGTGCTGGGAGCGCATGGGCCGCAAGCGGTTGCGGTTTTCATTATCGAGCAGCCGGGGGACCTTGACGAACGCAACCTTGAAGCAACGGACCTTCAGGTCCGTTAAACCTCGCAGCTAACGCGACACTTTCTGGGGCGACGCGCGCCGCTCGCGCTCGAGCAGCGTGCGCTTGCGAGCCGCACCCCAGCGATAACCGCCACTTCCGCCGCTGCTCGGCACGACGCGGTGGCATGGAATGATCAGGGCCAACTGATTGGTAGCACACGCTCGCGCGACCGCGCGCGCCGCGGTCGGTCGTCCGATAGAGGCGGCGATCTGACCGTACGTGCGCGTCTGCCCAGACGGTATTGCCGCAAGCGCCTTCCACACCGAGCGCGTGAACGCTGTCGCCGCAACGTCCGTGGCGAGTTGAGCAAGAGGCGCGCCAGCTTCAATGTGGCGCACGATCTGGCCGACCACCGTCGTCAAGCCGGCGTCGTCGCGCTGTACACGGGCGGCGCTGTACTCATGCCGCAGCGCGCGCTCGAGCGCCGCACTTGAGTCGCCGAGCTTCACCGCACAGATGCCGCGCTCGGTCGAGGCGACGAGCAGTTTCCCGAGCGTGGTGCCGACGACGGTAAATGTGACACTCGTGCCGAGGCCAAGACGCCGGTAATCCGATGGCTTCATGCCCAAAAGCGCGCTCCCTTGTTCGTAGAGGCGACTGCTCGAGCCATAGCCCGCGGAATACAAAGCAGTCGTGACCGATTGACCGCTCTGCAGTCGCGTTTTGAGGCGTTCGACGCGCTGCAGATCGCCGTAGGCTTTCGGTGTCATGCCGATGGCGGCTTTGAAGCTGCGCGCCAAATGATGGGGGCTCAGTCCGAAGCGAGCGGAGAGCTCGCCCAGGGTGGGCGCGTCGTCCTGCTGCTCATCAATGTAGCGGCAGATCCGCTGCGCGATGTTTGTCGAGGCCGCTACGGATTCAGGCTGGCAGCGCCGGCAGGGGCGGAAGCCTGCCTCACGCGCCTTGTCGGCCGAAGCGAACAAAGCGATGCGGTCACGTCGCGGGCGCCGCGATGCGCACGAGGGGCGACAAAAGATGCCGGTTGACGTGACGCCGTAGACGAAGGCACCGTCCGCCCGACGATCTCGCGCCATAACCGCTGCCAGGCGCCCATCAGAATTGAGGGTCGAGTTGCTCTGAAGTAATTGCATGGTCTTATTGTGCGGCATGCCTTTGGTAAAGTCTATCCGAATCTGAATGTCAAACCCTCCCGGAGATCGTGATGTATGACGTCATAGTTCTCGGATTGGGCGGCATGGGAAGCGCGGCCGCCGCGCACCTTAGCGCCCGCGGGAAGCGAGTGCTCGGACTTGAGCAATTCACGCCGGCGCACGATCGCGGTTCGTCGCATGGCAACTCCCGCATGATCCGCCAGGCATACTACGAAGATCCAGCCTACGTGCCGCTCTTGCTGCGCGCTTACGCGTTATGGGCCGATCTCGAGCTCGACAGCGATGAGCCGCTTTATCTGCGCACGGGGGGTCTCATGGTCGGCAGGCTGGACAGCGAGCTCGTCCAGGGCTCACTGCGCAGCGCTCGTGAACATAATCTGAAGCACGAGTTGCTCGAGGCAGGCGAGATCATGCGACGCTATCCCGCTACCAACCCGCGCGAAGCCGAAGTGGCGGTATTCGAAGAGCCGGCCGGCATTTTGTTCCCTGAGGCATGCATCCGGGCGCACCTCAAGCGCGCGA
>JALYZV010000034.1 GCA_030948685.1 Vulcanimicrobiota bacterium | reverse complement strand
TGTGGGTGATGCGCACCGCGGACTCCGTTTTGTTAACGTGTTGGCCGCCTGCGCCTTGCGCGCGATAGGTGTCGATCGCGAGGTCAGCCGGATTGATCTCGATTTCGACGGCGTCGACTTCGGGCATGACCGCCACGGTTGCCGTCGACGTGTGAATGCGGCCGCTGGCCTCCGTCGCGGGCACGCGCTGTACCCGGTGCACGCCGCTTTCGTGTTTGAACAGGCGGTACGAGCCTTTGCCCTTCACGGCAACGACCACTTCCTTGAAGCCCCCGGCTTGCGATTCGGACGTACTTATGATCTCGGTCTTGAGCTTGTGGGCATCGGCGTATTTCACGTACATCCGCATCAGATCGCCGGCGAAAAGAGCCGCTTCGTCGCCGCCCGTTCCAGCTCGTATCTCAACAAAAATGTCCTTGTCATCGTTTGGATCCTTGGGGACCAGGAGCTTCTTGAGTTCATCAAGACCGGCCGCTACCTCGCCGCGTAGCCGCTGCACTTCCGTGCGGGCCATCTCCGCGATTTCAGGGTCACTTTCGCGCAGCAGCGATTCGGCTGATACAAGTTCGGCTTCGAGCTGCTGCTGGCGCTGTGCGGCAGCAACGATCGGCTCGAGCGTCGAGCGCTCGATGGCGAGTTGCTTGGCAGTCTGGGGATCGTAGGCTGCGCCCATGCCCGCCAGCTTCGCCTCAATCTCCGTAAAGCGCGCCGCAATAGCACTCAGCCGAGATCCAATCGAGGCAGCTTGGTCTGTTGTTGTCATGATGTGGAGACGGTGAGCGAGTCATAGCTGGTCCTCGCCCGCGTCCTAGTGCTGTGCGTCTTCTGCCGAGGCTGACGCTAGGCTGTCGGCCGTTTCCGAGCCTTTGGCCGCGGATGTTTTGGCCTTTTTGGCACGCGGCTTGGCAGCACTCTTCGGCTTGGCCGCTTTGTCGGCTTGCGCTTTGGCACCCTCGTCACCGACAACGGCCTGCGCTTGCGTCTTTGTCTCGCCGGCTTTTGCGGCAGAACCCTTTGCTCTTTTGGTGGCGCGTTTCGGCGTCGCCTGTGCAGCGTCTGCCTCCTTGACAGCCTTAGCCGCATCCTGGGCAGCCGTTTGGGCAGCAGCAGCCGCAGCCGCCGCGCGCGCTATCTCCTCTGCTGCTTTCGCGGCCTTGGCGGCCTCCGCCTCAGCGTGTGCCTTGTCCGCCTTTGCCTTGTCCTTCTTCGACTTTTCGCTTGTGACGGTGCCATATTTGGTCATGAACTTCTCGACGCGGCCTTCCGTGTCAACAAATTTCTGGTTGCCGGTGAAGAAAGGATGGCAAGCAGAACAAATCTCGACGTGGAGCTTGTCGCGCGTTGAACCTGTGGTGAACGTGTTGCCACACGAGCACACCACCGTGGCCTCAAACCACTTGGGATGAATCTTCGCTTTCAATGAAATGCCTCTCAACGGTCGCTGCCCGGCAGATGCTTTGGCGACAATTGTCCCGCAATCAGCCACGTGCGCCGAACGCCAGTATAACATACGGCCCGATGGGGGGTCCAGACGCCAATCGGGCCGGATGTCGTGGAATCATACAAGGGGAGCGTCCATGAAGCGCAATCGATCGGCCGCATGTTACCTTCCTGAGACTCGTTCGCTGCAGCGCCTGCGTGAGGCTGCGCAGCGTTGCCGCGGCTGCGATTTGTACAAGAACGCTACCCAGACCGTGTTTGGGGAAGGCAAGGGGCGCGCCAAGGTGATGTTCGTGGGCGAGCAGCCAGGTGACGTTGAGGACACCGAGCGTGCTTGCGACTGTCCACCCATCTTCAATCTTGCGCGCGCCGGGCCAAAAAACACGACACGAAGAGATGGCAACGTTTATTTCAGACTTGAGGATCGTCGCCAAAGCGGCACGAGCCAAGCCCAGGCGCTAACGCCTAGACGAACGCTCAACCAGGAGGGAAAGTTGGCCCGCAATGGGGCGACCGGCAAGCCCGGCCCCAGGGAGGTATACAATGGCTTGGATTCCGCTGGCGGCGAGCACGGTATTCCAGATGATCACCCAGCATGGAATCGACGCTGCTCAACAGGCAATGATTACCATGGATGAAACCCACCAACTCATGCTCCAAGCCAAACAGCTGCAACATCAAGAAGCAATGGACAACCGCAGCGAGGTCTTCAACGAGGCAGTGCAAGAGCGCTCAGAGCGCATGCGCGAGCGCGAACTGCTCATGGATTTAGACATGGCAGATCGCAAGATCGACGATAAAATTACGAAGGAGTGGATCGGTCTTATCCGCGGTCAATAGATCGAGGCCGAGAGCTTGAGCGGTCGACGCTAGTCGGCCGCTCCTTTTGATGCGTCGCTCTGTGCCCGCATGGACCCGGTCAAGGCGGAGGCCTCCTCATCCGACAATAGGCGCGGGACCCTATTAGGATAGTTTCCGCGCTTGTGCGTTCGTCCCCAGCGCTTGCCCAGGGCCGCAATATACTCGAAGTTCTCATACAGAGCCGGACCAAGCGCAACGCGTCGGATGGCGACCACTTCCTTGAGCGCCTCCCACGTGCCGTCCACGTAGGCGCCGCACAGATCGAGGAATTGAGCCTCCGCGATCAGCCCGTACTTAATGCACGATCCTGCCTGCTCGCACCAATCGGCCGCGACGAGTTCTGGATGCGCTGTACGGTCGATCGTGCCCCCCAACAACTCGCGACGATAGTCTGGGTCGCGTAACTTCGCCGCTAACTCCACATTGATGAAGGTGTTCGCACGCTGAAATGCATCAGTTTCCCAGAATTTTACGTAGTACAGCATTCCGGCGAGCTGATTGCTCGCGCGGATGTGTCGAAGCTGCACAACGGCAGCGATGGCAGTGACCGCGATGACGAGAAATGTTCCTAGCGACGCAAAAGCCGTCAGATAGTCAGGTGACATTGGGTCCGTTCAATTACCCCGACGGGCTTTTGAATGTTACCGATGGAACCTGCGCCGACTTCGCGACAATGAACCAATCCCACATGCCGCCGATAGCGTGATTCGGAACGCCACACATGATCCAATATTTGCCTTCCTTGTTTGCCACAAAGTCAACGTTATCGGACTGATTGACGCTCATGCCCGGAACTAAGTTAATGGTTTCGGCCTGAGGAAATGCGGGATCCACGGCCTGCTGTGGAACAGTTTCCGACGGTGTGACGACTTCAAGGCTGTGAGGAATGGCGCCATAGCCTTTGTTGGTCACATGCATGTGGACTTTCCAACCGAGCGGTACGGTGATCGTCATCTCGCCGCGGCCATAGCCGTTAAAATTAAAGGTGCCGTTATTCCCGTTGGAAGCCATGCCGATGTCGAACGAAACCGTTTTCTTGGCCGCATCAAAATGCATCCCCGCCGGACCGGACGATGCCGGAGCGGTGGATGCTTTCGCTGTGGATGGTGCCGGGGACGGGCAAGCGCTTGCGGAGCCAAGCCCCGCAAGCGCCAGCACTGTCACGATGATGAGGGTCTTTATGGTCGTCTCTCTTGTGGAGCGAGCGTTGCTACATACTAGGAACGTGGAAAACGTACAAAGCGTCGCCGTATGGTGTGTTGATCTGGAAGCTGCCGCCCGAGGCGACAGCGACGTATTCCTGTCCACCGATCTCGTAGACCATGGGTGCTGCGTTGCAGCCCGCGCCCGTTTGGAAGTGCCAGAGCAGCTTGCCCGTACGCGAATTGAAGGCGTCAAAGTAGCCATTGCTCTCCCCGACAAACGTGAGGCCGCCGGCTGTTGAGGCGGGGCCGCCGATCATCGGGTAGTCTACTTTGTGCGTCCAAGCGATCTTGCCGGTCGTTGTGTTGATAGCGACGACTGAGCCATCCTGCTTCTCCGTGGGGATGGCAAGGAAGGCGCTGCCCAGCCAGAGCGCACCCGTCGTCAGCGGGGCTGGATGTGTCTTGTACAACATGGGCTGGTTGAGCGTCGCTACGAACGCATAGCCCAACGTCGGATCGAAGGAAACGGGCGACCACTCATTGCCGCCATTGGCACCAGGCAGCATGCGCGTGCCAGCGGCGGTCGGTTGAGCAAACATGTTTTCCTGTGGATCGAACGCCTCGGACACGCGGATCTGCTTACCAGTTCTGCGATCTAACACGTAGAACCACGCCGTCTTGCCTGCTTGGCCGAGCGCCGGTACTTTCTCGCCGTTCACCGTTGTCGTAAACAGAACCACCGGCGAAACGGCGTCGAGATCCCAGACGTCATGCGGGATTTCTTGATAGGCCCATTTGACTTTGCCGGTGTCTGCGTCGAGTGCGATGATGCTGTCGGTCCACTGATTATCGCCAGGCCGTTGACTCCCGTCGAGGTCGGGCGACGGGTTACCAGTCGTTACAAATAGGGTGTTCATCTGCGTATCGAGGGCGGGTGTCATCCAAACTTCGCCCCCGCCGGTTTTCCAGGTACCTGAGTAGTTCGCGTCGGCTGCTTTTTCTGCAGCGATATTGCGATGAAGGTCAGCTCCGTTGGGAGTGCTTGCCGACCAGGCTCCTTCCCAACCTGGACCGATGGTATACGTGCGCCACTTCGTCGTACCGTCATTGACGGAGTAGGCCGTGACCGATCCGCGAATGCCGTATTCTCCGCCCGCTCCGCCGACGATGACCATATCTTTGTAGACCAATGGAGCCATCGTAAGGGCATAGCCTGCGGCGTTATCGCCCGCCTGAATCGACCAAATGACAGCGCCCGTGTCTTGATTGAGTGCCACGAGCTTGCCGTCGAGTTGCCCGAGGAATACTTTTCCGCCAGCCACAGCAACGCCGCGATTGACGTTACCACAGCAAAAGATGGTCGTGCCTAATTTCGGCTGATAGTGCCAGCGCACGGCTCCGGTTCTGGCGTCCAGCGCGAAGACGTGCGAATTGGCCGTCGTGATGTACATCCTGTCGCCAATGACGACCGGCGTCGTTTCAAACGGGCCGATGACACCGGTTTGAAAGACCCACGCCGGCTGCAGTTTGCTCACGTTGCTCGTGTTGATCTGCCGTAGGCGCGAGTAGCGCTGATTACTATAATCGTGTCCATACATTGACCACTGGTCGCTGACGGCGGAGGACATCGCAGCCGCGGCCGACACGGTGCTTGGTGATTGCTTCGCGCTTGAGCTTGACCACGCGCAAACGATAAGCGCGATGCTCAGCGCCACCACTAAACCTGATCGCATGTGAAGCTCCCCTCGCAAAAATGGCCGGCCCCAAAGACAGAGAGTCCCTGTACAGGAACTAAAAGTCGGGAATCGCAGCCCAAGGCCGGAGTGCCGCCCTGTTCGAGGTAGGTTCGGGCCTTCCTATCAGGACTGGGCGCTGAAGATAATAGCCAGTCGCATCAAAAAGACGCCGGCGAGCACGATCAAGGCGGTTGACGCCGTAAGCGCTCCTCCACGGGCAGAGAGGGTTGAAGCGACGCGCCGGCTATGGCCAAGGCCCATCAGCGCGGGCACCAGGCTCGCAAAAACCAATATCCAGACGATGATCCAAGGTCCGCCCAGTGTCTTGGTCAGCGTACCCGCCGCCGCCAGCGTGGCGAAAAAGACGACGATGAGGACCAATTCCAACAGGGCGAAGTATCCGTCGGCCTGCAGCAAGCGCCGCTCTGTCGATGCCGCTTCGGGGCGCCAATTCGCAAACCACGACAGCAGCGCGGCCGAGCCACTGAGTGCCGAGGCAAGAAAGAGACCGCCCAGCGTCCACGTGTCGCTCCATACCGGCTGATTGGATACGCTCAGCACAACGCCGGTATAGGAAGCGATAAAGAGGGCCAGGATAGACCCGATGACGTTGAACAAACGGCCAAAAGCGCCCGAGAACGGACGCAGCACCCCGAGAGCTTCGAGAAACGAAAGAAACGAGAACGCGCTGTAGACGAGCAGTGCCCAGCTGCCAAGCGAGATCGGAGACCAATACTTGAAGCTCAAGCCAGCGTCGCCAGGGGTCGTGTTGATCATCATGTGCCAGAAGCGCAGAGGCTGACCAAGGTCGACGGTCAGCAATATCCCGCATACCACTGCCAGTGGGAATGCAATCAGGAAACCGAGGCGAGCGATCGGCTGGTCACGGTCGCTGCCCCACCAACGCAACATCGTGGCAAGCGTGTACGAGCCGCCCGCAACGCCGGCGAGAAAAAAATATCCGAGAATGTACCATCCCCACAGCGGGGGTTGAACGAAGTGCTCAGCCACGAGTGGCGCTGCTGCTGTCACCGTCATCGACCACGCCGCCGGTGCCATTGCGGCGCAACGCGACCATCCCAGCGAACACGGCAATGACTGCAGTGACGAGCGCCCCGAAGTAACTTCTCGAATTGTTGCGGCTCGGCAAGACGGCGTTTTCCTTGTTGGGTAAGCCGTAGACTTCAGGCTTGTCCATCAGCAAAAAGAAGGCGCCCAGTCCTCCGTAGACTGTATCGTCTCGGCCATAGAGCTGTGCGTCGGAATTTCCTTGTGCCTTGAGGGTCGCTAACCGCGCGTCGGCATTCTTTTGCAGATCGGCGAGTTTACCGAACTGGATCGACTGAGTCGGGCAAGCCTTCGCGCAGGCTGGTACCAT
>JALYZV010000141.1 GCA_030948685.1 Vulcanimicrobiota bacterium | reverse complement strand
ACGGCGCCGCCGACGACGATCACGACCGCAATGATGCGGTGCAGAAAGTCAAGGACTGCGATGGCGAGCCAGACCCCGAGCGCGATAACCCCAAGGATCTTGAGGGTGCGAGTCAGCCGGTCATCAGCGCTCATGCAACACTTTTCCAGCCGCGGCAAAAAAAGAGGGTGGCGTTACAGCCACCCTATCGCATCGAAGGCTGAGTTCCTTGCTTACTGGGTGAAGCCAGCCGAGCTCGAGACGGTGAGGTCTGACGTGCCCCCCGCTCCGGTGCCGGTGAGCGTCGGCGTCGGCGATGTATTAGCCGGCGGACCCGCCTCGACAAACGGGTAGTCTGCACCGATGGCAAAGGCGGTGTAAGCGGTGCCGAGCGTCAGCGTGCCCGCAGGGACCACCGCGCTCGTACCCTTCGTTTCCACGGTCGCAACCTCGTTCGGCCCACTCGAGATGACGACGACAGTTTCAGTCACCCCTGAGGGCACCACGACCGTGAACGTTCCGCCCCCCGTTGCTCCACCTGACGCATACACCGGTGGCGCCTCCGCGGTCAGAATCGTCGGCGAAAGCGGCAGCGTTGCAGCCGCAGCATGCGGCTGATTCTGTCCGTTGACGACGACCACGGTGCTGACGGCATACGTCCCCGGTGTCGCTGGGGCGCCGGAGAAGATGAAGCCGGTCGCATATCCGCCAGCGGTGCTCGCCGGCACGTAGGCCGGTGGCAACCCGACGACTCCGTTGACGAACGGCGCTTGCCCATAGCTGAACAAACCGCCAATGGCGAGTGAGAGCGCGGGTCCGGTGAGGAACCCGTTGCCAGGACGCTGATACGCAGACGCCCCGAGATTATTTCGGAACGAACTGACCGCGTTGAGGAATGTCCCCGGCGTCGATGTGCCCGTGGCGAGCAAAGAGATCGTGCCGGCGCTGTCGTTGAGCGTTCCGACGGCGAACTCCAAGAAGACGGGTCCGGTGATGATATTGCCCGGACTCGTCTGGGTTGAGCACGCCGCACTTGTAGCCACGATCAGCAGCGCCAGCAATCCGGCGCGTAGTTTGTGCATGTCGTTCATATCCTTTCTGCTCTCCACGTCCTAGTATTTCGCCGTCAAGTAGAACGTGTACGTGCGTGCCGTTCCGATCGGCTCGTTTTCGTACGGGAACGGACTCGCCGGAAACACGTACGGCTGAAGCGGGAAGGTGAACGACGATCTGGCGCCCGACGTCCGTGAATAACCGCCGATGCCGTTGTTGCTGTAGCGGGAGTTTAGGCCGGTCGTGAAGTTGCTGTAGTTGCCGAAGAGGTTAATGACGCGGAAGCCGGCCTGCATGTTGTGCGGTCCGGAGCCGATGTCGCGAGCCACGGTCAGGTTCAGCTGGAAGTTTTGCGGGCTGTGGATCGAACCGGGGTCGTCACCCTCAATCGTTCCGCGAGAGCCAGTGATGTTGGGGTTACACGCCGCGCGGGTCACAGAATCGACACCGTTGACGCAGTTAGCGCTGTATCCGGGGAGGGTGTGGAAGCAGCCATCTGCTATCGTGCGACTTTGAGCCGACGCTTCAACGTTGTAGAGGTTCTCGATGTTGGAAAGCGACGTGAACTCCATGAGGCTGCCGTACGACACCCGGAAGACGTCGCGTGGACTTGGTAGGCATTGCCTCATTCCTCCTGCACCCTGTGGAAGAACAATAACCCGTACAAGTTAAGCCAGCACTATGCAAGCGCTGTACCGCCCTGCACCGGGTGTTGTGCGGCGATTCAGGCAGTGGTTGAGCTGGATCACCGGCGACGATAGGTTTTGTTTAAGAAATGATCGGTCCTGCGTTTCGCGCTAGGGGGTCAGCTGAAAGGCGACTGACCCTGAAGGGGTGATGCCGGGTGCGCTCACCGGCAGCGGCCGGAATGTTGGACAAGGACCGTCTCTGCAGCTGATGACGGCAGTTATAGAAGAACCCGTGGCATTTCTGAATGTGAAAATGCCAGAATCGATCCTCGCATACAAAGCGCTAAACTCGAACCAGTTCCCGACGTCTGAGCTAGGCCCAAGGAACTGCGCAGAACCCGCGGCAGCAATCCAATGTTCCAAAAGAGGAGAGCCCCCCAGACTTCCTCCGTGTATTGGACCATGCGGGAGTGCGACTGGGAAGCCAGGTCGCAAAATCACAAACGGAAAAATTCGCGTTGGCGGCGGCGTGGAAGGCGCACCCTTGGGAGCCAGAACCGCCACAGCGGTCGGCGCTATTCGGGCAGCCAGGTGAACTCTCGTGATCTGAGCCGGTATGCCATCACGGTTCCGCGGCTGAATACTCGCCACGATGACGTCGTTGCCGCCGGCAAGTTCTGGCCTGCCGTACAGAATCGATACTGCCGGCGGGTCGCTCGTGCCGGCCACCACACCGACGCCCGTTACCGGCTCACGCTCGAAATGAAATAGCGCAAGATCGCCTGCCGCAATGTCGGCGTTCGTGACGTGCCGTGTGCTGCCTATCCACGAATACTCGTAACGCGTGACGTCGCCGCTGCTTGCTTCAAAGCGATACGCGACAAACGCATCGCCTCCAGCTGATAAGCGGCGAAAGAAGTCGACCTCGTGCGCACCGCCAACTGAACCGTTCGGCTCGCCCATGATATCGGTGCTGGGGATGAACACCGCGGTCGCACTGCGCGCTTCCTCGCCAAGGCGCTCCGATACCTCGGCCACGGTCCGCCCCATCCCGGCCCTGCCAACATGAAATGCCTGCAGATGCAATGTTTGCACGATAGCGCCGCAAACGGCAATCAACAGAACGAGGATGATGGCCATGCTGATAAGCAGTTCGGCCAGTGAGAAGCCGCGAGTATTCATGATGCTGGCCCTCGAATGAGAGATCGCCAATCAAGAAACGCGATTACACTCCATCATCACGCAAGCCACACCAGCGGTCAAGTGCGAACTGATATTCGGGCAAAGACAGATACGCTGTTTGAAGGGCCGACCGTCGACGTCGCAAAGCGGCTCGTCGGTGCCGTACTCTACCGACGCATTCCCTGCGGAGAGCCGGATGCAGGCAAACTCCTTGCCGGTCGAATCGTGGAGACCGAAGCCTATTTGCCGCTCGTCGATCCATCGTGCCACGGCTACCGCGGTCCCACCAAACGAACCGCGACACTTTTTGGACGCGCCGGCTACGCGTACGTCTACCTTATATATGGAATGTACTACTGCCTCAACGTGACGACCGAGCCCGCCGGTATCGGTGGAGCAGTCCTCATCCGCGCGCTCGAGCCGATCGCTGGCATTGACGCCATGCGCCGGCGCCGCGGGCTGCACGTTCCCGTCGAGGCGCTTGCGTGTGGTCCGGGCAACCTCTGCCGCGCCATGTCCATCGATCGGCGCAGCGATCTCGCCGACCTGCGCAGCGGCGACCTCACGATCGAGGTGCCAAAAACGCCGCAGGAGTTCAGGCTGGCAGCCAGTGGCCGGATCGGGCTGAGCGTTGCGCACCAGTGGCCGCTGCGCTTCTTCGACGCAGCAAGTCCAAGCGTTTCACCTTTCCGCAAAAGGCGAAAGTGGCCTCAAGAAAACGGCGTGGCAAGCCGATAAAGTACGTAAGCGCACAGGTGCGTCCGTTGACGGCGCTTAGGCTGCTGTGATATAGTAGCGGAAGCGCGCACTCAATATCAATAGAGAATGAGTCCGCTTCTTACTTTACCTCCAAGCAAAGCGATCTAGAACGAAACGACGAGTCGTCGTGTTATCATTATGTGCTTTGAATCCACTCTTTTCGGTTTCTGCGAGACGCAGCCAACAGCGCGCTGCGCGCTCGCTCTTCCCATAGGCTAAAAAACGCGTGCAAGAAGACAACGATTATCAGCCCCAAGGCAGCGACGAAAAAGATTCCAGCTCTCCGCCTCCCTCGCAACCTCCCTCCCGGCCCCGCGGCCGGCCCAACGGCCCGCCTGCGTATAGCTCGCGCGGCAGCGGCGACTATTCAGAACGGACTGAGCGCGGCGGCGATCGCGGCGATCGATCCGAACGCCAGGATCGTGGACAAAGTTACGATCGCCCAGAGCGGCCAGAACGCGGCGAGCGCTACGAGCGCGGCGGCGGTCGCTACGACCGGGGCAACCGCGGCGAACGCGGCGTGCAGCGCGTCTTCCCCGCTCGCACCTATCAGGAGCGCGAACAAGCTCCGCCAAAAACATTTCAGAACAAAGACGGCGAGACCATGCCGTTCCTGTCAGTCAAAGAATTAGAAGAGAAGACCCGCACCGAGCTCGTCGAGCTTGCCAAAGTCCTCGAAATCAAAGACCTGCAGCGCATCAAGAAACAAGATCTGATCTTCCCCATCCTCGAAGCCCAAGCCAAAGCCGCCGGTCTGCATTTTGCCATCGGCGTCTTAGAGATATTGCCCGAGGGCTACGGCTTCTTGCGGCGTGAGAACATGCGACCTGGACCGCACGACGTGTATATTTCGCAATCGCAGATCCGGCGCTTCGAACTGCGGACGGGCGATCTCATCGCCGGCCAGATTCGCGATCCCAAGGACAACGAGAAATACCACGGCATCCTCAAAGTGGAAGCGGTCAATGGCCAAGATCCAGAGGCGCTGCGCGGACGGCAGAACTTCGATAAACTGGTGCCGGTCTATCCCGACAGTCGTCTCAAAATGGAGACGTCGACGCTCGAGATGTGCGGTCGCGTCTTCGATCTGTTTTGCCCCATCGGCAAAGGCCAGCGGGCGCTCATCGTGTCGCCTCCCAAAGCCGGCAAAACGACCTTGCTCAAGAAAATTGCAAACGCAATCGCCGCCAATCATCCGGAATGCGATCTCTTCGCCCTGCTCGTCGACGAGCGGCCCGAAGAAGTCACCGACATGCGGCGGTCCATTGAGGGCGAAGTCATCTCGTCGACGTTCGACGAGCATCCTGAGAACCACACCGCGGTCGCCGAGCTGACGCTCGAGCGTTGTAAGCGTTTGGTCGAACTCGGACACGACGTGGTGATCTTGCTCGACTCGATCACCCGGCTCGCGCGCGCCTGGAACCAAGTCATGCCCTCGACCGGGCGCACGCTCTCGGGTGGTCTCGATACGAGCGCACTGCACCGGCCCAAACGTTTCTTCGGCGCCGCCCGCAACATCGAAGAGGGCGGCAGCTTGACGATCGTGGCGACGGCGCTGATCGAAACCGGCTCGAAGATGGACGACGTTATCTTCGAGGAGTTCAAAGGCACGGGCAACATGGAGATCAACCTCGTGCGCAAACTCGCGGACAGCCGAATCTTCCCCGCCGTCGACATCAAGCGTTCGGGCACGCGGCATGAAGAGCTGCTGCTGAGCGAGATCGAACTGCGCAAGGTGGTCATGCTGCGGCGAGCGACCGCCGTGCTTGGTACGCAGGAGATGACCGAGTTGATCCTCGAGCGCTTCCGGCGCACCGATAGCAATGAAGAGTTCCTCAAGTCAGTGACCAAGGAGGCCATGTCGCTGTCGAGCGCGGAGCAAGATCGCTAGCCAAACCGGCCGTCACGCCGAAGCGATCACGTTGGACAGGTCAACTGAGGAAGGGGCGCGAGTAAACTCGCGCCTCTTCATATAACAACGCAGCATGAAGGTCCGGCTCAACAAATTCTTGGCTGAATGCGGCCTGGCGTCGCGTCGCAGCGCCGACTCGATGATCGAGGCGGGCAAGGTAACGATCGATGGGCGCCGTGCCGCGCTCGGAGCGTCAGTCGACCCCGATCGCAACGCGGTTGCTGTGAACGGCAGGCGAGTACGTCATGACGCGTTCGCCGATCAGCTCACGCTCGTCCTAAACAAACCCGCCGGCATCATTACGACCATGAGCGACGAGCATGGCAGAAAAACGGTCGCGCAATTCCTGCCCGCACACCGGCGGCTCTTTCCAGTCGGCCGGCTTGACGCCGACACCACCGGCCTGCTGCTATGCACGACGGACGGCGCCTTGGCGCGATTGCTCATGCATCCGTCCAGCAACGTGCCCAAGCGCTACGACGTGATTGCGCGCGGCAGCATGAATCCTGCGACCATCGCGGCGCTTGGTGCCCGTGATTACGCACGACAGCCGGACGGGTCGCACCGCTTCACGATCGTTCTCAGCGAAGGGAAGAATCGCCAGGTTCGGCGCATGTGCGCCCGGCAGGGCCTGCGCGTGCTCTCGCTCACGCGAACGCAGTTCGGCCCGGTGCGTCTTGGCCGGCTGAAGGCCGGCTGTACGCGCGCGCTCAGCGAATCAGAATTGCGGGAACTCGGGCAACTCCGTGCCGAACGTATGTAAATGAGCGTGCGAGGCATCCGCGGCGCAACAACCGCGACCGCCAACACAGCGGACGCCATTGTGAGCGCAACAGACCGGCTGCTGCGCGAGATGATCGGCCACAATGGCGTGCAAGCAGAGGACGTCGCCTCGGTGTTCTTCACGACCACACCCGATCTGAACGCTGAGTTTCCGGCCGCGGCGGCACGCGCGCTGGGTTGGCGGAAGGTGCCGCTGCTATGCGGGACTGAAATCGACGTCCCTGGGCGCTTGCCATCGTGCATCCGCGTGCTGATGCTCGTCAATACCGAGCGAGCACAGACAGACGTGCGCCATATCTATCTCGAAGGCGCAACGCGCTTGCGCCCGGATCTGAGCGGCGAGGAAAGCCCGGAGACTGCCGGCACCACGTTCTAAAGACCCGGCCGCAACGTCCGCGGTCTGCTAAAGGAATTCGAACGACATGATCGTCGTGATCAAACGGAGCGCGACACCCGAACAGACACAAGAAATCATCGACAAGATCGTCGCCATGGGCTACGGCATCAATGTTTCGCAGGGAGCCGAGCGGCTCATCATCGGTGTACTGGGAGTTCGCGACAATAAGGACATACTCGCTGCACAGCTCGGCGGTTTTGCTGCCGTGGAGCGCGTCATGCCGATCAGCAAGTCGTATAAGCTGGTCAGTCGTGAAGGAGCGCAGGCCGACACCGTCGTGCGCCTCGGCGGCGGTGTGAACGTCGGCGGCGGTCAGGTCCACGTGATTGCCGGTCCATGCA
>JALYZV010000127.1 GCA_030948685.1 Vulcanimicrobiota bacterium | reverse complement strand
GCCGAAGATTATCGCGACGGTGTACGCCGGCCAAGGCGTGCAAGCCGTCACGGATATTCCACCATTTTCATGGGCGGCAAACGACCTGAACCCCATTCCCTACGATCCCGAGGCCGCGCGCAAGCTTCTCGATGCCGCTGGATGGAAGCTCGGCGTCGACGGCATTCGGGTGAAAAATGGACAGCGGCTTTCGGTCTCTATTTCATCCACCACGAACAATAGGCCAAACGGGAGCGCTGAGGCGCTCATGAGTCAAGAACTCAAGCCCATCGGCGTCGACCTTTCCATCAAAAACTATGCCGGAACGGTCCTCTTCGCCCCGGACGGCCCGCTCTACGGCGGCCGCTACGACATGTCGTGGATCATCAACACCAACGGGGTTGATCCGGACGATTTAGGGATCTGGGGTTGTGACTACTTTCCCCCGCACGGAAGCAACACGGACTTCTACTGCAATCGCCCGGTTGACGAGCATCTTCGTGCCGCGCAGCGCACCTACGATCCGGCCCAACGACGCGATCACTATAAGGAAGCATGGCGAATCATGCTCGATGAGGTGCCTTCAGTCATCATTTATTGGGATAAGCTCGTGCATGCAAGCAATCGCGATCTCAAGAACTTCAAACCATCACCCGTGATCACCAATTACTGGAACGCTTGGGAATGGGAAATCTAATCCTTGGGCTCTTGGCCGTGTCGCTGACGATTGTTGGCTTTCCTCGCGGACAGTCGCACGACGTGCTGTCTGCCGTGCACGCGGCACGGCCATTCACAACGGCGGTTGCCTCCTGGAATGTCCAGACGCCCAAGGGATCCTGGATCGAGACGCAGCTGCGCGCCAGAATCGGCGAGCGCTGGACGAGCTGGTATGACGTCGGGCATTGGAGCGGGGAGCTTGGCGGCTCGCACCGTCACTCGGTGAAGTCGCCGGCAGATGCTGATGGGGTCGTCGACACCGACACGTTGCGACTCAAACAGGCAGCCACCGCGTGGCAGTTCCAGGTTCGCTTTCACCCGAACCCAAGCGGTGCGCTACCGACAATGTCACTGTTTGCGGTGACGACCGGCGACGGCGCAGCCGGCACAAACCTGCAGCCGTACAAGGACGCGTGGGGCGTTGACATTGACGTGCCCGAACGCACGCAACGCATCGACGAATCACCCGACCATCTTGCCGGCGGCGGCGACGCCTGGTGCAGCCCAACCAGCGTCTCGATGGTGATGGCATATTGGGCGGTGCGCACCCAGCACCCGCAGTGGGATGTCGACGTCCCAGCAGCGGCTTCCGGCACGTTTGATCCAGTCTATGACGGTTGCGGCAACTGGCCGTTCAACGTTGCCTTTGCGTCCGAACATGGATTGGCTGGCTGGGTGGAGCGGCTGTCTGGAATGCCCGACTTGGAACAATACATCGCGGCAGGCATACCGCTCATCGCGAGCATTCGGGTTGCAACAGGCGAGCTCGACGGCTCACCGTATAAAAACAGCGATGGGCACCTGCTCGTGGTGCGCGGATTCACGCCCGAGGGAGACGTTATCGCCAACGACCCCTATGGACGGCCTGGCCACATACGCATCATCTATAAGCGCGCGCAGTTTGAACACGTCTGGATGGGCGGATCGAAGGGAATCGTGTATGTCATCGGCCCGCCGCATTTGCTCGCAAAGCTTCGAAAACGATCATGACGTGCCGAGGCCGCGGCGTGCGACCTCCAAGTTCATGATGAGCCCAGGCAAAAGCCGCGTGAACATTGCGTTAATCCGCCGTAGTTCCGCACGCTTGGCGTCGTCGAGGGCGCACGATTCCAGCAGATCATTGCTCAAGAAGAGGCGGTGGGGCAGGGTCCTTGCCGCCTGAGCTGCCGACGCTGCGAGATCATCGCCAAGCGCTTTGTAGCGGACATCACCGGCGCGCGGCTTGCCATCTTTCCACCACACCTCGAGCCAATCGGGATAGGAGGCCATAGCCCGATACTCGGTTTCGATGAAGGGCAAGCCCAACGTTGCCTTCATATCCTCGTAGATCGAGCGCACGCGCGGCAGCGCATCGCGTTCCTCGACCAGCGTGAAGCGCACGCCTCGGAATTCTTTCGGCCGCTCGCGCTCCTCGTCGCGTTGCGGACCCTTCGTGCCCACTCCGCCGGCGGACAGGCCGCTCAGCGCGATGTCGACTGCGGTTGCAAGAATCGCAAGCTTGGGATTGACCTCGGTAAAGAGATCGACGATCTCACGCATTCGCGCAATGTCCGATTCGTTGACCGCGCGAGCGCGCAGCTGGGCTGCGTGGTCGCTGATCGGCCAGCTCTCCGTGCCTTCGCGCACTTTCTTATTGATGGAATCGGCAAGGGCCGCAAATTCGATAGTCAGCACGCTTGGGCGCAAACGCCGCCAGGTCACGTCCAGAAATTTCGGATAGGCTGCCCAGGCCTGAAAGATTAGATTGACGATGGGGACGCGCAGGGCGCTCTTGATGTCGCGAAACGCCTCGCGTGCGCGCTCGTCGGTGGCTTCACTCTCCCGGATCAATGGGATGCTCATGCCCAGCTGCTCCTCACGTGCGCCGCACTGGATCGGCGTCGCTGCGCAAGTGCAATTCTTTGAGAAGGGCAGGCTCGAGCGGGCTCGGCGCGCTGACCATTAAATCTTGGAAGCGCTGGTTCTTCGGAAAGGCGATCACCTCGCGGATCGAGTCGCCGCCTGCCATAAGCAAGATAATGCGATCGAGGCCCAAGGCCATGCCACCGTGCGGCGGCGCCCCGTACTCGAACGCTTCCAGCAGAAAGCCGAAGCGCCGCTCCACCTGCTCGGGCGTGTAGCCGAGCAGATCGAATACCTTGCGCTGCACGGCCGGATCGTGGATACGGATCGATCCGCTGCCAAGCTCCATGCCGTTGAGCACGACGTCGTAGTGTTGCGCGCGTAACAGTAACGGATCGCCTTCGAGCGACTCGCTTCCAGCGGCGGGCGCGGTAAACGGGTGATGCGCAGGCTGCAGCATGCCCGTCTCCTCATCGCGCTCAAATAGTGGAAAATCAAGCACCCAGCAGAAGGCGAATTGTTTTTGATTGCGCAGGCCTTTCTCGTCGGCGATGTGCAGCCGCAGCTTGCCTGCGATCATCTGCGCAGCCGCTGGGTCGTCAGCGACCATGTAGACCGCATCGCCGTCGCTTGCCCCGGTTGTTGCACGCAGGCTGGTGAGCAGCTGCTCCGTCAGTGCGGACTTGGGCAGCGATGACTTGACGCCGTCGGCTGCAAAAGCGATCCACGCCAAACCCTTTGCCCCCCACTCCGCCGCCGTCGCGCCCAACGCGTCGAACTCGCGCCGCGAGCGGTTGGCACCGCTGGGCTCCGCGACGGCGACGATCGCCTTGCCGCCGGCAAGTGCGCTTGCAAAAATTTTGAACTCCGTGCCGGCAAAAGCGCTGCCCACGTCATGCAGCTTCAGACCGAACCGCAGGTCGGGCTTATCCGAGCCGTAGTCACGCAATGCCTCGATGTGGGTGAGACGGCGGAACGGCGTCGCCACTTCGACGCCCAACGCCTGGCGAAACATGTGCGCGAGCGTTCCTTCCATGACGGCGATGACGTCTTCTTGCGTCGGGAACGTCATCTCAAGATCGATTTGCGTAAACTCCGGCTGCCGGTCGGCGCGCGTGTCTTCGTCACGGAAGCAGCGCGCGATTTGGAAGTAGCGGTGGAATCCGCCGACCATCAGCAGCTGCTTAAACAGTTGCGGCGACTGCGGCAGGGCGTAGAATGCTCCGGGATTCAGCCGGCTCGGTACCACGAAGTCGCGCGCACCTTCGGGCGTCTGCTTGATGAGCATCGGCGTCTCGATCTCGTAGAAACCCTGCTCGTCGAGATAATCGCGCACCGCCTTGACGGCTCGATGGCGCAGCTCGATGTTGCGCTGCAGCTGCGGGCGGCGCAGATCGAGGTAACGGTAGCGCAGACGCAGGCTCTCGTCGACCTCACCGTCTGTGTGAATGGGGAACGGCGGCGTCTTCGAGCGGTTGAGGACGTCGAGTGACTGCGCCGCGATCTCGATTTCGCCGGTCGCAAGCTTTGCGTTCTCCGTGCCTGGCGGACGCCGGCGCACGCTGCCGCGCGCAGCCACGACGTCCTCCGAACGAAGGGTCGAAGCAAGCCCAGTCGCTTCGCGCGAGACGCGCGGATCGAAAACCACTTGCGTAATCCCGAAGCGGTCGCGCAGATCGATGAATATGAGTCCGCCGTGGTCGCGCGTGCTGTTCACCCAGCCTTTGAGCTCGACCGTTGCGCCTTCATCGTGAGCGCCAAGTTCACCGCAGGTGACCCGGCGCGGCGGCTGAGCGCTCACGAAGCCCCTGCGCCTTCGCGCAGCGCGCGCTTGATGCCGCTGACGTAATGATATTGGTAGGCGACCTGTCGCGCGATGTATGGCCAAGTGTTTTTGCGCGGTGCATCGACGCTTGCGCCGGCTCGCTCGAGGACGCGACGCAGCGGCGGCGCGGCGCGCAGCACCGAGTGCAGCCATAAGGAAACGGGCGTCATGCCCAGGTATGCTTTTACCATCATATCCTGATGTTTGCGGTAGAAACGGACGGTCGAAATTCCTGCCAGCTCCATGCGGCCGACTTGTTCGGCGAACGCAACCGGATGCCAGTGGTAATTCACCGCTTGCGGATCGTAAAGAATCTCTACGCCGTCCTTTTGGAGCCGATAGCCCAATTCCAAGTCCTCGTGCCCGTATCCCGTGAACTGTTCGTCAAAACATCCAACGCGCTGCAAATCTTCACGCCGGACCGATGCGTTGCCGGTAAGAAAGTATAGCCACGACAGCCGTTTGCGCGTCGCTGGATGCAGCGGCCGGCGCGCGCTTGGGTCGTCGCGCTGCAAGCGATAGTCATCAAGCGAGCGCACCTGCAACTCGCATCCGACGATAGCGATCCGTGTGTCGCCCGCGTCCCTGTGGCCGGCAGCATGGCGCTCGAGAAGCGTTTGTGACGCGAGGATGTCGGCATCGGTGAAAACGACGACGGGCGCGCGCGCAGCGTCGATGCCGGCGTTGCGCGCAGCGCCTCTGCCGGGATACGATCCGGGGACATAGCGGATGCGCCCTCCTTCCCGCTCGCCGAGGTCGCGAACATACTGCGCTGTGCCGTCGCTACTGTTTGAATCCGCGATGACGATTTCGTAGGCGTCGGCGGAAAGCGTTTGCTCGAGCAGCGTCGGCAAGACCTCGCGCAGTGTATCGATGCGATTGTAGGTGGGCATGACAACGGAGAGTGCAAGCGGGCTCATGGCGCGCTATAACGATGCGGCAGCCGGCTGATGCTGGCCGAGCACCCGCGCGGCGCTCACCACGTCCTTGATGAGCGCTGCCGGGTCGGCGCCCAGGGGAGGCTTCGTCAGCATGGCGTGGGGCACGCGCCACGGGCTCCATTCCTGCGAGCACAGCTTGAAGTACTCCCGCTCGAAAATGACAACCACCGGTCGACGCAGCGCGGCCGCCACATGCGTCGCGCCCGTATCCACGGTGACGACGACCGCCGATTGAGCAAGCACCGCGGCCCAATGCAGCAGCTCAAGATTGCCGAGCCAGGTAACATTTGGCGCCTCGATGCCCTGCCGGATCGAGACTACCTGCGCTTCTGTTTCGATCCCGTAGGTAACGATCACGTGCTGGTGCTCGGCTGCAAGCGCGGAGATGAGGCGGCGTACCGCACCGGCACCGAAGTTTTTTGCAAGCCAGCGCGGCGCGAGTGCGAGGACCACCGCCTGGGCGGGCGCGTTCGCCGCCGCCCAGGCAATATCGCTGTCACCCATTGGCAGCGTGAGTTCTTCCGTGAGCTGATCGCCACCGGCGAGCTTCACGAGCGCAAGCACTTGCTGCACCTCATGCAAAACCGGGGTGTCGGGATAGCGATCGGCCAGTTCGGGATCCGCCTCCGATAAACACCAATCGGTCAGAGCTAGATGCGCCAGGACTCTGCTTAAATAGCGCCGGCGATAGACGTAGCCGATCCGCGTCGGCGCGCCCGTCACGCCGGCAAGGAAAATATCGTCGGTGCGCGGTGCCAACCCGACGGCGATCTCCGCCGCTTTGCCAACGTGCTTGACTTTGGCAATTGCTGCCAGCGGTGAGCGATGCGGTAGCAGCACTAATTCGTCGACGTCGCGGTTGTGGCGCAGGACGGGCTCGGTATAACCGGTGACGACGGCCGTGATACGCGCGCGCGGCCACGATCGCCGAAATGAAGCGATGGCCGGCGTGGAGAGGACCAGATCACCCACGCGATCTGTCCGGATGAGGAGGATGGTGTTGTATGCGGCGCTGTTGCTGCCCCTTGAAACTGCCATCAACTGCGACCGTTCGCCAGCTCATCGAAGTAGTCGCTGCGCGCGAGACGGTGCGCAGCCCAGCGGCGCAGGCCCATCGGCACGGCGCTCCGCACGGCATCGGGTGCGGCGATGCGCCGCAGCAATGCCGGCCAGCCGCTGCGCCTCGCGAGGCGGCTCCACCACAACATCGGAGCGATTTGCCCGGTCGCGAGCGCGATGCGCCAGTGCGGATGCTTGTCGAGAAACTGCATTGCCGTGCGCGCCTGCGCGCGCGCTTGGCGGGCCATCCCAGCAAACTGCTCGGGAGCACGTTGCGGCTTGTGATGATAGACGACCGCGTCTGGCGCGAGAACAGAAGGAACGCCCTGGCGGCGCAGCCGGAAACCGAGCTCCAGATCCTCCCAGCCATACTCACGGAAGCGTTCGTCGAAGCGACCGGCGCCGATGACGAGCGCAAGTGGAACCGAGACATTCGTCGTCCAGAAATACGCGCCCGAGTAGTTGCGCACCGAGTACACGGGGGGAGGCAGCGCGTCAAATGACTCCACGTTGATCGCCACACCGCGGCAGATCGAGTTGGCATGTGTGGCGTGAAATCGCAGGTGGGCCTTGAGCAGCCCAGGCGTTGCCAGCACATCATCGTCCATAAAGAGAATGATCGATCCTCGCGCGCGCTCGATCCCGGCATTGCGGGCTGCCGCCAGGCCCGCGTTGCGCTGGCGAACGATGTGCAGCGCGCAGGTGGGCTTGAGGTTTTTGAGCACCTGCTCGTAGCTGCCGTCGTTGGATCCGTCATCCACCAGGACAATCTCGTAATCATCGGGCTCGAGCTCTTGGTGGAAGAGCGCGTCGAGCACGCGTCCAAGCAGCGCGCGGCGGTTATACGTGCAGAGCTGGACGCTGATCAGCGGGCGGGTGGGCGCCAAGGTTGCGGCCATCACGCAACCTCGGACGGCGACGGCGCCGCCACCGTGCGTGCGGCGGCGACGACTCGCTGCGCCGAAAGCGCGGCGTAACATGCAAACGTGCGGCACGTTTCTTTACGGCACGATCGTGGGCATGGGTAGTCGGGTTCGACCGTGGCGACGCGCGGACCAAGCGGCCGCCAGCGCTTGGGCAGATCGGTGCGCAGCGCAAAAATTCCAACGGTCGGTGCGCCAACCGCTGCGGCGATATGCATGGGACCGGAGTCAAGCGCGACCACGACGAGAGCGCGCCCTGCTAGCGCAGCGAAACCGCGAAGCGTGGTCTTACCCGCGACGTTGTGTGCTGGCTGCGTCATGTATTTTGCGGTTTGCGCCACAAGCTGAGCCTCGTTGGCGCCGCCGGTCAGCAAAACCGGCGCTGAGAACGCAGCGCCGAGCGCATCGGCGATCACGGCGAAATGCTCGCTCGGCCAGTGTGGCGCATGCGTGCTGATTCCTCGAGCAGCATGGAAGATGACGAACGGCACGGCGCCCACTGTCTGCTCGAGCAGCCTTTCGGCCTCCATCTCGTCCGCGTCGGTGAGCTTGATGTCGATGCAATAGTCGTCGGGACGCGGTTGCACTCCCAGCGCGCGCGCGTAGTCCATCTGCACGTCGGTCCAGTGGCTTTGCGTATCGCCGCTTTCGGTTCGGATCGTGACGCGCTTGGTGTACCGAAACGAGTACAAACGTCGCGCCTGGCCGACTCTCGTCGGGATGCCCGCCAGCTGCACCGCTTTCGCGATGCGCGGGTTCGACCAAAACACGACGGCGTGCGTGTAGTGACGCGTTCGTAAAACTTCGACCAAGCTTTTTTCGGCCATGCGGCCGTCGTCGGTGAGTACTTCGCCGACGAAAGGTTGCCCGGCGATGAGCGGCGCTGCATAGGTCGTCGTGAGCACGTCGACTGGCGCGCCGAAGTGACGGCTGAGCGCCGAGACCGCGGGCAAGGCCGCAAACAGGTCACCGGCGCCACCGCCGGTGCAGGCTGCTAATATTTTTGTTGCCACTCGTTGGTCACTGCGTGCACGGCCTCGCCGATCTGTCGGCCGAGCGATGTTTCGATGCCGGGGCGCCATGCTTTCTTCACCAGGCAGCGCGAGACGCCCGCCCATGGGTGCCACTGTTGCGACAGCCGCTCGTAGTCCGGCTCGTCGAAGAGATCGACCACGCCCGCCCCGAGCATGCCGGCAACGTGCGCCGCACCTGTGTCAGGCGTGACCACAGCAGCGGCTGCGCGCAGAGCGCCCAGCCAGCGCGGCAGCGACAACGCGGCAAGCACCTCGATGCTGGCCGCGGATACCAGTGCCGGCGGTAGGTGCTCGAGTATAGAGCACGCCAGGTTTTGGTCTTGCTCCGACGCGATCAGTACTGCTCGGTTGCATCCGCAAGCGTCAAGCGCCACCCGCACGAGTTGGGCAAGCGCCGTCGGCGCCCATCCTCCACTCAGCAGTTTGGGCGTAATCTGAAAAGCGACAGCACCCTGTGCGGCGCGCGCACGATCGGAAGGTTCAACGCGCAGCCACGAGCGCAGCGCGTCAGCTTCCGCTGGCGGCGGAGCTTTTGCCCCGAGCGCCTGCGCAAGGCGGTACAGGGTCGCAACCTCATGTTCCGGCGATAGTGTCCACGCCGCCGGCCGGTAGACCGGCGCGCTGAGCTGACCTCGTTGCCACAGCGACTTGAACGGTTTTTGCAAGCCGTGCCAGAACCCGGCGCGCGCAGGCGCGCCCGAGAGCCGGCCCAACTGATAGCCGGCAACTTCTTCTGTGGCGATAAGGGCGCGCGTGTAGCCAGCCGCCCGGAGCTCGTCGCGCAACGCGCTGATCGGATTGCCCTGGCGATAGAGGTGGAGATGAGCGACGCGCTGCGAGAACAGCGCCACGTTTGCCGGCGAGCAAATCGCGCCGAAGCTGGCCTGCGGAAACGCCCGGCGCATGCCCTCCAGCGCCGGAATGCATAGCGCCGCGTCGCCAACGCCGTCGAGCCGTACAAGCAGAATCGCCTCACGGGTTAGCATTCCGCGCGCTGCAACGCCGCTTTGAGCGCGTCCACATAGGCCGCATCGACCAACGCCTCGCAGGCAAAGGCTCCCGCCAACGAGCCCGACCCCGCCTTGCGCGCCAAGCGTTCGTATAGTGCACGCAGTGGTTTGGCGTTGACGATCGCCGCGCGGGCGAAGTTCGCGCCGTAGGCACCGGTCGCCAAACGCACCGGCCAGGATGGCGCTTTGCGGACAAAGCGCGCCGCCATCGTGCCCTTCTCAACTGCGAGGGCGCGCCTGCGCTCGAGCGTCATCCGGCGCGGCGGCTTGATGTGATAGATGTAGGCAGGCCAGGCGAAGAGTCGTATCAATCCTCGCGCGCGCAGGCGGATCCCAAGATCGGTGTCTTCCCAGCCATAGAGATCGTAACGCTCGTCGAATCCGCCGATGGCGTCGAGCTCAGCCTTTGGCACGCTGACGTTGCACGTACAAAAGAAGGCGCGCGAGTAGTGGCGTGCTGCCGGCGCAATGAGCCCTTGTTTGTCGGCAACGTTGACGATCGGTCCCGAGACCACTGCTGCATGCTGCTCGCCCTCGTGCGCTCGCAGGTGCTCTGCCACGAAATTTTCAGGTGCGACCGTGTCGTCGTCGCAAAAGATGAGGATTCGGCCGGTCGACGCCGCGATGCCGGCATTGCGAGCCTTGGCTCGGTTTGGATCCGCGACGAACACGCTGCGCACGCGCTCACCCGCATGCCGTGCGATCACATCCTGGGTGGCATCCTGCGATCCGTTGTCGACGACGACCACTTCGAACTGTTCGGGAACGGCCTGACGTGCAAGCGCGCCGAGACAGTCGTCGAGCTCCGCCGCCCGGTTGTGCGTCGCAATGACGACGCTTGCCTTTGGCATGCTTTTAGACGGCCATTTTTGGCGCCGCGATCTTGGCAGCGACGCCAAGCACCTCAGTGGTCATGCGCATCGCCGCTCCGATGTCTTTGCGATACAGCCCGGCCAGCGCTTCGCCCATTGCGATCATGGCGGGCGGATCGTCGAGCAGCTCGGCGGCCTTGGCAGCTACATCGCGCGGCTTCAACATGCCGCGCAGCTCGGGTGCGAGGAAACGCCCTGCGTCGATGTTGGGCTGCGCGAACATCGGTATTCGTTCGGCGACCTTGCGCACGATCCAGCGTTTAAGCGAGCGGCCGACGACGGGTATGTGGTGCAGGTATGCTGCGACACCGTTCATCGCTATTTCGTCCACCCGATTGAGCGGCACGGCGACGAGAAGCGCTCGACCCAGCACCGCGGCCTCCATGCACTTCGTCCCGGGGATGCTGATGACGAGTTGGCTGACTGCAAGCGAGCGGTAATCGTCTGAGCGGTCAACCGCAAATCTGCTACCCTCGACCTCGATGCACCTCGCGGCAGCGTCGTAGTGGCCTGCCACGCCGAAGTGCTGCGGATCGCCGCTCCATTGCGCGCTCGATTGCAATTCTTCGTCGCTATTGAACGGCGAGAGGACGAAGGTGACGTCCACGCCTGGCCGCAGCCGAACCAGCTCGCTTGCAACGGCCAAAAAGAACGGTAAGAGAAAACGCAACTCGTACGGACGGCTACCGGGCAGGATGCACACGCCCGATCCCTCGCCGGGAGGCGGTGGCGGCTCGCGCAGCGATCCAACCACAGCATCTGCGACCAGGTTGCCGACCACGCGCACGCGATCTGGCGGAGCGCCGCTGGCTCGTAACTCCTGGGCGTTGTGCTCGTCCAGCGCAAAGAATCGCGCGAAGAGCCTCGCGTACGAACGTCGCGTAAATTTATAGGTCATGGGCGTGAGCCCAACTCTTCGCGCTATGGTCGCCGCGTGGAAAAGGTCGCCGCCCAAATACTGCAATACACCGCGTTGGCGTTCCATGCCGGCAACGTGACGTCCAAGGAGAAAGCGTCCGTAGGCATGCGGGTCGACGACGCGAGCCGCCGGAAACAGCGAGCGCAGCAGATCCGCCTCGCGGCCAGTGGCATACGCACAAGGGAGAACGATCACGGTGACGCGGGCGTCCGGCTGCGCTTCATAGACGGCGCGTAGGAAGGGACGGGTCCAGCCCATCACTTCTCCCGGACCGTTTGCGGTGACAAAAATGACGGGAGCGTTCATTGCGCCGCTTTGGTCAGCCGGTCGACGAGCGCCGAAGTCGATCGCCCTTCGATGTGTGGTGCGAAGACGACGACTCCGCCGACGTCCTTCACCGCCTGGGCCTCGGGCAGATCGGTCCCCTCGTAGGCTGCGTCTTTGACGTGCACGTCAGGCCGTATGATTCGGATGGTGTCGCTTGGCCTTTGCTCACCGTAAATGCACACGTAGTCAACGCTCCCGAGCGCGGCGACGACCTCGGCGCGCTCCGCTTCCGGCACGAGTGGCCGTAACGGACCTTTACCCAGCTCGCGCACCGATGCGTCGGAGTTAACCCCCACCACCAGCACGTCGCCGAGGCTCCGAGCATACTCAAGATAGCGCACGTGGCCGAGGTGCAGGAGGTCGAAGACGCCGCACGTGAAGACGACTTTGCCGCCCTCTTTTTTTAGGAGTGCGACGCGCGCTGCGATCTCGTCGCGACCCCTGACCTTATCGGTGGCGCGCACGGGATACTGCCCGCTTTCGGGGTGATGCCTTCGGCGTCGCGACGCTTTCGGGCAGCGAAAATTTCAAAATCTCTGTCGGCGTCGCGGTGGCGGTGCCAAGCTTTTCGACGACAACGCCGGCAGCGATATTGGCGAGCCTCACCGCCCGCTCGATCGGCGCGCCAGCGGCCAGCGCAAGCGTCAGCGTCGACATCACGGTGTCGCCCGCGCCGCTCACGTCGTAGACTTGACGCGCAACGGCTGGTACCGACAGCGGGCGACCCGTTTTGGAGAAGAGCGTCATCCCGAGCTCACCCCGCGTGATCAACACATACTTGGCGTGCGTGCGCTGCATGAGCACGCTCGCGGCGCGCGCCAGATCAGCGTCAGTCTTGACGGTGACGCCTGAAGCGCTTTCGGCTTCCGAAGCGTTTGGTGCGATCAAGTCCACGCCTTTAAATGCCGCAATATTCTGCGGTTTTGGATCGGCCGTCAGCACCGTCTTGTGCTTGAAACGCCGCACAGCAGCGATGAGCGGTGCGCCGATCAGACCTTTGCCGTAGTCTGAGATGACGACGCCGTGCAGCGAGCCGTCGAGCGCACCAAGCGAGTTGCAGATGAATTTCAGCACTGCAACCTCGACGGGCGCGGTCGACTCGCGGTCAGCGCGGACGACTTGTTGGTTGTGTGCAACGATACGCGTTTTCTGCGTGGTGGGCCGCTTCTTGGCGCGAGCCACGCCGCGAACATCCACACCGAGCTTGTGGAACAGCTCGAGCACGCGATTGCCCGAGTCATCCTCGCCGACAACCCCGAAAACAGACACCTTGGCGCCGAGCGCCGCAAGGTTGTTGGCGACGTTACCGGCGCCTCCGAGCGTGTAGGTGTGATCTCGTACCTCCACAACCGGTACAGGTGCCTCAGGCGAAATGCGCCGGACGTTGCCCCAGTACCATTCGTCGAGCATCAAATCGCCGATGACTGCAATATGGCATCCGCGCATTGCGCCCAGAAGCTCTCCGATCCAACGCTGGTCGCGCGGTTGATGCTGCAAACGTGCGCGGTGAACCGCGTTCTTGGGCTTCATGAGTCCGCGACAATAATGCGCGCGGCCTCGAGTAAATCAGTGGCACGCGCCGTGCTGCCTTCGACCTTTTTCGCCCCGTCGGGCGAGATCAAGATGGCGCGAGTCCCGGCGGCAAGTCCGGCTTCGACGTCGCGCGGGCTGTCACCGACCGTCCAGGACGCCGCAAGGTCGAGCCCGAGATCGCGCGCAGCCCGCAGGAACAAACCCGGCTTGGGTTTACGGCAGTCACACTCAATCGCATATTCTGCAACCGAGCCTCCCGGCAGGTGCGGGCAGCGATATGCCGCCGCAACCTCAACACGGTGATCGCGTAAGAGGTCGAGCAATCGAGCGTCGACCGCGTCCGCTTGCGCCGCCGTCATCATCCCCCGCGCGATGCCCGATTGATTCGAGGCGATAACGAGCGCGTACCCGGCGTCTGTCAAGCGCTTGGCGCCTTGCGCCGCCTGCGCAATGAGGTGCACGTCCTCGGGTCGCGCAACATAGCCCGTGTCGAGGTTCAACGTCCCGTCACGATCCAAAAAGACCGCACGCCGCAGAGTGCGTTCAGCCACGCTTGATCACGAACCGGCGAGCGCAACTTCTACCAGCTCGCACAAAATGTGTCCGAGCGCGAGGTGCGCTTCTTGAACTTTCCAGGACGGCCCGCTCGGGCCCACCACGGCGATATCCGACTCGCGCGCGGCCGTTCCGCCACCATTCCCGCTGAAGGCGACCGCAAGCGCGCCCTTGGCGCGCGCAACGCGCAAACCAGCGATGACGTTGGGAGATTCACCCGAGGTCGTCATTCCGACGGCCACGTCGCCCGGCTGGACGAGACCCTCGAGCTGCCGCGCGAAGACGTGCTCGAAGCCATAGTCGTTCGCAATCGCGGTAAGGGCGGAGGTGTCCACGGTCAACGCCAGGGCTGCGTAGGCCGGTCGATCCAAAACAAAGCGCCCCGAAAGCTCGGCGGCGAGATGCTGCGCCTCAGCAGCGCTGCCGCCGTTGCCAAAAAAATACACGCGCCCTCCGGTCGAGAGAGCTTTTACGATAGCATCCACCGCCTGGCAGATGGGGGCGGCATACTGTTCGAGCTCCCACATGGTGCGGCGCTCCGCGACGCAGTCCGCGAAGGACTTCGCCCGCGCCGCGCCGCTCACGTTTCGATCCAAAACAACTCCTGGTGCAGCGAAACGAGCTGACCGTCGTTGGCACAAACGCGCGCGACCTTCCCGCTGTGCTCGCTGACGATCTCATTCATAAGCTTCATGGCTTCGAGGATGCACAAGACCTGCCCCGCGACGACCTCATCCCCGACTTCCACGAACGGCTTCACACCGGGTGCAGGAGAGCGGTAGAAAACGCCGACCAGGGGTGCGGGCACTTTCTTGACGTTGGCGGGCACCTCAGTCTGGGCTGCCGACGGTAGCTGCGCCGCCGGGCGCGCGCCGGC
>JALYZV010000085.1 GCA_030948685.1 Vulcanimicrobiota bacterium | reverse complement strand
AACCTAAGCTCTTGCACCAATCCCGAACCTCGTAAGGTTCCTTTAAAGAGATTAGCCGCCGATCTGGGTTGCCAACCTTCTTTTTGTCGTCTGTCATATTGCCTCCATCACTGCGTGCACTTTATTTGTCGGCCGGCGCAGCGTTGTTGCCAGGAACAGTAGGCGACGCGTTATTCTTGGCCGGAGCGACAGGATACTTGTTCATGCAAAACCTCCGACGAGAGAGCCTCAACCGTCCGCGATGCGCTCACCGCATCGTTGACGGAACTCCAAGCGTCTATTCTACTCTGCGGGCGCGGCTAGACACGATGGCCCGACGCCCGATACGATTGTTTTCCCACTACATACACCATCGCGCACGGCCGCGATAAAATCCAAGCCACGTCCTGCAATGGCTTAACGATCTCATGATCACCCTCAATTCCGATAAGGGACTCGTGCTGGTCGAGCGTTGGGACGACATCACCATCCGACCAGGCTTTGACGGTAACTTGGATCCGACCGCAATCGAACTGGAATCGATCCTTGGCAGCTACGCATTCGGGGACTACATCATCTGTGGTCTGAGCTCATGCCGCCAACCTCACGGCAAGGGCTATCTGGTAAAAGCAAAGAACGGCCGTGAGACGAATATCGGTAAAGACTGCGGAAGGAAACACTTTGGCGTCGACTTCGAAACATTGCGTAAGACCTATGATCGGGACTTGCTGAATGCCACGCGGCGACAACGCTTAGGAGAATTCCAGAACCGAGCCCAGCTTTACTTAGATACGATTGATCGACTTCGGCGAGGCCAAATCGGTGCCGACTGGGTATATAGGACCTCCCGCGCTTTGGTCTCCAAAACAGCCGCAATCCCCGATGAGATCGTGCACTGGATGTCTGGAATGGCTAAGGCACGTGGCGGATCGATCACGAGACAGCGGCAAGCCACTGAGCAGGAGGTTGACGACATCGAAGCAAGAGAGAATCGAAGAGTTCCGCGCCCGCACTATGTCTCCGAATCGATCGGTATGCTTCAGGGGCTTGCCGTGCTCTTCCCTGAAAATGATCTCAGACAAATTCTTGTGGTCGATCTCATTCCCAAGCTGGTGCAGTTGAAGCAGCTCAGCGTTGATACTATGCGCGAGGCGGATCTCGCGTCCTGGGACAAGTGGGCGGCAGGGATCGATCAGAAGCTTGATCAGGCGAAAGAGGTGATCCATCACGGTACGCTGCTCCTGAGCAAGTCCAACCTGGCGCAGTTGGATGAATTGCTCGAAGATCAGGCCGACAGAAAAATATTTGGCCATTTCATCTCCAAACTCCCCGTGTAGCCACAGCTGCAGCGATCTGCATTGCTATCCTGACACGGACCTGCTACGACCGTTGCCCGGAACACATGAACACCTACACCAGCGCCGCACCCCGAACGGTGTAACTAGAACGGATTCAGTTGCCTACCGGCGCCTGGCGTCAATCCACAGCTTTGTTTAGGTGGCTGCGGACGGTCTAGTGTCTTCGGCGCGAGAGCTTTACAACATTGTCGACTGAGACAGGAGAGCACTCCGGGAGGTCGTTGACGTGTTAGACGACGGTAACGCACCGGATTGAACGGCCTGCATCTGAATCCTTCGGACATATCACGAGGCTCGACATGGAAACGCGATGGAAAAGCGGCGCCGACGTCGCCAAGCTCGCAAGTCTGCAGCGCATGCAGGGGATCGCCCTGGCGCTGCTGCTGACGATGGTGGCGTTGCTCGCCGTAACGTCGGTCAACCTTGCCGCGCACCCATGGACCGCATGGCTCAAGGCATTCGCCGAGGCCGCCGTAGTCGGCGCGGTCGCAGATTGGTTCGCCGTTGTTGCGCTATTTCGCCATCCCCTTGGAATGCCGATTTCGCACACGGCGATCATTCCTAACAACAAGGACCGCATCGGCGAGAGCCTTGGCCGCTTCGTCGAGGAGAATTTCCTGACTCCGGAGAATGTGATCCAGCGTCTCGCGCGCGTGAACATCGCGAAGGTTGGCGGAACTTGGCTCGCCGAGCCTGCCAACAGCGATCGTGCCGCGGGCGGTATCTGCGCGATGGTCCCGCGCCTGCTGACGATGATCCAGGACGAGGACGTGGCGCGGTTCCTCACGCGCACTCTGCTGGGCGAGCTTGAGAAGGTTAACCTTTCACCTGTCGCCGGCGAAGTACTCGAGCTGGTCACCTCCGGCGAGCAGTACCAAGCCCTGTTCGACGATGCACTTAAGGGCATCGAACGACTGATCACCACCAACCAAACGCTGATCCTGGAGAAATTCGGCGAGGCGTCGAAGTACACACCTGGATTTGTCGACCAGTACATCGTAGACCGTTTTGTCGCTGGCATCGTTCGGCTACTGCAGGAAGTCATCGCCGATCCTCAACATCCGCTGCGCATGCAATTCGCCGATTCGATACGCAAGCTCATCGAAAAGCTCAAAACATCGCCGGAAATGAACGAGCGCGGCGCGGCGATCAAGCGCCAGATCATCGAGCACCTGCGCACCAAGCCTTACTACGCGGCGCTCTGGAACGACATCAAGAAGCGGATCCTCGCCGACGTCGCGGCCGATCAATCGCGGCTGCGCGAAACTGCGTCGTCGCTACTAAACGCCCTGGGCTCTGGACTCGCAAAGGACCAAGTGATGCAGCACAAGCTCAATGAGTGGCTGCTAGGGGCACTGCAGACGCTGATGCTAGCTCACAGGCACCAGATCTCGCTGCTCATCACCGATGTCGTGAAGAGCTGGGACGCGCGGGATGTGTCTGAGAAAATCGAGCTCGAGATTGGCAAGGACCTGCAGTTCATCCGCCTCAATGGCACGCTGGTCGGCGGTTGCGTCGGCGTGTTGCTGCACCTGCTTGGGATGCTGTTTAGCTAACGCCCGCCCTCCGCCGTCTTCAAAAGTGGGAAGTCTTTTCGCAACCGAGAAGAACGATCAACAATGCAGCGCAGCGTTCAGCCCGATGTGCAGAGTTCATGGAGACCGAGCGTCAAGTGTTGTCGGTGCGCCCGAAGGCGACGACTTACCATGTCCGCCCCCGTGCTGTCCATAAATTCAAACGACGGGTCGCGGTAGAATGCTGGCATGGGTTCTGTGCCGCCACTGCTGTCGTTTCTGCTTGTAATTGTGTCGGGCTGGGTCCATCGGCATCAGTTGCTCAAAGAACAGCTGCGAGGAAAGCGAATCCGGTTCACAGACGCTGAGCGTGCTCTTCTGGCGCGCAAGGCCAAGGCGGTAGGGCGCAAAGCCCTGTTTGAACTCGACACCGTCGTTTCTCCCGATACGCTGTTGCGGTGGCATCGGCAGTTCGTGGCGCAGAAA
>JALYZV010000060.1 GCA_030948685.1 Vulcanimicrobiota bacterium | reverse complement strand
TCCGACAACAGTCCACTGCGCAGTCGAAGCCGGGGAATTTGACGCGTATTTAGACGACGATCTCAACACCGCCGGCGCACTTGGCTGGCTCCAGAAAAAAGTGCGCGATGCTCGTGCAGCGCTTGGCCAGGACGCCGGCTCAGCGCACGCGCTGGTCGCGCTCGTCGAGCGCAGTCTCGATGTGCTCGGACTGCCCGCCAGTGCCCAGGCTGCTGGATTCGCGGGCGAATCACGCGTCGTGACGTTGAGCGCCGAGCACCGCGCTGCATTACGCGCGCTGGCCGAGGACGGAAGGACCGACGCGACCGTGCAGACGCTGGATGACGCGGCGCTCGTCGATTGGATCGTCAGACGACGAGACGAGGCGCGAGCAGGCAAGGACTTCGCCACCTCCGACCGCATGCGCGACGCGCTGCAAAGCGCGGGAGTTGCGTTGCGCGACACAAAGGCAGGCACGCAGTGGAGCCTCGATGGCGGCCGATGAAGAGCAGATCTTCGGAATTCATGCCGTCGATGAAGCGTTGCGCGCAGGCGAACCGTTGCGCCGGATCATCATCGGCAAGCATCGCGAGCGAGATCCCAAGCTGGCTGGCCTGATCGCGGCAGCGCGCCAACGCCGCATCCCGATTGCATTCGAGCCCATCAGGGAGCTGCATCGTGGGGGGCGCCTAGATCACCATCAACACGTCAGCGCGGTGTTGCCGCCGTTTGCGTACACGCCATGGGGGGAAGTCCGGGCGCTCGTTCGCGGCGCCACGAGCACCCTCGTCGTCGCGATCGACCACCTCGAAGATCCTCAGAATCTAGGAGCTGTCTTACGCAATGCCGAGGGGGCAGGGGCTGATGCCGTGGTGATGCCAGATCGGCGCAACGCCGCTGTAAGCGCGGTCACCCGAAAGTCGGCGGCGGGAGCGGCTTCCCATCTCAAGATCGCTCGTGTCCCGAATATCGCGGCGGCAATCCAGGCTCTCAAGGATGATGGATGTTGGGTCACAGGGCTCTCCCCCGGCGCGGGGGCTGTCAATTATCATGAGGCAGACTACTCCGGCAAGTGCGTGCTGGTGGTTGGATCAGAAGGCAAGGGCTTGTCACGTTTAGTGAGCGAGCGCTGCGATGCGTTGGTGCGCATCCCTCTCCATGGACAGGTGGCCTCGTTAAACGCTGCCAGCGCCGCAGCGGTCGTGCTGTTTGAGGCCGCCCGCCGCCGGGCAACGTAGTAACCAGCTGTAAAGACGCAACGGACCTTTGAAGCAGCGGGCCTTTGAAGCGGCGGACCTTTGAAGCAACGGACCTTCAGGTCCGTTTGACCGGCTTGTCAAGCCCGTAGTTGCGATTGTGACGGCTGCGAACAAGCGAAAAGCCCGCTTCAATCCTTGACGAAAGTCGGCGCTCGAACATATAATCGGTAAGGACTGCAAAGGGCTAAGGTGCAGCAAGAAATTGGGGGTAACACACGTTTTGGGGGCACTTCACCCGGTCGAAGACACTCTGGATTACAGTGAACGTGCCGACGAAGAACTCGTAAACGCAGCGAAATGTGGCGACAACCTCGCCATGGAGTTCCTGCTCAACAAATATAAGAACTTCGTCCGCATCAAGGCAAAGAGCTACTTCCTCATCGGTGCAGACCGTGAGGATATCATCCAAGAAGGCATGATTGGACTGTACAAGGCGGTTCGCGACTTCCGCGCGGACAAGCTGTCGTCGTTTCGCGCCTTCGCGGAGCTGTGTATCACGCGACAAATTATCACCGCGATCAAGACCGCGACGCGGCAAAAGCACATTCCGCTCAACCAGTACATCTCGCTCAACAAGCCGATCTATGACGAGGACAGCGAACGCACGCTGCTCGACGTCATGGCCAGCGCCAAGATGTCGGATCCGGAAGAACTGGTTATCAACCAGGAGGTTTCGGAAGACATCAAGGAGCGGATTCAGGAGAACCTGAGCGACCTCGAGTCGCAGGTGCTGCTGAGCTATCTCGAAGGCAAGTCGTATCAAGAGATGGCGCGGGATCTCAACCGCCACGTCAAGTCCATCGACAACGCGCTCCAGCGCGTCAAGCGTAAGATCGAAAAGAATCTGAGCGAAGTCGAGCTCTACTAGAAACCAAATGAAGACGCCTTGTCATGAGGCGTCTTTGTTTTTGTAAGAGTACGAGAGTCATGCCATACT
>JALYZV010000054.1 GCA_030948685.1 Vulcanimicrobiota bacterium | reverse complement strand
GTCTTGCCGATCGTCGCCTATCGCTTGAGCCCGAACGGTCCGCTGCGCGTGGCAACGCCGCCTCCGGGCGCGGCGAACGGAGGTTAAGTCTCACATGAGAGTCTCTGCCCTGGCTGCGGTGTTCGCCCTCGTTCTCGCGCTTGCCGCGTGTTCGTCGGCTGCGCCGCCGCCTGGACCGGTTGCCGCTCGCCCGCAAGTCGAATCGACTCCGCCGCCGGTCAGGACGACACCCGTGCCCATCGTCAAAGCAAAGTCGGTACAAGGGGCAGGCCGCGTCGATCCCTTCGTTGCGCTTTTCGGTCCGCCCATAGGCGGCTCGTCGGCACCCAAAGTCGCAGTGTCGACGTTCCCGAACATCCCCACGCTGCCAGGCTTTGAAAACGCGCCTGGCGCGGGCGGCCTCTGGCAGTCAGTCAAGCTGACGGGGATCATGCAAAATGGCGGCTATGTCGCAATCGTCGAGGCGGATGGAAAGTCTTATTTCGTCCGGCCAGGCGATCGCGTGGATGATAAGTTTACCGTCGTGTCCATCGGTCCAGATTACATAACGCTCGCAACACAAACAGAAGAGCGACACTTCTCGCTAGGGGGTTAAACAATGCATCGGCATCTTCGGTTGACGTCGGCCTGGCTCGTGGGGTGCGGCGTCGCATTGCTCGGCCTGGCATCTCCGCAGCCCGGCCAAAGCGCCGACAATCCGATCAAAGACGTCTCCTACGCAAAACGAGACGGGGCATTTGAGTTGTCGGTGGCGGCGTCGGGCCCGGTCACGACACGCGTGAGCCGGTTCTCAGTCGACGCCAAAGGCAACACAATGGATCTGGTGGTTGACGTGTCGCCGGCTTCGTACGATGGTCAGACCAAGGTCATCGGTTTCTCCAAAGGTCAGCTGCAACAGGTTCGCGTCGGACAGCTTTCACAAAACCCGGCAGTCATGCGAATCGTCGTCGAATCCAGCGGCTCGCCGAAATACGATCTGACGAATGCGCCAGGCCATCAGGTGAAGCTCGCTTTGCGCACGAGCCAGGTCGCGTTTGCCTTGCCGACGCAACAGGCAGTTGCAGCGGCGCGGCAGGCGATGGGCCGGCACGACACGGCGATCGCAGCAACAGCTGCGCAGACGTCAGTGAGCGCCGCGTCCGCGAAAGCATCAACCACAAAGGCTCAATCGTCAAAGCCGGTTGTGGCTCATCCCGCGCCAGCGGCGCACGCAGTTGCGGTAGCGGCCGCTCCGGTGAAAACGAGCGCCCAGGCGCCGTCGAAGCCGGCAACGACGTCCACGCATGCAATCGCTCCCACCCAGACGGTCGTTACGACGCACCCGGTTGCGGTTTCGCACGCCGCTGCGCCGGCGCACGCACCGGCTGTGGTGGCAATGGCCACGCCGAACCCGTGGCTTCCCGGTGGCAAGTACTACTGTAAGGTAGGCGCTCGCACGCCGTCCGGGGCCATGGCCTCGCACGAGGGGGCGGGACCATCCCACGCTCACTACCCGGGCGCGCCCGCGCCGCCGCCCGATATGGGCATGGCGTCTGGTCCGCGTACGGTTACCCTCGACGTCAAGAATGCAGACATCCTCGACGTGCTCAAGCTGCTCGCGAATGAGAGCGGACAGAATATCGTCGCGACGCAAAATGTCAAAGGCACCGTGACGCTGTCGCTGCATAACGTGCCGCTGAGCACCGCGTTGGATCTCATCGTGCGCACCAACGGCCTCGACTATCGCCGAATGGGCAACATCTACGTGGTGGGCACGCCCGACGATCTGAACAAAGAGTTTGGCTCGGCCGGTCAGGAGTCGACGCAAACCGTCGCCTTCCCGATTAAGTACGCCACCCCAGCCGATCTCGCGAAACAACTGAACGGCGTAATTCCGAGCAGCGCATATACGATCGACGCGCGCACGGATACCGTGATCGTCAGCGGGACGCCGCAGATCATTCAGTCCGCTCGTAACTTCCTGGCGCTGACCGATGTGCCCGCGCCGCAGGTGGTTTTTGAGGTGAAGGTCCTCGACATCACGCACAACGCAAACCTCAACGTCGGCATGTCCTACAATGGCTCGTCGCCTCTCGATCTGTTTGAGAACTGCATCGAGTGCCCGCCTGGCACGATCGTACCGGTCCAGACGATAAGCGGCAATCCGTTCGCACCACAGCCGTTCACGCGAAATGCACTGTTCGTTGGAGCGACGGTGAACTACCTGATCACGCATAACGAAGCGCAGCTGCTTGCCAACCCGCGTGTCGCCGCGCTTGACAACCAACAAGCAAACCTGCTGGTTGGCCAGACATACCCGCTCGTGTACTACAGTCCGCAGTCTGGACAATTCCAGGCGCAGTACATCGATATCGGCGTCAAGCTGATCATTACTCCGACCGTCAACACGGACGGCTACATCACGACCACGATGCACGTGGAACGCAGCTTCATCACCGGTCTCGTGCAGCAGTTCCCGATTCTGGACAACCGTAAAGTAGACTCGATACTGCGAGTCAAGGACGGTGACACGATCGTGCTCGGCGGCTTGCTCGACTCTGAGCAAACAATGAGCGTCAGCAAGGTGCCGCTGCTCGGCGACATCCCGATCCTCGGGGCGTTCTTCAAGAACGTGCAGAAAACAAAAATCCATCAAGAAGTCGTCTTCTTGATCACTCCCCACATCACGACCGAGCACTAAGCGCTCGATCTCGACAAGCTCGAAGGCCGCGGTGCACATCGCGGCCTTCATGCTTTAACGGACCTAAAGGTCCGTTACTTCACAGCGGCGTTAACGGACCTAAAGGTCCGTTGCTTCACAGCGGCTTTAACCGACCGAAAGGTTCGTCGCCACGGGCGTACTGAAGCGAACCTGCATGATAAGGTATATGACCGCCGGTGAATCGCACGGCCCGGCACTTGTTGGGATCATGGACGGCTTGCCTGCCGGCTTGGCTGTTGACGTGAGCGCGATCGATCTCGCCCTGACGGCGCGTCAGGGTGGCTATGGACGCGGCGCGCGCATGAAGATTGAGTCCGACAAGGTTGAGATTCTCGCTGGGTTGCGCGGCGGGCGCACGCTCGGGTCACCGCTAGCGCTGCTCATCCGCAATCGCGACTTTGAAAACGTCAAGACACTCATGGATCCGATCACGGGTGCGGGGGATCCCATCACGAGGCCTCGCCCGGGGCACGCGGACTACGCGGGCGGGCTGAAGTACCGCCACCGCGACCTGCGCAACGTCCTGGAGCGCGCCAGCGCGCGCGAGACGGCGATGCGCGTCGCGCTGGGTGAAGTGGCGCGGCAGTATCTGGCTGTGTTCGGCGTCACAGTGCGTTCGCACGTCGTTCAAATCGGTGACGTTGCGGCACGCCATATCGAAGAGCTGCCCGATATTCAGTATATAAACGATTCGCCCGTACGATGCGCGGACGCTGAGGCGTCAGCGCGCATGCTGCAGCGAATCGACGAGGCCAAGGCTGCGGGTGATACGCTCGGCGGCGCGTTTGAAGTTCGCGTATCGGGAATGCCGGTGGGCATTGGCAGTAACAGGCAGCCGTGGGACCGCCTTGACGCGCTCATTGCGGGCTCGCTCATGAGCATTCAGACTGTAAAGGCAGTGGAAGTGGGAGAGGGGATCGTTTCGGGGGGCTTCGTCGGCAGTCGATCGCATGACGCGTTCGAAATGCGCGATGGCGGCGTTGCGCGTCCGACCAATCGCGCGGGCGGCATCGAAGGCGGGATGTCGAACGGTGAAGATATCATCGTGCGTGTGCGCCTGAAACCCATCGCGACACTCATGAAACCACTCGATTCCGTTGATATGGCAACCGGGACTGCCGCCAAGGCAACCATCGTGCGCAGCGACGTGTGCTCGGTGCCGGCAGCGTCCGTCATCGGCGAGGCAATGGTGTGCCTTGGACTTGCGCCCGCGCTGTGCGAAAAGTACGGCGGCGATAGCGTCGAGGAGACGCTGGAACATTTCCAGACCTCGCAGCAAGGCGCAGCCGGGCTCTTTCGTCCGCGCGAAGACTAACACAATCATGGCAACGGCGCAGCCCAATAACGAAGGCAAATCAGCGGAAGGCGCGACCCAGCGGGTCGGCGCGATGCTCGCTCAGGCGCGCCAACATCTCATCCGTAACAACGCTGCGGCTGCACTCACCCTGCTGAAAGAAATCGCAAACCTACCGGATTGCCCGGCTGACGTACGCCTGGACGCAGCCAAAATGTTGGGAACCGCCGGCGCCAATGCCGAGGCAGCGCAATGCTATTTGAACGCCGGTCTGGGGTTACTGTACGACCTCGGCGACATGGCGCGAGCCCGGCAAGCGTTCGCCAGCGCGCACAATCTCGACCCGCATAATCTCGATGTAATCTTTCATCTCGGACAGGCGGATGTCGTCGAAGGCCGGACGCAGGACGGCCTGGCGAAATTTATCGATGTCCTGCGGAAGTCCAATCTCAAACACACGCCGGCTCTATTCGAAGCAGGCTGCATCTATCAGGCCAACGGTCAGTACGACCAAGCGATCCTTGCCTTCAAGAAAGTCCTTGACCGCGAAAAGGATCACATTCAGGCGATCGTTCACATGGGTCAGCTGCACCAGATCAAGGGCATGATTCCCGAGGCCATCGGCTATTATTTGCAGGCCGCGCAGATCACGCGTGATGCGCAGCAGCTCGGCACGACACGGCAAATCGTCAACATGGTGCTTGCACTAGACGGCAACAATGCTCGCGCGCGCAGCACGCTTGCAGATCTCGACGACAAATCTGATGACGAAGAGGGAGAGCAGCAGGCCGATGGCGCAAGCGCAGCGGCGCCCGAGAAAACTGTCGCTGCGTGGCGAGCGCAGGGCCCACAGGCCGAGCCTGCCGCGAAAGCGCCGCCGGCGGCGCCGAAGCAGGAACAACCAGCGCCGACAGCCCCTGCGCCGGCAAGAAAAGCCGACCAGTCATCGGCAGCCAGCGCTGCTGCCAGCGCCGACGTGGCGCGCTTGCGTCAGGAACAGAGCGCTGCCGAAGCGGCGCTGATGAAGGTGCGCGCCGAACTCGACGCGCTAGCGCAAGAGCGCGAGGCCGCCAAGGCGGAGCTGGCCGCCAAACGCAGCGAGCTAGAGCGCAAGGCACTGGCGGAGGTCGAGGCGTCGGTCGCAGCACAACGCGAGGCGGCCAAGGCGGAGCTGGCAGCCAAACGCAGCGAGTTAGAGCGAAAGGCGCTAGCGGAGATCGAGGCTTCCGTTGCAACAAAACGCGAGGCCGCGCAACGGGAGCTCGCGGACTTGCAGGCGCAACTCGAGCAGGCTCGAGCGCAGAGCGCAGAGGCTTCGTCAACCCGCGACGCCATTGCCGCTGCCACTGCCGAGCTCGACGAGAAGCTGCAGCGCCTGCAACAGCAGGTCGCCGATACCGAAGCCCGTCGCTCGCAAGCATCCAGCGCGGTGGCAACGTCCGTCTCGGAGCTCGAGCGAAAAGCGAAAGCGCTCAAGGCCGACGTTGCTCGAGAGGAAGCGCGTCTCAAGGAAGCGCAAGCGCAGGCTGCCCAAATGCAGGGCAACTTGAGCAAAGCGCAGACCGCCCAGGAGGCGGCCATGTTGGAGATCGCCGCGCGGCGGCAACGGGCGCAGGCGGACCTGGAGAAGGTGCAGGCAGAAGTCGCGCGTGTTGTGCGCGAAAAAGACGCAGAGCGCGAGCGTGCTGGCCTCACCGTTGCAGATCTCGACGCCAAGGCCGAACAGCTGCGCAAAGAGATCGGGGCAGCGGAGAAGCTGCGCAAGGAAGCGGAGACCAAGGCAGCCGCTGCGCAGACCGCTTTCGAGACCCTCGACGCGCGCATGACGACCGCCAAAGCCAAGTCCGACACCGCAGCAGCGGACCTAAAAGATATTGTCGATCAAACGCGCAGCGCCCAGGCGAACTCAGCTGATTTGGCTGCGCGGCTGGCCGACTTGCAGTCAGCGATCGAACAAGCGGAGAGTAAGAAACGCGTCCTCGAGGATTCTATCGGAAAGGTCAAGCCACTTGCCGCCTCCGCCGAAAAGCGGCGCCTGGAGGCTGAGTCAGCCGCAGAGCAAGCGGAGAAGAAACGGACCAAACAGGATAACGAACTCAAAACGATTGAGGCCAAGAAGCGCGAGCTGGAGGAGGCGTTCGCCAAGCTCAAGTCGCTCGGCGGTGCAGCCGAACAACGCAAGGCGCAGGCTGAAGCCGCCGCCGAGCAGGCCGAAGCGCTGCGCGCAAAACGCGAAGCAGATGCTGAGGCGCTTGCCGCACGCATCGCAACGCTCGAATCGACTTTACAGGACGCCGACGCGCGCGCCAAGGCGAGCGCAGCCGAAGGTGTCGCGCTTTCGGAGCTTTCCGAAAAAGTGAGCGAGCAGCGCAGCGCCGTGCTGGCGCTAGAAACAAAGAAGGCCGAGACAGAACGCACGATCGCGCAGTTGCGCACCGAGATCGAGGCCTTGCGCAAGACGCACGAGGAGGCGCAGGCTGACGCCAATGTCCGTACGCTGCAGCACCAAACAGCGTCACGCGACAGCACGACCGAGCTGGATGCGGAGGCCGTCGCCGCGTTCGTGCCGGCCGAAACCTGCGTAGAGTCGCTGCGAACGATCGAAACAATGGCAGCCGACGGCGAGCTGAGCATCGACGCGGCGACGGAGCTGGCGGGGCTCATTCACGAGGGGCGAGGCTTGCATGCGTTGCGTGAAGCGCGCAAGCGCGCCAATTTGGAGGCCAAGCCCGGGCCCTACCTGCTCGTGTGTGGGGATCTCTGCCGTGATCTCGGCGACGTTGCGGCGGCACGCGCAGCATACCGGACCCTGGCGCTGGCGGACCCGGGCCGCTCGCAGCTCGTACACGCTCGCGTGGGCGATCTCTTCCTGACGTTTGCCGAGCGCAGCACAGCCGCTGCCCTGCAGCGCGACGATGCGCACTTTGCCGCCGCCGGCGATCCGGCCAAAGCCATCGAGACGTATGCGGAACTGGTCGCTCGGTTTCCGGACGACCCTAGTTTTCGAGAGGAGCTCGGCGCGCTGCACGAACGGCTCGGCAACACGAGCGCCGCCGCGCTTGCCTACACGCAAGCCATGGTGGGATACTTGGGAGGCGACGACGTCGTGCATGCGGTCGAACTCGCTCCCAAGCTGCTTGCCTCGCAACCAAACGAAGGCTCCGCCTATGAACTCGCGGCGCGTGCTTTTGACCGTGCCGGGCGCAATGCCGAGGCGCATAGCGCGCTCGATCAGGCGCTGCGCGCCTATCACGATCAGCATGCAGCCTCCGACGTCGAGCGCGTTTGCCGCCATCTCGCCGAGGTCGCAGAGGATCCCGTGCCGTACCGGCGCGAGCTGGCAGGCCTGCTGCGCGAAGCCGGCGACAATGCAGGCGCCGCCGAGCAACTGCTGGAGGCGGCCGAAAAACTGATTGGTTGGTCGCGCGGCTCCGACGCAGCGCAGCTGCTAAAAGAAGCAGATACAATCGCCGGCGATGACGAGATGGTCAAGGAGCGCATCCGCGCTTTGACTGCTCGCGCGAGCGACGTGCAACGATCGGTCGACGATATCGCTCGCGGCGACCTGCTGGTGGGCAAGGAACAATACGAGCGTGCGGCCGAGGCCTACCGCCGGGCGATCGATGAAAACCCGCATCATGCCGGCGCGGCATACCGGCTCGCGTGCCTGCTGATGGATCACTTCCATGAGTACGAGAACGCCGAAGAGCTTTTGCAGACCGCGTCCGAGCTGCGACCCGACCACGCCGCAACGCGCTATCGCCTTGCACTCGTCAAAGCGGCGCGGGGCTACGTCGTCGAGGCGGTCGAACTGCTCATCGCGCTCGCGCGCTTCGACGAAGCCAACGCCGACTTTATCGAGCAGTTCGCAGAAAGGCTCGAAAAGGACGCCGAAGGCGGCGATGTGACGGCCAAGTACCGGCTTGGGATCGGCTACCGGGAACTCGGGCGAGTCGACGAAGCGCTCGTCATCCTACAGTCCATCCAGCGCGAAGCGGACTACGTCGTCCTGTGCCACAACGCGATCGGCCTGTGTCTGCGCCGCCAAGGCCTTGACACGGCGGCTGCCAAGCGGTTCACGAAGGCGATCGAAACGCCCGGTTATCCGGAGTCGCAATATCACGAAGCCTTGTACAATCTTGGCGAGTTGTACGAAGCGAAAAATACAGCCGAGTCGCTCGCCCTTGCGCTTGCTTCATTTGAAGAGCTATACGCCAGCGACTGCACGTTCAAGGCCGTCGGCGACCGCATCAAGGCGGTCAAGGCGCGCATGGGCGCTGCAGACCGACCGAAGGTCAAGCGGCTGCCGACGCGCACTGCCGATCAGGCCTAGGTCCAGCTGTCCTGGCTAAAGGAACATCCTAAAAACTCCGATTATTAAAGAGCGGGCAGCGGTTAGTCAGCCTCGGCTTTTGTTTTCATGAAATTGGGGGCGAACGTTTTTGAGTTCGTGGTTTTCGCCGCGTGACGACTATTCGCTGACTCGGGAGCGGGGGCGCAACCCCCACAGAGCCGGCAACAATCTCCGTTCTGTCCGCGCTCGACCGCTGCAATTCACCCTCACGATGGTGCTGCTCACGTCGCTGCTGTTGCTGGCAATGGCCGGCATAACGCGCTACACGGTTGGCGAGCCGCTCCTGCCTGACCGGTTTGCTAAGTTGATTCATCACAAGCAGCCCGCCTTACCACCCGGCATGACGTGGGACCTTGAGATTCTCAATCCCGCCACCAAGCGCCCATACGAAGAGCTCCCCGAAGTGGGAATCATTGTGATGCGCCTGGCGGTCACCAACGATTCAGCGCTCCCAATTCGGATGCAGTTCCGCTCCGGTAATCAGTGTGAGTTCATCCTGCGCCGTGTTTTCAACTATGTCGACGGCTTCTTTGCGCTGCCGCTTGAGGTCTGGCGATCGAGTTACTTCCATAATATATCAGTCAAGCCGACCTCGCTCTTCTTGCAGCCGGGTGAGACGAAGGTCTACACCGCGACGTTTGAGTTCAACGCACTCAACGCCCAACAAACACCGGTGGGCGAATATCGCATCGTCGCGGTTATCGACGCTACGGCCAGCGGTCGCTGGGAAACGTCCATCCCCATCAACAAGCCCCTCTGAGCTTGAGTCTCGTCCCCAGGAAGGGATGAGCGCATCGCACGCCACCGAAGACCAGAGCGATGAACGTGGCCCTGACCGGCTTTATGGGAGCGGGCAAAACAACCACGGGCAAGCGCTTGGCGCGGCTGCTCGGCCTTCGCTTTGTCGACACCGACGCCGAAATCGAACGCCGCCACGGACCGATTCGCGACATCTTCACGAGCCGTGGAGAGTCTGAATTCCGTCGGCTTGAGGCTGCGATGATCGCCGAGCTTTCTCAGTCAGGCCCGCAGGTGATGGCCGTCGGGGGTGGCGCGGTCCTCGATCTCGCAAATCGCAAACGGCTGCGGCACGGCGGCGTCATCGTTCACCTGGCGGTGTCGCCCCAGTCGGCTTGGCGCCGCGTTGCTCATCGCCGGCACCGCCCGCTCTTAGGCGAGCAGCCCGACCTCGCGCGGGTCACTGCCTTACTTGCGGCCAGAGCTCCGGCATACGCGGATTGCGACCTCGCCGTTTCGGTCGATCACCGGACTCCCTTGGGCACGGCACGCATCATTGCTCGCTGGTACGAAGATGAGCGCAAGCGGAGGATCGCGCCGGCGTGAGGATCATCGTCGACGGGCTTCCCTATCCGATTGTCGTGACTGACGAGGCGCCGAAGGAAGCGGCATTCATCGCAGCGCGCGAGGCTGCACGGTCAATCGTTGTTTGCGATCGCAGCGTCGAATCACGAGCACACGAGGTGGTGCAGTCGCTGCAGGCCGCGGGCTGCCACGTCCTTGGCGAGCTTTGCATTGATGCCGGTGAACGCCGCAAACAATGGAAGTCAGTCCACGCGTTGCACACTGCGTTTCTTGAGGCCGGCGTCGACCGCACGAGCCTCGTCATCGGTATTGGTGGCGGCACCCTCACGGACGTGGTCGGATTTGCGGCTGCGACATTTATGCGCGGGGTACGCTGGTTAGCATTGCCGACGACCGTTTTGGGCATGGTGGATGCAGCGATTGGCGGGAAGACTGGCGTCGATCGGCCGGAGGGGAAGAACCTTATCGGCGCTATCTGGCAGCCCGTCGGCGTGGTCGCCGACCTCGAATCGCTGGCAACACTACCCGCGGTCCAGCGCAGGACAGGCATGGCGGAGGTCATCAAAGCTGCGATCGTCGGGGATGCGGCCCTGCTCGACGCGGCCGAACAGGCGGACGTAGACGCCGCTCCACAGCGGTGGGCGTCCCTCATTGCTCAAGCAGCCGCTGTGAAGGCGCGAGTCGTTGCAATCGATCTCAACGATAGCGGCACACGAGCGACGCTGAACCTCGGTCACACATTTGCGCACGCCATCGAGCATGCCTCGAAATACCGCGTCGCTCACGGGGCAGCTGTGGCGCTTGGACTTCGCGCCGCCGGCGTCCTCGCGCGAACGCATACTGGCTGGAGCCACGACGATCACCGTCGCGTGGTGCGAGTGCTGCGACGCGCCGGTCTGCGGGTGCGCTCGCCAAAAATATCCGCCGACGCCATTATCGCGGCGATGCAATCGGACAAAAAACGTATCGGCGGTGTGCTGCAGTTCGTTCTGCCCGTCCGATTGGGCGAAGTACGAGCCGGTGTCGAGGTGCCTGAGGCCGACGTCCGCCAAGCGCTCTCCGCGCTGCAGTCGTTGCCGGTGCGCGGCGCATGGTGATCGAGACAAAGCAGAGGCTCGTCGACGTCGTTGTCGACGTCCGGACGGTGCACCTTGACGAGCCGTTCACGTATGCCGCGGGCGTTGACGTGCCGCCGATCGGGTCTCGCGTGCGCGTGCCGCTGGGTGGCAGGATCGTGTCAGGCTGGGTGGTCGGGATGCCGGACACCGTTCCCAGCACGGGGATCATTAAGCCGCTGGAAGAGATTTGCGATGACCCCGCAATCGATCCGGCGGCAGTCGAGCTCGCAAGGTGGATGCGCCGGCGCTATGCGTGTACGTTCCGCGAAGCGCTTGCCGCCGTCGCGCCGCGGGCCGCCGCACAAGCGGACCGCTTCGCATTCGTGCGCCCGCCGAGCGGCGATGATCCGGCGGCGGTGTTGCTCTACCAGCGTTTTCGCGACAAACGCTTTACGGCGATTAGCGCCAGCCGCGCGCTGCGGGCAGCCAAAAACAACACGCCGCTGCCTGCAGTGCGCCGCGGACTTTCCCGCATGGTGAACGAGGGAGTGCTGCTTCGGTCGCAGCGGGCGCCGAGCGAGAAGCGCCGCCAGCGCGGCGAAGGATTCGTGGCCGTCTTGGAGGACGTGGCAGCTGCCAAGGGGCCGGCACAGCGCCGTCTTGCGGTGACACTTGCCGCCGCGGGAGGATCGCTTCCACTGCCCGAGGCGAGGCGGCGTGCAAACGTGAGCGCTGCGGTCGTCGCCGGTGCGGTCTCGGCGCGCGCCATTCGCACGCATCATCAGGAGTCACGCGAGTCAAGCGGCGGCGGCCTTGCGACGGTAGCAGCAATGACCCCGACCCAACAGCAGCGCGCGGCAATCGAAACGTTGGATGCCGCGATGCGAGCAGGACCTGTGACCGCGCTGCTGCACGGCATCACCGGCTCGGGCAAAACATTCGTTTATTCGCGATTGATCGACCGCGCGCGTCGTCGCGCCGCTCGGGCCATCGTGCTCGTTCCCGAGATCGCGTTGACCCCGCAGACTGCCGGCCGCTTCATCGCGGCGTTCGGCTCAAAGGTCGGCGTGCTCCATAGCGGGCTCTCGGAGGCGCAGCGCGCAAGCGTGTGGGCGGACGCGCAGGCCGGCAAGCTGGATGTCGTCGTCGGTGCGCGCTCGGCAGTCTTTGCGCCGCTGCCGGACCTGCGCTTGATCATCGTCGACGAGGAGCACGAAGCTTCGTATAAGCAGGACGTCGCGCCGCGCTACGATGCGGCGGCCGTCGCCGCTCAGCGAATGCGCGCCGCTGGAGGATCTGTCGTGCTCGGCAGCGCCACGCCAAGTCTTGAGACGTATTGGGACGCGCTGCAGTCACGCATCATGCACGTGCGCTTGACAGAGCGGGCGACGAACGCGCCGCTTCCTGGCGTCGAGGTCGTCGACATGACACGCCAGCGGGGTTTGCACGGCAAGCGGGCGCTCGGGCCCGCGCTCACGGCGGCCATCGAAGCGCGGCTGTCGGCAGGCGAAAAGACATTATTGTTCGTCAACCGGCGCGGTTACGCGGGCCTGCTGCTGTGTCGCAGCTGTGGCTTTGCACCACGCTGCCGCCGCTGCGCGGTCTCGCTGGTGGTGCATGCAGCAGATCGTTCCATGCGCTGCCACGTCTGTGGGGACGCGTTTCGAATGTCGTCGCGCTGCCCGAAGTGCAGCTCCGGCGATCTGCTGCCCTTTGGTTTTGGAACGCAGCGCTTAGAAGAGGAAGTGCGCGAGCTGTTTCCCGAGGCAAAGGTGGTGCGGATGGACTCGGACAGCACCGGTGCTCAAGGATCGCACGAGCGCTTGCTGCGGTCGTTTGGAAACGACGGCGATATTCTGATTGGCACGCAAATGATCGCCAAGGGTCTCGACTACCCGACCGTAACGCTCGTCGGCGTCGTGGCGGCGGATCTCGACCTCAACCGCCCGGACTTTCGAGCCGCCGAGCGCACCTTTTCGCTCTTGACCCAAGTCGCCGGCCGAGCTGGAAGGGCAGCGCCGGGCAGCGGTGTGATCGTGCAGACGTACGCGCCCGACCACTACGCCATCGGCCTGGCAGCAACACACGACTACGATGGTTTTGCGAGCAAGGAGCTCGACATCCGGCGCGAACTTCGCTATCCACCCTTTGGGCGTATCTCCTATGTTATCGTTGCAGGCGTTGATCAAACGATCGTCGAGCAAGCTGCCAAAGCGCTTGCCGCCCATCTTCGATCGGCCGCCCAGCAGGTGGACATACTTGGGCCTGCACCTGACACGCTTCCCAAAGCCCGTGGTGAGTTTCGCATGCGCATCGCGCTCAAGTCTGCGAGCGAGCAAGCGATGCTGGAGGCGTGCGAGCTGGCGCAGCGGCAGCGGCTGCGTGCAGACGTACGGACGACGGTTGTCGTCGATCCGCGTTAGAAGGACGAACCCAGGCCGAGTTGCATGACGGTTACCGATGACGGGGAGGTCGACGCCGGCAAGCCGGATCGCAACGCGCCGCCGCCGCGCACAAAAAATCCGCCGCGCCCTTTCGGGACGTACATGAGCCCCGCGTCGAACGACGTGAACGTGGCTCCGACGCCTCCGGTTTGAATGCGCGGATAGATGAAGAGAGAGCTGTAGGGTGTGACGCCACCGCTGAAGGCGGGCAAGTAGCTCAATCCAAATCCAAGCCCGTTCATATTTGCATTCGACGTCGAACGCTGAATCGAAACAAGTCCCAGGCCGAGCGCGAAGCGCGAGGCGGGCCGTGGCTGGTAGAGAATGCGGCCCTGGCCGTACGATACGAGCGGATTATTATCAGCGCCATGCACTTTGAGGTTCTCGTAGGTCAGCGACGCGAGATATGAAGGGGCAATTCTGCCGAGCAGGTCGATCCAGAATCCGCTGATGCCGGATGCGGGAAAAGCGGAGGGCGTCGTCGTGGCGTTGGGTAGAGGCGCGATCTGGCCGCCGGTTGCGCTGCCTCCCATATAGCCAGCGGCGACGTAGCCGTTGGCGGCGGGCGGCAGCACGGTTGGCGATGGGCTTGGGAACGGATTTGAGAACTCGCCTTGCCCCGGCGTACTCGAGGGAGGCGGGCTGGCACTGCCGGCGCTGGGAGTTGGGCTAGGGAAAGGGCCCGGCCCCACAGCGGCGTGCGTCGGCGTCAACACGCCGGCCCACGACGCAGCGATCACAAAGAGTGCGAGAAAGAACGATCGCGCTGATCGCACTCAGGCCGCTTTTGCGGCGCGCTTTGCGAGCCGCGACTTCTTGCGGTTCGCTTTGTTCTTGTGAATGATCCCACGAGCCGCAGCCTTGTCGTACGCTGACACCGCTTGTCGCTTCGCTTGCGGCGTGGCTGCCTGCTCGGTTGCCTTCTTGTAAAGGCTTTTCAATGAAGACTTAACGTCGAGGTTGCGTTTGTGGCGCTTGGCGGAAGCGCGGACCCATTTCTTGGCTGACTTGATGTTGGGCAAAGAACCCTTCCTCCAGCAAGATAGCGGCCGAATTTATTCGGTCGACAGGTAGTTCGCTTTTAGTTCCTGCGCCACAGCCGCTCCCCCTCCGGGGGAGTTCCGCCGTAGATGCGGAAAGCGGCAGTAGGCGTATGCTGTTTGTACGGCTTATAGTTAGTCCCACACTTTCGCCAAATACCGCTGATGCACTGCATCGACGTTTCGCTGCGGATGGAGTGCTGCTGGGTTGCGTTAGTGACGCCGATGTCAGCGCAACGTTTGTTTCCCTTCAGGTCGCCGTTGCGGACTTGTCGACAACTGTTGCTGGACTCGTGGATTCAGTCGGTGCTGCGCAAGGTGTGGGCCGGGCATTCCGTCTCGAGCTGCAGCATCCTGATGCAGCCACAACGATATCTGATGAAGCGCTGCGCGCGGTGGCGGTGGAGCTACATGGGGCGTTGCGCGCATCGGTGTACATTGCTCGGCGCACGCTGCCTGCCGGGCGCTGGACCACGGCTCGGCCGATGGGCTGGGGAGCAGACGGCCTCGCGCTCGGCGATACCGCGCCGACGCTGCCATTCGGGGGATCGGAATCGTCAGGCGTCGCGATTGAAGTCGGCGCTCCGACGGTCATCGCCAAGGCGACGCTGCTCGGGCTCAACGGCGCCCAGATGAAGACAGTGGCGGCGGCAACGGGCGGGCCGGATAGTGGTTTGATTGAAGTCGGCGCATATCCGATAAGACTTGCGCGCGATGGCACGGCCGTCTTTGTCCTCGAGCTCAGTGACGTCAAGCGTGCGCCGCTTCACCGGGTGCTTGCGGTGTTGGAGATCGAGGCGCGGCGATTCGGTGCCCGGCTCGGGCTTGGAGCACTGCTCTCCAATGCGCCGCTGGATGTGTTTCTGAGCGCGCTCTCGATGCACATGGGCCTCAAGGTGACGCGCGACCAAGTCATCGAAACCCATCTCGCAAGCGGCGTGCCGAGGTAACGTGGTGAAGCTGCCGCACATCGAGCTCGCCTGGCAAGACTTCGCCGATATCATCATAACGGCGTACATTGTATACGTTGTTTTGCTCATCATTCGCGGCACGCGGGGAATGCAGATTCTCCAAGGCATCAGCCTCTTGCTGCTAGCGCGAGTGTGCGCTCAGTTTCTTCATCTGTGGACGGTGTTCTCGCTCCTCAACGCACTCCTCATTGTCTCGGGCGTCGCGATTCCCATCGTTTTTCAGCCGGAGTTGCGCCGCGCGCTGGCTCGGCTCGGCAGCGCCGGATTTCACGAGGGGCGCTCGAGCTTAGCAGACCGCGGCGCGATCGATGCCATGTGCGAGGTGCTCGGCACGGCCGCAACCGTGCTGTCACGCAGCGCCATCGGCGCGATCATCGTCGTCGAGCGCAGCGCTGCGCTGGACGAGTACATCGAGAGCGGCACGAGGGTCGACTCTGTTATCAGCGCCGAGGTGCTGCTGTCGCTGTTTTCGCCGCGCTCCCCGCTGCATGACGGCGCGGTGATCATCCGTCGAGATCGCATCTGCGCCGCCGGGTGCTTTCTGCCGCTGTCCGAGACGATGTTACTGGACCGACGGATTGGCACGCGGCACCGTGCAGCCCTTGGCGTTACCGAAGTGACGGATGCGCTCGCGATCATCGTATCGGAGGAAACGGGAGGGATTGCCATTGCCAAGAATGGTCGCCTGCTGGATCAGCAGCAAGATGCCGCCAAGATTGCAGCCACGCTGCGATCGTCGTTAACCTGGGTACGCGGCACGCAGGCCCAGAAGCCGACGGTGGTCGACTTCGCCCGCACGTTGTTGCAGAGGGTGAACATTTCCGGCAATGGACTTGATAAGACGAAACTTCGGCCTTAAAGTTGCCGCGCTCGTCATTGCGTTGGGGCTGTGGTTCACGTTCAACTATTTGACCGCGTCGCAAGCTTACAGCACGACGTTGCAGGTTCCGCTCGCGCTGCACGGCGTTGGCGCGGGTCTGGTCGCATCCAGCAACGTTCACGCCGTCACGGTCGAGCTGACCGGTCCCCGCTCGGTTCTGGAAAAACTCGTTCCGGGAGATTTTGCCGCCTTCGTCGACGCCGGCGGCAAAGATGCCGGCACGCTGTCGCTGAACATCTCCGTCGCTGGGCCCGAAAGTGACAAGATCCGGTCGGTTTCGCCGCCAGCCGCCATCATCTTGCTCGACCGCTTCGGATATCGGCGCGTGCCGGTCATCTCAAGCGACGCGGGTCAAAGCGTCGTCGCGACCGACATCGAGCCCAAGTCCGTCATTGTCGCAGGTGCCGAAACAACGCTGGCGCGGGTCATGGCGGCACGTATCAGCATTGAAGGTGCGACGACGAGCAAACCGGTCACAGTGGCGATCAAGCCTGTTGCCGTCGACGTTGATTTCGCTCCGGTCCCGGGCGTCTCGGTCGAACCCCCGACCGTGCGCGTCGCGATCGTGCCCCGCAAGGCACACGGCTAGATGAATCATCTCTTCGGCACCGATGGCGTGCGCGGAGTCGCCAACGAGTTTTTGACGCCGGAACTTGCCTTTGCGCTCGGCCGCGCCGGTAGCTATGTGCTCGCGTCGCACGGCGAGCGCCGGCCGGTCGTCATTGGGCGCGACACACGCTGCTCTGGCCCAATGCTCGAGGCCGCGCTGTGCGCCGGCATTTGTTCTATCGGTCTCGACGTGCTCATGCTCGGCATCGTGCCGACGCCCGGGGTCGCCTGGCTGACGCGCAGGCTCAACGCAGCCGCCGGCGTTATGATATCAGCATCGCATAATCCAATCGAAGACAACGGCATCAAGTTCTTCGCCGCGGACGGGTGTAAGCTGTCGGACGCGCTCGAAGATGAGATCGCCGCACACGTCGGCGACGGAGCGGCGTTGCCGCGAGCGGCCGGATCGCGTGTCGGGGTCATCGAGGACCGCAGGCGGGCTGTTTCGGCGTATGCAGAGCATTTGCGGTCGTCCGGCGCAGATCTCACTGGCAAGACGGTCGTCATCGACGCCGCCCATGGCGCCGCCTACGATATCGCTCCCAAAGTTTTTAAACGTCTGGGCGCGCACGTCGTCAAGCTGCACTGCACACCCAACGGCAAGAAGATTAACGTACGCTGCGGTTCGACCGATCTGTCCAGGTTACGCAAAGGCGTCCGCGCACACCCTGAAAGCATCGGCATAGCGTTCGACGGCGACGCGGATCGCGCGCTGTTTATCGACGAGGACGGCGAGGAAGTGACGGGCGACCATGTGCTCGCCATGCGCGCAAAGGAGCTCATGCATCGCGACGAGCTGCCGCAACGGACGATCGTGGCGACGGTGATGAGCAATATTGGCTTGGAGCGAGCGCTCGACGATCTGGGCGTGAAGCTCGTGCGCACGCCGGTCGGCGATCGATACGTGCTCGAGGAGATGCAGCGAAGCGGGTACCGGCTTGGCGGTGAGCAGTCCGGCCACATCATCGATTTGCATAACAACACGACAGGCGATGGGATCGCGACTGCGGTCAGCGTCGCAAGCCTGGCAGCCGGGGGCAAGCGCCTGGCTGACAGCGCAAAGATCATGCGCCGGCATCCACAAGTGCTCGTCAACGTGTCGGTTGTGGACAAAACACGCTTTGAAAACAGCGAGTTCGTGCGCCAAGCCATCGCTGAGACCGTGACGCTGCTCGGGAAAGACGGGCGCATCCTTGTCCGCCCGTCAGGAACGGAGCCGCTGGTTCGGGTGATGATAGAGGGACAGGAAGAAGAGCAGATCAGAAAATTGGCGCAGCGGGTCGCCGACGCGATCAAAGCGTCAGGCTAAAGCAGCTAGCCCCGCAGGATTAGCCCGTTCCAGCTCCCAAGTTGCCAGACGCTGGACGTGACAACAGGCACGGTGTCACGTACCGAACCTTCCCTATAATTGGAGGTGTCCTTCGCCGGTCGGATAGCCGGCGGGTGACGATTTTCTGAAGCGACGCCGGCCGCGTGAGAGCCGGTTTCGCACTGCCAAGCCGAATCCGCAAAGCCACCGTGTTTTTGCGGAGCGGGGGATCCCAGTTAGAATCTGGGGTGAATCTGCGAGGTTGCAGAGGCGCTATCTTTCGGCGCTAACCCGACAACTAACCCCGTAGGCATTGAGAGAGGATATGTTGCGAAGTCTTTTTGCATGCCTTTTCTTTTGTTTTTCGCTGAGTTTCGCAGTGGCCGTACCCGTGCTAGGTGCGAGCCAGACGTATACCGTTGTCCGCGGTGATACGCTTTCGTCGATTTCGCAGCGGAAGGGTGTGGGGACGAGCCAGCTCGTGCGCCTCAACCACCTGCGCAGTGCGGACTTCCTCCGAGAGGGCCAGGTCTTGCAGATTGTGGCCAAGCCCGCCAAACGCAATCTCGGGAATTCTTCCGCTAGATCGGCTGCGCTTCACGCGGTTGCCAAGCACGCGCGCGCAGTCGCCTCGAGCAAGCCGAGCGCAAGCACGTCTGCTCGGCTGGCGCAGCGCCGGGCCTTGTGGGTGGCAATGCATACCGGGTTTTCAACGCCGGATCTCGGCAGCAACTCCTTTGCAGCGGCGAAGAAGGCGATTGCGCTCGAGCTGCGGCTCACCAAGACCGCCTTGCGCTACCTCGGCGTGCCGTACGCATGGGGCGGCGAGTCGTTCAACGGGGTGGATTGCTCGGGCTTCGTGCAAGCCGTCTTTCGTCGAAACGGCATCGACCTGCCGCGAACGGCCGATGCGCAGTTCATCGTCGGCCGACGAGTCTCGGAGCGCGGCTTAGAACCGGGTGACTTGGTGTTCTTCCAGACGTACGCGCTGGGTGCTTCGCACGTCGGAATTTACCTCGGAGGCGGACGATTTGTCCACGCGTCATCCTCTAACGGCGTCCGAGTTGACTCGCTTTCCGAAGATTACTATTCCAGCCGTTTCATCGGAGCGCGTCGCGCTGCCATCTGACGAACACGCGGTCGCAAATTCGCGCTAAGCGGCGGCAAGTCTAGAAGAGCACCGACCGGTAGGGCTTTCGATTCAAAAATGAATAGAGGCCTTTTTTTTATCCAGTTCGTGTGTTTTCATATCAATGTAGCCGGGCTTGGAATCCGGTCGCATTCCTTTGTGTCGGTCAGGCGGAGGAGCCTTTATGTTTGCAATTTCCCAGAAGACGCAGCAGTTTACGGCTGCGTGTTTGCTGGCGCTGGGCGTTATTGCGCTTGGTGCCTGCGGTGGCGGCGGTGGGGTTTCGAACCCTCTGCCACAGCCAGTCCCACAGAACCCCGGAGCGACTTCGACGTTCCCACTGAACGCAGCCGGTATGTCGATTGACCTCCCAAGCGTCTCAGGATTCAATACGACCTTCACCTTGCCGGCCAATAACGCCACCGCCGGGACGAATCTGACAATGAAGATTACACCCTCGGCTCCCGCCGGAAGTCCAGCGCTGGCTCCCGACATGCATGTCGCGATTGAATTCTTGTACTTCACGTTGACGACCAATAAGGACGTGCGCTTGAACGGCTTCCCCGGTTTCAAGCTGACCGTCCCGCCATCGTTCAACATGGGCACGCTGCCCGTGAAGATTGGATTCTACGATCCGGTCACCGGCTGGCAGCATGTCGGCAATTTCACCGCCTCATCCGGACAAACGTTTGTCTTCACACCGACGTCAAGCGCCATCACTCTCAAAGCCGGCGTCACGTATTACATGCTGCCCTATACCTGCGGCGGTCCGAGCCCAAGTCCCCTCCCGAGCAGCGTTATAGCGTGCGCGGCTAGCGGCACGGGTTCCATCGCAGTTCTCTGTCTGCAAGGGAAGACGATCGCCTTTGTTGGCAAAGGCAATCAACGTTCCAATACCGTTGAGCAGGTCGACGTGACCACGACGGGATCGATTGTGCACACCTACAACACGACGTTCGGGCCGACCGAATG
>JALYZV010000050.1 GCA_030948685.1 Vulcanimicrobiota bacterium | reverse complement strand
GCATCGACGCGGGCGGCGGTGATGGTTTCCCAACCTTTCACTACGACGACATGATCCAGATAACGACGCCCATTAATCCGGGCAACTCGGGTGGCCCACTGATCACCACCAGCGGCAGGGTCGTCGGTATCAATGCGGTGGTTGCACCGCAGGCTCAGGCAATCGGCTTCTCGATTCCCATCAACGCGGCCGCGCCTGTGCTGGCAGAGATCGAGACCACCGGACACGGCATTCACATCGCGCACGCCTACATCGGCGTCCAGATGCGCTCGCTCGACAAGCAGCTTGCTACGTATCTGGGCTACTCAAACTCAGAGGGCGTCGTCGTCGTGAGCGTGCAGCCGCAAAGCCCGGCCGAAAAGGCGGGCCTGCAAAGCCGCGACATCATTCTCGAGATCAATCACAAGAAGGTGACTGACCCCGCTCAGATCCGCGCTGCCATCGCCAAAATGAAGGTCGGCGACAAGGTCACGCTGCTGGTCTGGCGCAACGGCAACCTTCAACCCTTCGACGTCACGCTCGGCGACCGGCCGGATGTGTTGCCCCAGGGCTAACGGGTAGACTGACACCACGGAACCACAGAGGAGCACAATATCATGGCCAAAGTCGTCGGCATAGACCTCGGAACGACCAATTCGGTCGTCGCCTACATGGAGGGCTCGACCCCGACGGTCATTCCCAACGCTGAGGGAAGCCGGCTCACACCATCGGTTGTCGCATTCACGAAAAGCGGTGAGCGGCTGGTCGGTCAGCTCGCCAAGCGACAGGCGATTACCAATCCCGAGCGCACGATCTCTTCGATCAAACGCTACATGGGAACCGACCATAAGGTAACCATCGACGGCAAGAGCTATACGCCGCAAGAAATTTCGGCGATGATTCTGCAAAAGCTCGTTGCCGACGCCAGCACGTACCTTGGAGAAAAAGTCACCAAAGCGGTGATCACGGCGCCCGCCTACTTCAACGACTCGCAGCGACAAGCGACGAAGGACGCGGGGCGTATCGCCGGACTCGACGTGCTGCGCATCATCAACGAACCCACCGCCGCGGCGCTGGCATACGGCCTCGACAAAAAAGGCAACGAGACGATCCTGGTGTGGGATCTTGGCGGCGGCACGTTCGACGTTTCTATCTTGGAAGTCGGCGACGGCGTATTCGAGGTGAAGGCGACCAACGGCGACACGCACCTCGGTGGTGACGATTACGATAAACGCATCGTCGACTGGCTTGTGGCTGAATTCAAGAAAGATCAGGGTATCGATCTTTCCGGCGACCGCCAGGCGCTCCAGCGTCTGACCGAAGCTGCGGAAAAGGCGAAGGTCGAGCTGTCATCAATGGTTCAGACCTCGATCAATCTGCCCTTTATCACAGCCGACCAGAACGGACCTAAGCACCTCGACTACACGCTGACGCGCGCCAAGTTCGAGCAACTGACGGCCGACCTCACCGACCGCACCATGAAGCCGTTCGAGAGCGCCATCAAGGATGCAAAGCTCAGCGTCGACGACATTCAGGAAGTCGTGCTGGTCGGCGGTGCCACGCGCATGCCAGTCATCCAGCAGCTGGTCAAGAAGCTCACCAAGAAGGAGCCCAACCAAAGCGTCAACCCGGATGAGGTGGTTGCAATCGGTGCAGCAATCCAGGCTGGCGTGCTGGCCGGCGAAGTGAAGGATGTTGTCCTGCTCGACGTCACACCGTTGACCATGGGTCTGGAAACCCTTGGCGGTGTTCGCACGCCGCTGATCGAGCGCAACACGACCATTCCGACGCGCAAGTCGCAAACGTTTACGACTGCGGACGAAGGACAGACGTCGGTCGACATCCACGTACTCCAAGGCGAGCGAGAGATGGCGGCGGACAACAAAACGCTTGGGCGCTTTCGACTCGAAGGCATTCCGCCTGCACCGCGCGGCGTGCCGCAGATCGAGGTCACCTTCGACATCGATGCCAACGGCATCACCCACGTCAGCGCCAAAGATCTCGGTACGGGCAAGGAACAACGCATCACCCTGACCGCCTCGAGCAACCTTTCCAAAGACGATGTCGACCGCATGGTCAAAGACGCGCAATCGCATACCGAAGAGGACAAGCGCAAACGCGAAGAGGCAGAGACGCGCAACCGCGCGCAAAGTCTTGTGTACTCGGTTGAGAAAACGCTCAAGGACGTTGGCGATAAGGTCCCAGGCGCTGACAAAGCGGAAGTCGAGAAAGCGCTGGACGATGTACGATCGCTGCTGAAGAGCGGCAATTCGGATGAGCTCAAGCGAGCCGCGGACCGGCTACAAGAAGTCTCATACAAGCTCGCCCAAAGCGTCTATCAGCAGGCCGGCGCCACATCCGGCGACGGTGCCAGTCCAAACGGTTCGGCCGCCGAGCAAGGCGCGAGCGGTGGTGTTGGCCCCGACGGTTCAGCCGCTCCGGGCAGCTCCGCTCCCGAGGGCGACGTCATCGACGCAGAATACAAAGAAACATAAGGACGCTCGCGGCAAGGCATGGCTGACAACAACGACTCAGACTCGCCCTCGGGCGCAGCGGTTCCCGGTATCGAGCAGGCGCCCGCCGATGGGCAGGCGTCTGCCGATGGCGCGACATCGTTGCAATCGCAACTCGACAAGGCGAGGGGCCAGACTCAGGAGCAGCGCGACCTGTACCTGCGCGCGCTTGCCGACCTCGACAATTATAAAAAACGAACCGAACGGCTTATCCGCGAGCAATCCGATGCTGGGCGGCGCGCGCTGCTGAGCCGCATCCTCACGGTGCTCGACAGTCTTGAACGAGCAGCGGCGTACCGTCAACAGGGCGTACCCGCCCAGCAACTCGTTGACGGCCTGCTCGCAACCGTCAAGCAGTTTCACTCGCTGCTCGAGGCTGAGGGCGTTCGGCCCATTGAGCTTACGGGCAAAACGTTCGATCCAAAAGTTTCAGAGGCCGTTGCAACACGCGTCGAGCCTGGCGCGCCTGTCAACACGGTGGTCGATCAGGCGCGAAAGGGCTATATGATAGGCGACGACCTCTTGCGTCCGGCGCAGGTCATCGTCGCCAAAGAGTCCGAATAACGGGCAACCTTTATGCCCGTACAGTATAAGGACTACTACAAGACGCTCGGCGTCTCAAAAAGTGCGTCCACCAAAGAGATCAAGGCGGCGTATCGCAAGCTCGCGCGTCAGTGGCATCCGGACGTCAACCCCACCAAGAAAAAGGAAGCCGAAGAGAAGTTCAAGGAGATCGCTGAAGCGTACGAAGTCTTAAGCGATCCAGAAAAACGCAAAACCTACGACTCGCTGGGCAACGATTGGCAGCAGCGCGCCCGCGATTTCCAGTATCAGACATCGCCGGGAGGCGTTCAGTTCGATTTCGGCGATCTCGGTAACGGCGGCTTCTCTGACTTTTTCCAGACCTTCTTCAGCAACATGGGACGCGGTACGGCGGGCACGACGACCCGCAGCCGTCGCGGAACGCGCGGAGCGGACGCTGAAAGCGAGATCGAACTCTCGCTACGTGATGCTTACACGGGCGGCAAGCGCACGCTGTCGCTGCAGACGCACACCATCTGCCCGCGCTGTCACGGCACCGGCAACCAGAATGGCAAGCTTTGCCACGAGTGTCATGGCAACGGTTTTATCGCAACCACCAAAAAGCTCGAGGTTACCATCCCGCCGGGCGTGCGCGACGGGCAACGCATCCGGTTGGCGGGCCAAGGTGAGCCCGGGCTCGGCGGCGGCGCGCACGGAGATCTCTATCTGGTCGTGCGCATCAAACCCGACGCGACCTTCACCCGGAAGGGTGACGACCTGTACGTCGAGCAGCCGGTGAGCGTCTATACGCTCGTACTGGGCGGTGAGGTGAGCGTCCCCACCTTGACTGGACGCATTTCCGTCAAGGTACCGCCGAACTCGCAAAACGGGCGCACCTTGCGAATCCCCGGCAAGGGCATGCCTCGCCTTCGTGGTGGCGGCAATGGGGATCTGTATGTCAAGCTCGTCGCACAGGTGCCAACGCAGCTGAGCGACGAGGAGCGCGAGCTGTTTCGAAAACTTGCCGAGCTGGCGGAGAAGAAATGATGGAAACCGAGCTGCTGGAAGGCTTCTATGCCATCAACGCCGTGGTCGCGCAATTCGACGTCACGCCGGAGACGCTCGTGCGCTACGAGCGCGCCGGCCTGCTGCGGCCTCGGCTGATCAATGACGTGCGCTTTTATTCCGCTGCCGATATCGACCGCTTATCAACCATCCGGCGTCTGACCGACGTCTGCGGCATTAATCTCGCGGGCGTCGACGTCGTGTTGCGCTTGCTGGAAGAGATTCGAACGTTGCAAGGCCAGCTCGAATAACCTTATCCCAACCCAAGCCACAACGCAGACTGCCAGGGCGCTCCTGCCGCAGGACCGAATCATGCAGGTCCTACAATCGGTCAACGGAGGGCCTGGTCAATGCTGGCACCCGAGCGCAGCGCGGAAGCCATCGAAGCCGAGAAAATGGTGCTCGACACCGTGCGCAAGCTCGTGCAAGAAAAGGTTGCGCCGCGGGCCGCCGCAATCGACGCCACGGGTGAGTATCCTCAAGATATCCGCGACCTGTTCGCCAAAAATGATCTGCTTGGGATTCCCTTTCCGGAAGAGTACGGTGGCCTGGGGAGCTTCCTCACCTACGTGAAAGTTGTCGAAGAAGTATCCAAGGCGTGCGCCTCATCCGCGCTGATCATCGCTGTTCAAGAACTGGGCGCACTCCCGATCATGATCGCCGGCAATGCGGAGCAGAAAAAGACGTACTTGCCCAAGCTCGCCAGCGGCGAGTGGATGACGTCATACGCGTTGACCGAACCCACCTCAGGTTCCGACGCCGCCAACATGCGCACGACTGCTTCGCGCAATGGCGATCAATACGTGCTGAACGGCACGAAGGTATTCATCACCAACGTCGCGGTTGCCGACATCTGCATTGTCTTTGCGATGACCGATGCCTCGCTGGGGCCGAAAGGCGTGTCCGCCTTCATATGCCACACCGACGATCCCGGATTCAAACTTGGTAAAGTCGAGAACAAAATGGGCATTCGAGGATCGCCGACTAATGAGGTCGTCCTCGACAATTGCCGCATCCCGGCGGACCGGCTGCTAGGAACAGAGGGCGAAGGGTTCAAGATTGCAATGGCGACCCTCGACAAGTCTCGCCCGGGTGTTGCAGCACAGGCGCTCGGCATAGCCCAGGGGGCCCTCGACTTTGCAGCGCAGTACCTGAAAGAGCGCGTTGCATTTGGCAAGCCGCTCTCCAAGCAGCAGGGCTTGCAGTGGATGGTCGCCGACATGGATCTGGAGACGCAGGCAGCGCGCCTCTTGCTCTATGAAGCGGCGCACAAGTGCGATATCGGCGCCGACGATGTCACCTACTGGGGCGCCTTATGCAAACTCAAATGCGGTGACGTTGCTATGCAGGTGACCACCGATGCGGTACAATTGCTTGGCGGTTACGGGTATATGACGGAGTATCCGGTCGAGCGCATGATGCGCGACGCGAAAATCACCCAAATCTACGAAGGAACGCAACAGATCCAACGCATCGTCATCGCACGCCAAATCCTTGGAAAATAGAACACTTCGCTGACAAGGGACTCATAACGTGGCAGTCGTTCATACTTTAGGTTTTCCACGCATCGGCGCACGGCGCGAGCTGAAAAAAGCGCTTGAGGCGTTCTGGAAGGGAGACATCTCCCAGCCCGACCTCGAGCATACTGGTGGCGAGCTTCGCACGCGCCACTGGGAACTGCAGCGTGAGGCGGGGCTCGACTATGTGGCGGTCGGCGACTTCTCCTACTACGATCAGATGCTCGACATGAGTGCCCTGGTCGGTGCGATTCCTGGCCGGTACGGTTTGTCCGCCGGCACGGTCGACATGCAAACGTATTTTGCCATGGCTCGTGGTTCGGACGCTGCACCCGCCATGGAAATGACGAAGTGGTTCGACACAAACTACCACTACATCGTCCCTGAGTTCGAGGCAAACACGACCTTTGCGCTGCGCAGCTCCAAGATCGTCGACGAGACGCGCCAGGCCCTGCAACAAGGATACGTACCGAAACCGGTCCTGATCGGCCCGATCACCTTCCTTTGGCTGGGAAAAGAACGCGGAACCAACGGCAAGCGCTTTTCGCGGCTTGATCTTCTGGCCGGTTTGCTTCCTGTTTACCAGGACGTCCTGCGCCAGCTTAAAGAGCTGGGCGTGACGTGGGTGCAGATCGACGAGCCTGCCCTGACGCTCAACCTGCCCAGACCGTGGCTTGCCGCCATGGCGCAAGCCTACCAAGCGTTGTCGCAAATCGGTTTGGACATCTTGCTGGCGACGTATTTCGAATCGGTCGAAGAGCACGCCGCCATGCTGCAAGCGCTGCCGGTTGCGGGCATCCACCTGGATCTCGTTCGAGCACCGGACCAAGCCCAGGCGTTTCTCACACATCTGTCTGCGGACAAGGTGCTCTCGTGCGGCGTTGTCGACGGCCGCAATATTTGGCGCACAGACTTACGGCGCGCGCTCGCCTTGTTGGATCGCGTTCGTGAGAAGACGGACAACCTATGGGTGGCGCCCTCGTGCAGCCTCATGCACGCACCCGTCGATGTGGAGCTCGAGACAAAGCTTGACGTCGAGATTAAGTCGTGGCTCGCCTTCGCCAAGCAAAAACTCCACGAGCTTGCGATTCTCGGGCGCGGCCTGGCACACGATGGCCGCGAAGGGATTGTCGATGAGCTGCAGCTCTCCGACACCGTGCAGCGCAGTCGCGAAACATCCAAGCGCATCCACAGCCCGGTGGTCGAGCGACGTCTGGCGGCCCTCACCGAAGGCGACGCCAAACGCGCGAGCACATTTGCCACTCGGCAGCGCATGCAACAGGACGAGTTGAAGCTGCCGGCTTTTCCCACGACCACCATCGGCAGCTTCCCGCAGACGCCGGCTATTCGAGAAGCCCGCGCCAAGTTCAAGAAAGGCGAGCTCGATGCCGACGCCTACGAGAGGGCAATGAAGGCCGAAATTGAGCACGCCATCCGCGAGCAGGAGAAACTCGACATCGACGTGCTCGTCCATGGCGAGGCCGAGCGCAACGATATGGTCGAGTACTTCGGCGAGCAGCTGTCAGGCTTCGCGTTTACCCAGAACGGCTGGGTGCAAAGCTACGGCTCGCGCTACGTCAAGCCCCCGATTATTTTCGGCGACGTCGAGCGGCCGGCCGCGATGACCGTTCCGTGGATCAAGTATGCGCAGTCGCTTACGCGGCGTCCGATGAAAGGCATGCTCACCGGTCCGGTGACGATTCTGCAATGGTCCTTCGTCCGCGACGATCAACCGCGATCGGTGACCGCGACGCAGATCGCACTTGCCATCCGGGATGAGGTTGCAGACCTCGAACGTGCGGGCATCAAGATCATTCAGATCGATGAGCCTGCCTTTCGTGAGGGCTTGCCGCTGAAGCGTAAGGATTGGGAAGGCTATATCAACTGGGCAGCGCGCGCCTTTCGCATCGCTTCCTCCCCGGTGGACGACGCCACGCAGATTCACACGCATATGTGCTATTCGGAGTTCAACGAAATCTTCGATGTGCTGGCCCTGCTCGATGCGGATGTCATCACGATCGAATCCTCACGCAGCGGCATGGAGCTGCTCGACGCGTTCAAGAAGTTCAGCTATCCCAATGAAATAGGGCCGGGCGTGTACGATATCCACTCGCCGCGGATACCGAGCGCAGACGAGATGCACTCGCTGCTTGAAAAGGCAGCCGGTTACCTGACCAACGAGCAGCTCTGGGTCAATCCCGACTGCGGACTCAAGACGCGCCGTTGGGAAGAGGTTGTGCCGGCTCTGCGCAACATGGTCGACGCAGCCAAGCGTATGCGTGAAAGAGCTCCCGCAAAAACATAGCGTTCGCTACCGGGCGTTATCGATGGCTTCCAGCGAGGCGGGATTCTCGAGCGCGCTGAGGTCGCCGAGGTTCTCCAGACTGAGGTAGCGGGCGCGAGCCACGCGACGCAGGAGCTTCGCATTGCGCGTGCGCGGCAAGTCGTCCACGAACTTTATCGCCTTTGGGGCCAAGGCTTTGCCCATGCTTGCGATAACCGCTTGCATGAGCGCCGCGCGAAGCTCTTCACCCGCCTCAAAGCCTGGCCGAAGCACTGCTAAGCAGACAACCGTATCGCCCTTGAGCTCGTCGGGCACCGCAATCGCGGCTGCCTCACGCACGGAGCCATGCCCAACCAGCGCACTCTCATACTCAGCCGGGCCGACGCGCTTGCCTGCAACGTTGATGGTATCGTCGGAGCGGCCGTGAATGAACCAAAATCCGTCCTCGGAAACACTCGCCCAGTCACCGTGAACCCATACGTCTTTGAAGCGAGACCAGTAGGTTTGCAGATAGCGCTCGTCATCGTGCCAAAAGCCTAACGTCATGCCCGGCCACGGTTGTCGGATCACCAGCTCTCCAACGTTGCCCCGGATGGAGCGGCCCTGATCGTCGACAACATCGGCGTCCATGCCCGGCACCGGTCCATGAAAGGCGCACGGAACAAGCGGCCGTATCGGAAAGCACCCCAAGATGCCGCCGCTGACTTCCGTGCCGCCCGAATAGTTGATGATAGGCAGCTTGCCGCCACCGACCGCGCTGGAAAACCATCGGTACGGTTCGGGGTTCCAGGCTTCGCCCGTCGAGCCGAGGATGCGGAGGGCAGACAGGTCGTGTCTGCGCGGGAGCTCGTCTCCATGCACCATCAGTGCGCGAATGGCTGTGGGAGCAATTCCCAAATGCGTGACCTTGTGCCGGGCACAGACTTCCCACAGGCGATCAGCCTCGGGATAGTCCGGCGTGCCATCGTAGAGCACGGCAGCCGCCCCAAGCCCGAGTGCGCCGAGCACGAGAAACGGACCCATCATCCAGCCCATATCTGTAAACCACAACATGCGGTCGCCCGGCTTCACATCGAAGCACAAATACTGATCGATCTGCACCTTGACCGGAAAACCGGCGTGACCGTGCACAGCGCCCTTTGGCTTTCCGGTCGAGCCCGAGGTGTACAGTAACAGGTACGGGTCATTCGAATCGGTGCGTTCGGCAGGAACAAACGTCGGCTGCGAGGCCGTGGCAGCGCGCCAATCCATATCGCGCTCGCCGCGAGGGCCGATCGGCGCATCGGGATGCCGCAGCACCAGGATGTGCTGGATGCTCGGCACCTCCGTGCAGGCCGCATCCGCGACGCTCTTCATATCGACGAACTTGCCGCGGCGCTGTACGCCCTGGGCGGTCAGCAAAACTTTTACATTCGCGTCGTCTAGCCGCGTGGCCAGCGCCTTGGCGCCGTAGCCCGAGAACGCGGGGACGGCGATTGCACCGATCCTACCGATAGCGAGTAGCGCAATCGCAGTCTCCGGCAGGAGCGGCATGAATATGCCAACCGTATCGCCTTTGCGCACCCCAAGCTCGCGCAAGGCTGCGCTCAACTGCGACACGTCTTTGCGCAGCTGCTCAAAGCTCAACGTTCGGGAGGCGCCACCCTCAGATTCCCATATGATGGCCGGTTCCTGGCCGCGCCCCAAAGCGACGTTGCGATCGATGCAGTGATAGGCCGCGTTGTACGATCCACCCCGGAACCAACGCGCAAACGGGATGCCGCGTGAGACGTCGAGCACCTCGCTGTACGGCGTCATCCAAGAAAGGCTGAGCTGCCCGATGAGCCGCTCGTAAAATCCGGCGATATCCCGGCGCGCAAACTGCCAAAGATCATCCAGCGTCGCAACGCCAACGGCACGCATGAATTGCGTGATGTTGGCATGCTCGATCGTCTGTTGGGTCGGTTCCCAGCTAAAGGCGGCGCCGGCCGCTTTGTCGACCGCCATGCGGCCGCGCTTATCTACTGCCGGCTGGTTCCCTGCGCAGATCGTGACGCGCCCGCCGGCTTCACGCCGTCGAGGTTCACCGGCTTTGAATTCTCAGGCCCGTTACCGGCTGCGATCTTATCTTGAATGTACACGAGCGCGCGCTGCAGTTGCCCATCGGCCGCCGGCTTGCCGAAATCGTTTGCCTTGACGTCTCCCACGGCGATATCCGGCGCAATGCCCACGGCGTTGATATCACGCCCATTGGGCGTCAGGTAACGAGCCGTGGTGATCTTGATGGCGCTTCCATCGGGCAGCGGATAGATCGTTTGCACGACGCCCTTGCCGAAGGTACGGCTGCCGATGAGCACGCCCGCCCCGGAATCCTGAATCGCGCCTGACGTGATCTCCGATGCGCTGGCGGTGAAACCGTTGACGAGCACGGCGAGCGGACGCGGCGCAACTGCCGTGTTCTCTGCGTCGAAAGTGGTCAGTGGCTTTGTGCGGCTATCGATCGAAACGATCGGCCCTTCCGACACAAACAGCGATGACACATCGATCGCCGCGTTGAGGTATCCGCCGCCGTTATTACGCAAGTCTAAAATGACGCCTTTAACGCCCTGTTTGTCGAGTTTCTGCATCGCTGCGGAAAGCTCTTGACCGGTCGTCAACCCGAAGACCAGCACTTGCACGTAACCGATGTTTCCATCCAACACGCGGCTGCGCACGCTCGGCGCATGGATCGTCTCGCGCGTGATGGTTACCGACAGGGGCTTCGTCGCCCCGGCCCGCTGCACGCTCAATTGTACGACCGTTCCGGCCTTGCCGCGGATAAGCGCGCTGTCCTGTTCCGTGGTCAAGCCTTGCGTGCTCTTGTCGTCAACCGTAAGAATCAGATCGCCCGCCTGGATGCCCGCCTTTTCGGCAGGACCGCCGTCGATCGTCTGGACGACGAGCAGCGACTTTGTGTTGGGATCGACGTCGATGACGATGCCCACACCGGCGAAGTTACCGCCGTCGAGACCTTCGTTCAGGCTGCGGTACTCGCGAGGCGTCATGAACACGGTCCAGCGATCGTGCAGCGACGCAAGCATACCGTCAATCGCCGCATACGCGATATTGCGCACGCCGACGGTCTGGCCGAAATCGCGATCCGCTTGCAGCAGCTCGTGGTTGAGGGCCGCGATGTCGGCGCTATCGTTGCCGGCGTCGCGCAGTGTGGCGATCTTATTCGGGTCGCCACCGCCTTTTTTGACGATGGCGCGCATGCCTTTGACCGCGCCGTCGAGCAACTCTTGTGGGCTGGTCTTTTTGTAAAACTCCGACGAAGCTCGTTCGAACGAGTAATCCAGCATGGAGCGCCCGACGTCGTCGGTGGCGGCCGCCGAGGCGAGGCCTGTCAGGCCCAGCGCCATGCTGAGTGCGAACGCGACACCGAGGGAACGTGCGATCATCCGTTGCAGGGGCGAAGTCATACTGGAATTACCTTTCAGATGTGAGCTTAGACGTTGTGCTGGGTCAACGCGATCTGTCGCTTGAGGTAGCGCAGCGCCGCTTGGAGTTGTATATCTTTGCTAGGGCTGCCCACATCTCTATAGTCCATCGGCACTACTATGTTGGGTTCGATGCCCTTTTTGTTGATATCACGACCGTTGGGGGTCACATAGCGCTGGGTTGTCACCTTAATGGCGCTGCCGCCCGGTAGATCGTAGATCGTTTGCACGACGCCTTTGCCGAAAGTCTTCTGACCCATCAGGATGCCGATTTTGGAGTCCTGTATGGCGCCGGCCGTGATCTCCGACGCACTTGCTGAATATTGATTGACGAGCACGACCAGCGGGTGAGGCGGGATTGCGTCCTGGTTCGCATCGTCCGTCTCAACATGCCCATCGCGATCGATGCGCGAGACGATCGGGCCATCAGCGATGAACTTGGATGAGATGTCCACCGCAGCGTCGAGCAAGCCGCCGCCGTTGTCGCGCAAATCCAAAATGAAGCCGTGCGCGCCTTGCTTGAGCAGCTTATTGAGCGCGTCGGTCACCTCTTGCGCTGAGCGCTCGCCGAAATCGTAGAGCTGGATGTAGCCAATGTCGCCGCTGATCATGTGCGCGGTCATGGATGGCACGGTGATGACTTCGCGCTCGATTGAAAAGTCGCGAACGTCGCTTTTCCCACGTCGGACGACGAGCGTGACCATGGAACCTGCCTTGCCCCGGATCATGTTCATGACGATGTCGAGATCCAAGCCTTTGGTCGATTTGCCGCCGACCGACAAAATGACGTCGCCGCGTTTGAGCCCAGCGCGCGATGCCGGGGTCCCGTCGATGGGTTGGATGACGTTGACTTCGTGCGTCCTTTGGTCCTTACCGATGTAGATGCCGATGCCTCCGAAATCACCGCCCTGGATGAATTCCGTCAGCGACGTCTTGTCTCGCGGGCTCAGAAAGACGGTGTACGGGTCATTCAGGGACCCCAGTGCCCCCTCGATCGCGGCATAGGTCAGGTTATCGGCACCCGCTCGCGACCCGTATTTCTCGATTGCCCCGCTTAAAAGCTGATTTGCGTCCGCTTCTAACTGAGCGTTGGAGGCGTGCGTACTCACCGCCGGCAGCGGCAGCGTCGCGTTGACGTGCTTATACTTGAGGTATGAAAGCAGCCCGCGACGTTCTCCTCGCAGCAGAACCGCCTCATTATCGACGTGTTTGTAGTAGACGCTGCGGATTTTCTCGAGCGACATGTCGAGCATGTCCAAACTGCGTTGCTCGATGGTCGCGCCGCCGCCCGCATCCATGGCAACATTGCCAAGATCCCAGGCGAGCACCGGATGGTGTTCGTGCATGCGCAACGCGATGCGTGGCTTGTGCTCGAGCACGAGGAACGCGAGCATGGCGACAATGACGACAACGAGAATGAGGAGGTTTCGTCGGGAGGCGGACACGAGTGAGCGATATCCTTTCAAAACGGGCGGCGGCTGCGGGACGACTTCTTTACTAACGTTTCGAGCAGAGGGTTTCATTCGCCGCCGGCGTTGTGATGCCCTTAGAGTCGTGAAAGCGGATCGACCGGAACCCCGTTGACGCGGATCTCGAAATGCAGGTGCGGTCCGGTGGCCCAGCCGGTGGCGCCGACTGCGCCAATCACCTGACCCCGCTGTATCCATTGACGCTCGGCGACATACATAGCAGAGCAGTGGGCATAGAGCGTCGACAGTCCCGAGCTGTGGTCTAAAATAATGGCGTTGCCGTAGCCTCCATACCAACCCGCGTATATGACTATTCCATCGGCCGAGGCCTGAATCGGGACCCCGTAACCGGCGCCAATATCCACGCCCGAGTGCAGTTGGTACCGTCCCGTCACAGGGTCCGTGCGCATGCCAAAAGGCGAGGTAATCGGTCCGCGCACGGGCCACTGGAACGCGACCGGGCCACCTTCCGGTCGCTCGACCGGTGGAGGGAGTCCTGCGGCGATGGCGGCCGCTCGACGTGCCTGTGCCGCGGCCATCCGGGCGCGCAGAACGGCCAGCGCTTCTTCCCGCTGTTTCTCACGAATGAGCTCTTGCAAGCGAGCCTCTTCGGCCGCGCTCAGATTCTCCAGTTCGGTGACCTGTTGCGCGATGACCGAGCGTTGCGTGGCGGCAATAGCGAGCAGCTGGCGGCGCTCGCCTGCCAGCACGCCGAGCTGGTCATTACGGCGCAGCTGGTCTTCCTTCTCGCGCAACAGTGCAGCCTGGGTGCTTTCCAAGTCGTAGACAAGCTGTTGGAAACGCGCCTGTTCGCGATTGACCGTGTCGATCAATTGCCCATCCGCCCGCAAAATGTAGCGAACAAAATCCCATCGCTCGATGAAGTCGACGAATGACGTCGCGCTGAGCAGCACGTCCAGATACGACGTGCTGCCGTATTCATAAACGTCGACCAGACGGCGATTGAGTGCGTCGCGATGGCGGCTCAGGCTTTGCTGGGTAGCGGTAAGCTGGCCGCGCCGTATTGCCAAGCGCAGCTCGTTTTGGCTAATCGAACCGCGCAGTTCGCTCAGGCTCAAACGCACGCGCGCGATGCTGTTCTGCACCGCGTTGAGTTGCTGCGAGATTGTTTGCTCCTTGAATCGCGCCGCGTGCAATTGACGCCTGCTTGCCTCGAGCTTGCGCCGGGTGCCCTCGATCGTCGCCCTCTTTTGTCGTATCTTCTCAGACAGCGGCACGGGGGTGGCGGCCGCAGCAACAGCGGGGCCCGGGCCAGCTAGCGGCGGCGCCAGCACGAAGACCGCAAGGCCGAGCGCGGCCCAGGCTCCTGCCACAAAGCCTGCGCCCAGACGCGTCATGCGGTTTGCAGGTACCGGCTAACCGACAGCAAGCTGGAAAGCATACCGACCAGCACGCCGACGACGATCAGCTCGAGCGCCAGATGATGCAGCGGCACGCTAGCGATGTTAAAGGGGATAAATGGTAGATTGACGATCACCTTGGGCGCAAACGAGCGATAGCCCATCTGCAGGGCCAACAGTCCAAGTGATGCGCCGATGAGCCCCGACAGAATGCCTTCGAAGACGAACGGCCAGCGCACCGCCCAACTGGTAGCACCCACCAGTTGCATGATGCGAATTTCGCGCTGGCGTGCGAAAACGGTAAGCCGGATCGTGTTGTACATGATGAGCGAGGTCGACAGCAGCAGCATGAGGATGATGCCCGCGCCGATAGCGCTGAAGAGCGTTTCGGCGCGCAGCAGCTTTTCGGTCACGCCGCTGCCGAAATTGACGACCGCCACGCCCGGCTTTGTTTGAAGCTCGGCTGCGATCACCGGCACGTCTTCGGGAAGCCGCGTGTGGATGATCATCGCGTTGGGCAATGGGTTGGTGTTGATGTAATTGAGGTTGAATTGCCCGCGCAGCGTCTGGCGCAGCTTTTTGAACGCTTGCTTTTTGCTCACGTAGCTCACGCTGTCAACGCGCGGGTCGAGCTTTGCATCCCGCATCAGCGTGTCGACCGCGGGGCCCTTGGCGTCATCACGCAAATAGACGGCGATGGCGACCTGGCCTACAAAATTTTGCATCACGATGTCAAACGAGGTCCGCAAGAACAAGAAAACCCCGAGCAGCACGATGGAAATGCCGATGGTGCCGACGGCAGTGAGTGCCATCGTGATGTTGCGGGTGAAATTCTGAGCGACCTCGGCCCAGAAGAAGCGAACCCTACCCCAGTCCAACATGATATCGTCCGCGCTCCTCGTCGCGTGCGATGCGCCCGTTGACGAGGCGCACCACCCGGCGGCGCATCCGATCCACGATCGCTTGGTTGTGCGTCGCCACGATCATCGTCGTGCCTTTTGCGTTGATGCGCGCCAAAAGCGCCATGATTTCGCTCGAAGTCTCGGGATCGAGGTTGCCGGTCGGCTCATCGCACAAGAGGATGAGCGGATTGTTGACGAGCGATCGCGCGATCGCCGTGCGCTGCTGCTCGCCGCCGGAGAGTTCGTGCGGAAACATCTTGCTCTTGTGCGCGATGCCGACGAGCTCGAGCGTACGCGGCACCCGTCGCAGGACATCGCGCGAACTTGCGCCCGTCACTTGCAACGCGTAGGCGACGTTTTCCCAGACCGTCTTTTGGTGCAGCAGCTTGAAGTCTTGGAAGACCACGCCCACCTTGCGCCGCAAAAAAGGAATGTTGCCGGCTCGCAGTTCCGAGAGGCTCTGCTCGTCGACGACCACCTCGCCCTCGGACGGTCGCACTTCTCGGTTGATGCATCTGAGCAGGCTGGACTTGCCCTGGCCGGAGCTACCGACCAGGAAGAGGAACTCACCGCGCGCGACGGTGAGGCTGATCTCGGTAAGAGCGTGGACGCCGTTGGGGTAAACGAGGCTGACGTCTCTAAAGACGATCATGGCCGGCCCAACGCAAACCCCAGAGTGCTGAAGTGGCCATCCTGTGCCGAGTCATTCGCCGCCCACCTTCCCTGCCCTATCGAGTGGGGAACCGGCCCATGTGGTGGGAAGGGATGCGCATGGATTTCGATCTCACCACAGAGCAACAGGATGTCGCGAACATGTGCCGCGAGTTCGCTGAGAGCGAGATTGCGCCGCACGCGCAAGAGTGGGATGCTAAGTCAGAGTTTCCGCTAGCAACCATCCGCAAGATGGGCGAGCTTGGCCTGCTCGGGCTCCCGTTCCCCGAAAAGTATGGGGGCGCAGGCGCTGACACCGTGTCGTACGCGCTGGCGGTGATGGAGATCGGCCGCGCCGACGCCTCGGTTGGCATCACCATGGCAGCCCATGTGTCGCTAGGATCACAACCGTTCTTACAATTTGGCAACGAGCAGCAGAAAGAAAAATATCTCGTGCCGCTGGCACGCGGCGAAAAGCTATGGGCGTTCGGCCTGACCGAACCGCAAGCCGGGTCCGACGCCGGAGCGACGAAGACGACCGCGCAGTTGCGCGACGGACGCTGGACGATCGACGGAACGAAATGTTTCATCACCAATGCTGGCACCGCCATGACTGGTGGAGTCACGATCACTGCCGTCACCGGTCCGGGGAAAGAGGGACGTCCAGAGATCAGCAATATCATCGTGCCTCAGGACACTGGGGGATACACGCAGGCACCACCCTATAAGAAGATGGGCTGGCGTGCCTCCGATACGCGCGAGCTGACGTTCGCCGGCGCGCAGGTGCCCGAGGAAAATCTGCTTGGTGAACGTGGCCGCGGGCTCAAACAGTTCCTTGACATTTTGGACGGAGGACGCATCAGCGTGGGCGCGCTTTCCGTTGGATTGGCGCAAGCCTGCTACGACGCGGCTTCGAAATACGCCAAGGAACGGTACCAATTCGGCCAGCCAATCGCGAAGTTCCAGGCGATCAACTTTCAACTGGTCGATATGGCGGTAGAGATCGAACTCGCGCGGACCGCGGTGCTCAAAGCCGCCTGGCTCAAGGATCAAGATCGGGACTTCGCCACGGCGGCTGCCATGGCGAAGCTCTTTTCCGGTGAGGTATCGCGGCGCTCCGCCAATGCGGCCGTTCAGATCCACGGCGGCTACGGTTTTATGGACGAATACGCCGTCTCGCGCTACTGGCGCGACTGCAAGATCAACGAGATCGGCGAGGGGACCAACGAAGTCCAGCGCATGGTCATCGCCCGCCAGCTCGGCTTCACATCGTAGAACTCATGCAAGCTGGGCGCTAGTGAACGGTGTCGACTGCGAGTCCAAAACCAACAAGCGTGGTTGAAGAATCAAAGAACTGGTGACGGTTTTGGATGTTGTTGACGTTGCCGCTCGCCGCGCCCGGCGCGGGTATGACCCAAATCTGCAGCGGGTCGTAAACGAACAGCAGATCGCGCACCTGGTCGTACGCCAAACCAGTGGGTCCGGTGGCAAAGCTGTCGATGACCTGGCCGTGCCCGTTGGGGCCGTTCGCCGTGCTTGCGTTGTGCACGACGTTGATCTGTTTGCGGCTGATCTCACCGATATAAAGAACGTCGTTCCCCGGGCTGTAGGCGAGCCCATCAGGTGAGTTGAGTCCCAAAATCTCGCGGTTCGCGGTGCGCGTTCCGCCCCCGAGTGCCGTCGAGCCGAAATTATCAAAGACTGCAACGACCGTGCCCAAGTCGCTCGCGAAGAGCCGGTCATTGACCGGATCGTACAGCAGCTCTTGCGCTCGGGGCGTGCCGCTCACTCCGCCGTCGGTGATCCCAAGCGTGACGTTCGCTGCCGGCGTTGAAGCACTGGTCATAAGATGGGCACTCGAGTACACTTGCAGCGTGGGGCCGTTGATGTTGGCGACAAAGAGCAGGTCGTGCACTGAGTCGTAGGCCGCCGTGCCTTGACCGTTCGAATAGGGCACGAGCACATTGGGATCTTGCCCATTTTTTGTGGAGGCGGCATCCCAGATCTTGATGGGCGTCGACTGCGGTGGCCCAACCGTTGGAAGTGGATAAGCACTTGGATACCAGAGAACGTCGAACGGGACGTTGTAGATCACGTCGGGATTGCTCGCGTCGCTCGTGGGCAGCGTGGCTGAAGCAAACGCGACGCCATTGAGGCTTGAGGCATGCTTGTAGACGCGAACGGTCTTCGAGCTTGCATCCTGGACGTAGAGCGTATCGGGACCTGTGACGACGGGAGTGGGTGCCGGCGTTGGGCTTGTTGCGGTTCTATTGTTGCACGACGCAAGCGTGACGATTGCCGCGCAAGCCGCGACAATGCAAGCTCCCATTCTGGGATTCATCAGGGCTGGGTTCTCCTCAATCGCAGGGGGTGATGTGCGCGACAACGCGGCCGCCGCATCCACAGGTTAGAACTGGCCTGACAAGTTCGCGGGCCTACCCGCCCAACCTGCCCTGGCAAGGCAGTTAAAACGCAAGGCTGCTGGTTTCCCAGCAGCCCTGCGTTTTGTAGAAGAGATCTTCGCGCTAGATCTTTGCCGAAACGCTGAAGACGTAGTCGCGAACGGGCAGAATGCCGGCAGGGGCGTAGCCGTAGTAGGTGTTGCCGTAGTAAGCCGTCGCCGGGTTCGGGGTAATCGGCCCGTACCCTCCGAGTGGCGCCGACGAGTAGAAGGCATTATCGCCATAGGCGATATTCTGCTGGCTCTGCGCCTGCTCCCACGGATAGCCATGGTTGTGGACGCCGCTCAACAGATTCGCTCCCAAAATGGAGGCCTTGATGTTGTGGCCGATGTCGTGCGAAACGGCCAAGTTCAAGGTCCACCACGATGGGCCTTTCAGCGCGCCCAGTCCGTCAAACTGCCCGGTGTACGGATTCGGGCCGAAGAGTTGCGGAGCTGTAGCGCCCGCTGGCAGCGGTATGC
>JALYZV010000049.1 GCA_030948685.1 Vulcanimicrobiota bacterium | reverse complement strand
AGCCAAAAGAATCGACCGCTCGCGAAGCGCTGGCCCGTTTTGTGACGGCTCGCGCCGGCGACTACGGCGTAAACGCGGAATACCCCGGCCAAACGGCGACCTCGCAACTGGCGGGCTACCTGCGGTTTGGGCTTGTCAGTCCGCGCGCTACCTATCATGCGGTGCGGGAAAAAATGGCGCGCTCCTGGACGCTCGCCGAAGAGCGGCTCTCCATGGAGGCGTTCTTGCGCCGCCTCGCGCTGCGAGATTTCTACAGCCACCTTGGGTACTACGAGCCCGACCTCTTCGACGAGCCGCTCCAGGAAAAGATGCGCGATTTTCCTTGGTCGCACGACCCGGAGTCGATCGGCCTATGGCAGTCCGGCAGAACCGGCTACCCGCTGGTCGACGCAGCCATGCGGCAGCTCGTCGCCGAAGGGCACGTCCATCAACGCGCCGCGGTCGTGGCGGCGTCTTTTTGCAGCGCCGATCTCGGGCTCGACTGGCGCATTGGCCGCGACGTCTTTATGCGCGAGCTGATCGAAGCGGACGAAGCCTTGTGTGTCGGTAACTGGCAGCGCATCGCCGGCATCGGTTCGGACCAAGCGGCGTATCCTCGCATTTACAATCCGATCCGCCAGGCGCAGCTCTTCGACTCGCAAGCTACCTATGTGCGCCGCTACTGCAAGGAGCTCGCCAAACTGCCGACGCGCGCGGCGCTCGCGCCGTGGGAAATCGGCACGCAACAGCAGATCGAGCTCGGCTTCTTTACACCGCAGCAGTACCCGGCGCGCGTCGTGGATCACGAAACGGCGGCGCGCACGTTTCTTGCAAAATACCAGGCCTACCGCAAGCGCGCGAGCTAAAGTCCGGGGGATTTGCCGCCCACGGTGGGTAACACAAATGCCGCCCATGGTCTACCGCAGGCTGCTCGGCTATGCTCGCGCGTACGTCCCCCAGTTGCTGGTGGGCGTCGCGGTTATGGGTCTCGCATCGCTGGCGACGATCGGCTACGCGCTGGCCGTGAAGAAGCTGATCGAGGCCGTCCAGCTGCACAGTTTGCGGACGCTGGAGCTTGCGTTGCTCGGTGGCCTTGGGCTCAACATCGTCAAAAATCTTGCACAGTATGCCGGCGGCTACACCATGACCAACGTGGGCCAGAAGGTCGTCGCACGGGTGCGCGGCGACCTGTTCTCGCGGATCCAGTTCTTGCCGCTCCAGGTGTTCGACCGCTGGCGCAGTGGTGAGCTGATCTCGCGCTTCGACAATGACGTGGGGCTCATGGTTGGCGGCGTGACCTCGTTGCCGCTCTTGACCAGCGCTCTGCTCACCTTAGCCGGCGCGTTGAGCTACATGTTCTACTTGGACTGGGTGCTGACGCTCGTGACGATCGCCGTCGCGCCGCTCGTCTCTTTCGCGGTCTTCCGATTTGGCCTTATCATCCGCCGTATGACGCAGATGGCGCTGTCACGCGTGGCTGACGTTAATGCCGCGCTGCAAGAGGCGCTCTCTTCCATGCGCGTCATCAAAGCGTTTGCGCGCGAACCCTATGAAATCCGGAGGTTCCTCGACCGCAACGACGCCTACCTCGGCGCCGCCATGAAGCTCGCGCAAATTAGCCTGACCCAGGTCCCAGTCGTCGATTTCCTCGTCACCTTCGGCCTGCTCATTCTGGCCGGCGTGTCATTCTACGAGCTCGTCATCGGCCGCAAGAGTCCCGAGGAGCTGGCGGCATTCTTAACGCTGGCCATCGCCGCCAGCAATCCGATCAACCAGCTAACGAACTACTTCGGCGATCTCAACAAGGCGCTGGTCGGCGCGCGACGCATTTTTGAGGTGTTGGATCTGCCGGTGGAGGTGCGCGACGCGCCAGGAGCCCGCAAGCTCGTGGACGTGCGCGGTGACGTTGAGTTCGACGACATACGGTTTGCATACGACGGCACGAACGAGGTTCTCAAGGGCGTGTCCGCTCAGGTTCGCCCGGGCGAAATCATCGCGCTGGTCGGTCCTTCAGGCGCTGGCAAGACGACGCTCGTCAATCTCATCCCGCGTTTTTATATTCCTACCCACGGAACGGTGCGCATCGACGGCCAGGATTTGCGCGAGGTGACGCTGGCGTCCCTGCGCGAGGCCATCGCCATCGTTCCACAAGACCCGCAGTTGTTTTCAGATTCGATCGAGCAAAACATTCGTTACGGACGCTTGGATGCGACGCACGAGGAAGTAGAAGAAGCGGCAAAGCTGGCCAACGCGCACAACTTCATCAGCAGCTTCCCGGAAGGCTACCGCACGCTGGTTGGTGCGCGCGGCTTGCGCCTGTCGGGAGGCGAGCGCCAGCGTGTGGCGATCGCTCGCGCCATCCTACGCGATCCTCGCATTCTTATCTTAGATGAAGCCACGTCGTCGCTGGACGCCCAGTCCGAAGCGCTGATCAACGAGGCGCTCGAGCGTCTGCTGGTTGGGCGCACAACATTCATCATCGCGCATCGTCTCTCGACCATTCGGCGGGCCACGACCATCCTCGTGCTCTCGGAAGGCAAGATCGTCGAGCACGGGAAGCATGCCGACTTGCTCGCGCGCAACGGCATGTACGCCGCGCTGTACCGCACCCAAATGCTGCATCCCACTGCCAGCAGTTTCTGACATGCTTGGCGTCATCGTCGCGTGAGCAGCGGTCCGCGCGTCCTATTCGTCATGCGCCCGGATGCCTCGACCCGATTCGGCGGGGACACTGTGCTCGCGCGCGACAATTTCACGGCACTCAAGGAGCTCGGCGTCGACGCGGATTTCGTCGAGACCGATCGCCCGGATGCTCGCGGGTACGACATCGCGCACATCTTTAACGTCGGGCAACCGGAGGTGTGCCAGCGGCAAATGGACGCCTGCCAGGAGGCAGGAGTGCCCATCGCATTGTCACCCGTTTGGCTCGATTTACGCGAGTATTTTGGCAGGGCCCACGCCTACGAGCATTTGTTTCTGCATGCCAAGCAGGTGCAGACGCTCGAACCGAAGCTGCGCCGCCTGCGCGAGGAAAAGCATCTGGACAGCTTTCTGGATGCGCGCCAGAGAAGCGACCTCGAACGTCGTCTGGCCCAGCAGACAGCGCTCTTGCGGCGGGCGCGCGTCTTGCTGCCGAACAGCGCGATCGAGGCCCGCGATTGTCTCGTGCAGCTCGGCGTTCGCGAGATTCCGCTCGTCACTGTTCTCATTGCCGCCAACCTCGAGCCCGCTCGATTCTGGCAGGAAGAAAAAAGCGGGCTGATGTGCATCGGCCGGGTCGAGACGCGCAAGAATCAGAGCGGGCTGTGCTATGCGCTGCGCAACGACGACAACGTCGAACTCAACATCGTCGGAGCCAGCTTCAACCCTGGACTGGTTCAGGTTTGTTTGAAGCTGTGCCCGAGCGCCCGTTTTCATGGCAAGGTGCCCAGACAGCCGATGCTTGAGATGCTGGGCCGCAGCGAGGTGCATGCGCTGGTCTCGTGGTGCGAGACTGCAGGCATCGCAACGCTCGAAGCGGCGGCTGCGGGTGCCAAGATCGTGGTTGGCGATCGCGGGGCCGAAGTCGAATATTTTGGCAGCGACGCGGAGTACGCAGATCCCGCCGATTCCGATTCGATTCGTGCCGCGGTCATGCGAGCGTTTGCCCGGCCCCCTCGCTATCGAGGCGATCCGCTCGATCAGCGCATCCGGCGTTTTACCTGGCGCGAATCAGCGCAAGAAACCCTGCGCGGCTATAATCTCGCACTCGGCAGCAGCGCCGAGCTTCAGCATCCCGTTCTCTGATCAATGTTTCTCTTGAAGCAGCGGATCTTTAGATCCGCTTGAACGGACCTATGAAGCAGCGGATCTTCAGATCCGCTTGAACGGACCTAAAGGTCCGTTGCTTCAAAGGTCCGTTGCTTCAAAGTCCGTTGCGGGCCGAATGCTATCGGGACGTGTGCGCGGGCTGGCTCGCGAAGCGTCCTTCCACACCCAACCCGACATGCAGCGTAACGTCGGCGATCGCGCGCCGGCCCGGTTCCGGGATCGTGTGATAGCGCGCGTGATCGGGCCAGCGCCAGCGTAGGAGCGCCTCAGCCGAACGCCAGGCAATCAACCGCGACGCGTTCGCCAGACGCACTGCGTTGCGCATGCGGTCGCTTCTGGTTTGCCGCGCCACAAGCTTGTCGACTTGCGCGAACATATCGGCGCGTTCGCCGCGCAGTCGCATGATAATCGGCACCATCGCAGCGGGGTGCGCGCCGGCGAAGCGGTTGGCCTTGAGCAAAAGCTGCGTCCAAACCGAAGCCGGCGTCGCGCACGCAACCTGAGCGTCGGTCGGAGCGACGCCCGGACCAAGCGACGCATAGAGACGGCTCTTTTCCGCCTCTTCGCGCGGCGTCATCACATGGCCGTACTGGCACCACTGCGCCGGCAGCGCGATGCGGCGCCGGATGGGTGAGAGGCGTTCATGGATTTTACCGGACCAGCGCAGTCGACGCGAGAGCCGGACAAAACAACGGCTGCGCTGCAGCTCGGTCCACCAGTCAAATGATCCGACAAAGAAGCGGCTGTACCCGTCGACTGCCTCGACGTCGTCAGAAAGAAAAGGCAGAAGCGCCGCCATGGCTTTGAGCTCGTCTCCGTGAACCTCGTCGGCATCGACGAAGAGTCCCCAGGCGCGCGAGAAGGTCTCAGGCGTTGCTTCGAGACAGGTGTTGCGCGCCGTCGCGAAATCGACAAAAGATGAGCGCACAAGTGTCAGGCGCCCGCCTCGCGCAAGCCGGGACTGCTCGACGACGTCGGCGTTGGAACTGTGCGCGAGACCGGAGTTGTCGTTGACGACTGCATGATCGCAGACGTCCGCAATCGCTGCCAATACGGCACCGAGATATGGCTCGCGCTTGCGTCCCACGATTAAGTGCGCAACAATGCCTGCGAAAGACGACATTAAAGCGACAAGTTGTACGGGGCGGTCGCCCACCTCCTTTTGGGACGCGTAGAAAAGGGCCGCACCGAACCTGTCCTCAACACACGGCATATGCCATTGCAGATCGGTGTGGACGCCTGGAACCTGACCGGTGACAGACGAGGAATCGGCAGGTACGTTCGCGAGATCGTGTCTCGCTGGGCGCAATGGCAGCCTGACAGGCTGCAGTTGACGCTGCTCGTACCGGAGCGCGCCGCATGGTTTGCGCGCAAACGCTACGTCAAGGAGCTCGAGGTCGCCGACCTGCCGGTTCGGCACCGCGGAGCCGCGCGGACACTCGACGCCGTCTGGTATCCTTGGAATGGCATGAGCTGGGTCGCCGGCGTCACGAGCGTGGCCACGCTC